>NZ_JAOWGQ010000042.1:0-347922 GCF_030333085.1 Citrobacter sp. Cpa228 | reverse complement strand
TGAATCGCCACGGATAATCTAGACACTTCCGAGCCGTTGATAATACTGGTTTTCATATTCTGTCGGTGACATATCATCGCTGGAACCATGCCGACGCTTACTGTTATAAAACATTTCGATGTAATCAAAAATATCACTGCGGGCTTCTTCCCGCGTTCCGTAGATCTTTTTCTTTATCCGTTCGCGTTTCAACAACTGGAAAAAGCTTTCTGCAACCGCATTATCATGGCAGTTACCGCGACGGCTCATGCTGCCTTCCAGGCCGTGTGATTTCAGGAACGACTGCCACTCATGGCTTGTGTACTGACTGCCCTGATCCGAATGAACCAGCACCTGTTTTTGGGGATTACGCCGCCATACAGCCATCAGCAGTGCGTTCAGGACAATGTCCTTTGTCATCCGGGATTGCATGGACCAGCCGATAATTTTGCGTGAGAACAGATCAACAACCACGGCAAGATACAGCCAGCCTTCGTGGGTCCTGATGTAGGTTATGTCCGTTACCCAACGCTCATCCGGAGCATCCGGATTGAACTGTCTCTGGAGCCTGTTGGGTGACACGATACTGGCCTCGCCTTTACGTGCCCGCGGGCTCCGGTATCCGACCTGAGCCTTTATCCCGACACGTTTCATCAGTCGCCAGACCCTGTTCACTCCGCACGGTTGCCCGCTGTCACGCAGATCCAGATGGATTTTGCGATAACCATAGACGCATCCCGATTCCAGCCAGAACTGTTTAATCTGTCCTGTCAGTCTCAGGTCTGCCTGATGGCGTTGTGAATGCGGCTGCTGAAGCCAGGCGTAAAAACCACTGGGATGAACATCCAGCACCCGACAGAGCAGGCGAACAGGCCAGCAACAGGTGTTGTCACGGATAAAGGCGTACCTCAGTCGGACAGCTTTGCGAAGTACGCCGCGGCTTTTTTTAATATGTCCCGTTCGTCGGTAACCCGCTTCAGCTCTTTCTGGAGACGGCGGATCTCGGCCTGAGCATCTGACTGTTCTTTATTTGTGGAAGAATCCGGACCGTACTTCTTTATCCAGGCGTAAAGGCTGTGGGTGGTGATATCGAGACGTGTTGCAACGCTGGCAACAGAATAACCGCGATCAACAACCTGTTTGACTGCTTCAGTTTTAAACTCTTCGGGATAACGCTTACCGCTCATGGGCACCTCTCTTTAAGCCATCTTAAATGACTCTGAGGTGTCTGTTAAACCCGTGGCGATTCACTATGCGATCCAGCACGGACTGAACGTTGCCCTTACTGAACTGGCCACTCATTGAACCGGACGCGTCAAGAACAAACGCAACTGCTGCCTCCAGGGTGTCCAGCTTATTTTTAGTGAGGCTGACTGAGGCCTTTTTAGCGAGACTTACAAGTCGCGGAGATTTTGTTTCGAGTTTCTTTTCCAGACTGATACGAGCAGGTTGTGCTGGCTGCGGAGCTGTCTGTGCGACATCAACACCATAACTCATCGCCAGGGGCTCAAGCCCACCATTGAAACCGAGGCCAAGTGCCCGTAGCTTCCAGCTGCCGTTATGGCGATACACCTCCGCCACGATAATAGCTTTCTCGCTGCGCCCTGCTGTTTCGGGATCAAACGATGCGATACCGGAGGCCTGCAAATTCAGATTCTGCAAGCCTGTAATAGTATCGCTTCCGTCGATCACGAGGGTTATGGCGATTTTCTGAACAGCCGAGGAAACGCGGTTAAGTTCAATATGTACGCTTGATTGCTGCGTCCCTGCCGTCAGTTTTAAAGCCCCCTCCGGTGAACTCAGGTTATTGAAAAAGATGAAATCGTTATCACCGCTCACCTTACCTTGTGCGTTGAGCATGAAAACGCAGGTGTCGGGTTCGCCGTTAAAACCGGGACGTACCGGGTATCGCAGATTAAGAGTGACTGATGATGAAGATAGAAGGATATTTTGACCTGACTGTAATTGCATGACTCTGTTCCTTGTTTAGTAACCGTAGTCTCTGCCACCCTTTACCCGGGTTCTGGCCTGAAGTGCTGAAATACACTCATCGCGCTTTTGCTTGTTCGAAAAGTTGATGCGTCGGGATCCAAAATCACCATGAATATAGAAGTTGACACCTTTCTCGCGTGTGATATTCGATATTTTTCGAATCTCAATGCTGTCCTGCTCGCCCATTCTGCTCAGAAACTTGAGGCGAAGCCGGTCACCCAATCCCATATTACCTATATCAGCAGGAAGAATCATCGTCCTGTCATTGTCGTTAAAAATTATGCCGAAATATTCGATGGCGATGCGTTCTGCCATTTTTTTCATCGGCCAGATCATTACAATCGGATAGAGAACTAATATAACTCCTGCAATATTACGTGATGTTTCCGGGGATAAATTTTTCGCAAGAAGCCCACAAAATTGTAGAACGAGCACTGCTGAAACCACAATAACAACGATGGAGGCACCCAATGTTTTAAACAGGACGCCAATATCATATACACGCTGAATGTTAGGGATTGCTGAATATTTTCTTTTTAGTTTCCGGTAGAAAAATATCCCGAATATCAGGAACGGTAGAAACACAAAAAAAGCCACAACAAAAAGTAGCATTACAGCTGAACCATCATCTTTTTTCTTTGCCATGTGCTAACACCTATAAAAAACCCCGGTGACAGCACCGGGGTTGAGTTTATTTTTATTATTAAATATTCACGCCGTGCTGGGTTGCCAGTGCAGATAACCCGCCAGCAAAGCCCTGACCGACAGCTTTAAACTTCCATTCAGCGCCATGGCGGTACAGTTCGCCAAAGACCATTGCGGTTTCGGTTGAAGCGTCTTCAGACAGATCGAAACGAGCAATTTCCGCGCCGTTGTCGTTGTTGTACACGCGCATGAAGCTGTTACTCACCATGCCGAAGTTTTGTTTACGCGCTTCTGCATCATAGATGGTAACGGCAAACACCAGTTTTTTGATGTCTGCTGAGACTTTGGTCAGATCGATTTTGACCTGCTCATCGTCGCCGTCGCCTTCACCGGTACGGTTGTCACCCTGGTGCTCTACTGCGCCATCAGGACTGGTTTTGTTATTGAAGAAAATGAAATGGGCATCTGACAGCACTTTACCGTCTTCGCCTACTGCAAATACGGAAGCGTCCAGGTCAAAACCCTGACCGTCGGTTACACGGGCATCCCAGCCCAGGCCAACCATAGCGACATTCATGGTTGGTGCTTCTTTGGTCAGAGATACGTTGCCGCCTTTTACGAGAGAAACTGCCATTTTAAGCTCCTGCAAACAGTTGAATTAGGGCTGAATAAACAGCCCCGGATAAGAAAAGTAACTTTTCGATCAGGACGCGTTAATGCCGTACTGAGCACAAACAGATGCCAGACCACCAGCATAACCCTGGCCGACTGCGCGGAATTTCCACTCACTGTTGTTGCGATACAGCTCGCCAAACAGCATGGCGGTTTCAGTCGATGCATCTTCGGTCAAATCATAGCGAGCGACTTCAGTCTGGTTATCGTCATTGACCAGACGAATAAATGCACCCGATACCTGACCAAAACTCTGGCGACGAGCCTGAGCATCATGGATCGTCACAACGAAGATAACCTTGTCAACATCAGAGGGGACGGCGTCCAGTTTAATTTTCAGCGACTCATCATCACCATCACCTTCACCGGTACGGTTATCACCAGTATGCGTTACGGAACCATCAGAAGACGTCAGGTTGTTGTAGAAAATGAAATCAGCGTCACCCCGGACTTTACCGTTAGCGGCCAGCAGGAATGCTGATGCATCAAGGTCAAAGTCCTGACCGTCAGTTGAACGCGCATCCCAGCCAAGGCCCACCAGGACGTTTTTCATTGTAGGAGCTGCTTTACTCAGGGAGACGTTCCCGCCTTTTGAAAGAGAAACACTCATAAAATAACCTCTTCGATTAGTAATTGTTTAGGTTAACACTTAAGGGGATTAGCTCCCCTTTTCCTCAGATTCAGGTTTGCCCGGGAACATGACGCTTGCAATGATACCCAGCGCCAGAACACCCAATACAACATACAGGCTGGTTGTGGCCGCGATGCTGTAACCATGATGCCAGATGTGATCGGTCGCATTCAGCCCAAGTTTTGCCGCAATGAAGAACAGCAGCACGATAACGGCCTTCTCCAGATGAACCAGATACTGTTTCAATGCCTCAAGGACAAAGTACAGGGTACGCAGGCCCAGGATAGCAAACATCATGGCACTATAGACGATTAGCGGTTCACGGCTGACGGCAATAATTGCCGGTACCGAGTCAAACGCAAACATAACATCCGAAAGTTCAACCACGGCCACACACAGGAACAGCGGAGTGGCATACAGCGCCGCCTTTTTACCACGGCCAATGGTCACATCGCTGTTTTCTGGCTTCGCCAGCTCGGCATCCACTTCCTTCTGATTAAGCAGGAAAGCATGACCTCTGAGCTTCGGCCAGATGGGGAAGAAGCGTTTAACCATGCGGTAAGCCAGATGCTGAGAATAATCCTCAATTTCATCATCATCATCACCACTTTTAAGCATCATGACCGCCGTCCAGGCAACGATGATAGCAAAGATGACTTCAACGTACGGCCCCAGGCTCAGCAGGCTCGTACCGATGGCGACAAAAATGCCCCTGAAGACAATGGCACCAATGATCCCCCAGTACAGAACGCGATGGCGATAACGATCCGGTACGGCGAACCAGGAGAAAATGGCCATCATGACAAACAGGTTGTCAACCGACAGCACTTTCTCCAGCGCATAACCCGTAACAAACAGGCTGGCAACCTCAGCACCGTGGTGGATGTAGAGGAAACCGGCAAATGCCATCGCAACCACAACCCAGAATACGGACCAGAGTGCCGCACTCTTCAGGGAGATGGGCTTATCATCACGGTGCATAAACAGGTCAATAAAGATGGCACCGACTGAAAGTGCAATGAAAACAATGACCGTTTCAGTCGGGAAGCCGATGTGTGTTGAAACCATATTTTACCCTTAGGGATGTAGATCAGAGGCCAAATTCAGCCGGGTCGAAGCCCAACGCGATAGCGATCTCGCGGGAGGCCAGTTTCTCATCCTGATCGAAGTTACCGTCGCTCTTCGCAACAGCAATACCAACACGTAAGGCCAGCTGAGCGGCCTCAGGCTGATCCTTCAGCGCCAGGATGTATTTCATTGTTTCGCCCTTGCCGATTTCCACATCGAAATCGAAGCTTGAAACCAGTTTATTGAAAAACTCGATCACCTCATTGGTATCGAAGACCTTCAGCTCTTCTGAAGAGCGCAGAAAGCCCATCATTTTCTGCTTTTCTTCTGAGCTCACGCCGTCACTGGATACGGCAATACGGGCGCAGACAGCAACGGTGCCCTGCATAAATTTTTTGTTTTTGAAACAGCCAACCTGGCGGGTCAGTTCGTCCCGGCCGGAGTTAATGGCACCTTTAACTTTGTCGAAAAAACTCATACTTGCTTCCTTTGTTGCTGTGTTATTTAGAACCGGCGCTCCAGCGAAATCCCCAGCCAAATGCCCGGTCCATTTCGTCCTGGCCTTTGAAGTACTGGTTGATACGCTCGACCTTAATCGCGCCGTTTTCGTTTACGAGTCTGGCAATGGCGCACAATGTGCGACGGTTTTCACCTTCTGTCAGGCGGGTCTCAATCGGGGGCTGATCCGGAACGTGAATGGTGACCACACCATCTGTCTTATCCCAGCTGGGAACTCCTTCGTAGATAAAAGCGTAAATCAGCACTTCACGGATATGCTTCCATTCACGGCCATTGATATGCAGCCACTCGCCGTCTGACACATCCCCCGTACGATCATCGCCCTTGAGCTGAACATAAGGCTCATCACGATAATCACCGAAAGCATTACCCAACGCCTGAATGACCGACTTATAACCATCCTGAAGCTCAACAAACGCCCCCAGGTCCAGGTCGATTCCTTTGGAGCCGAACATGCCTGCAAGCCCGGATTTACTGCTACCCCGGTGCCAGTTCAGATTAATCCGGATTTCACCGAAGTTATCCCGCTTGGTCAGGCTGATTGCAGGCTTCTCTTTTGTCAGAGATACCTTACTCAGGCTGATTTTTGTCTCAGCGGGTGGAGGGGTTGCAACTGGCGGAGTCGGGGCTGCGGGGGCTGGATCATCGGCAATATTTACGCCGAAATGTTCTGCCAGTGGTTTGAGTCCACCGTTGAACCCTTGCGCAACAAAGCGAAATTTCCAGTCATTATTACGACGGTAAAATTCACCCAGAATTAAGGCTGCTTCCTGACGGCCGCTCAGGTCGACAATGCCGCTAACCAGGCCGGTAGCCCCCTGCTCCACGTCGATGGAAAGATTACGAAGACCAGATACCGTCTGCCCACCATCACAGGTCACGGTGAACGCAATTTTCTGAACATCAGATTTCAGCCGGTTGAGCGCGACAGTAAACGTTGAGTACTGGCCTTCACTGACCAGGCTGACGGTACCATCATCGTTACGTGGCTGGCCATAGAACACCATGTCCGCATCACCCTGCACCTTCCCGTCTGCGAACAGTCGAAACGCAGAAGCATCCACCTGGCCACCCGAGGTGATCCGGACCCGCAATTCCTGGGCTGGAACGGGGGCATTGCCCCCCGGCGTCAGATTCATTAGCGGATTACCACTGAAACGATATCGGAGTGCATATCGTCGATTGTGCGGCCGCGACAGGCATGGCCAAGGGCAGTAAAGTCCCAGTTGCCGTTATTACGACGCAGCGAAGCAATAACGATCCCGGTATGTGAGCCCTGCTCAGTCAGCTTGTAGTTAGCCAGCTCTTTGCCGGTTTGATCGACCACACGGCAGAAGGCATTTTCGACGTCATTGAACGACTGACCACGGAAGCTGTTAACCGTAAACGCCAGGTATTCAGCATTTGCAGGCAAGCGGGACAGGGTGACATTAATCACTTCATCATCGCCATCACCCTCACCAGTCAGATTATCGCCACTGTGCACCACAGAGCCGCAGGTGGATTTCAGTTTGCGGAACCAGATGGTGTCAATTTTTTTACCGGTGCTGTCCATTAATACGCAGCCAGCATCGAGATCGATTGAGCCGTTGCCACCTAACAATCCGCCAAGAAAACCTTTTTTCTTAATCGGATCCCAACCGAGACCGAATTGAAGCTGGCTTAACGCAGAAGATTGTTTGCTGAGTGATACCGTCTGGTTCTTACTTAATGAAACCATATATTATTCCTTAAAATGGTAATGACCGAGACAATCAAAGGTATGTTTATTAACTGACGAAAAAATCATATCATGATGAAGTTCACTGACAAGGGAAATTTTGGTAGGTTTCTGAAAAAACACGAATAAAAGATGCTCCAATCCTTGTTTTAATCAAATAAAAACCTTTAAATTCAACATTATGCAAAATTAAGTAAAATCTCAACACTCAATTTTTAGAAGATTGATAAATCATATTATGATTGACATGTAGCAAGGTCACCCATAGACTCATTTCTCAATCACAATACTGCATGGCGTTCTGGATAATAAAAAACTATGAACAAAAAAATTTGGTTTATGGAAGGCTTGTCCTCACAACGAGATATTATTCAGGGGGTAAAGTCATTTGCACAAAAAAATAACTTTGGAATTACCGTTTTTGCCTCCCACCGTAACGAAAGAAATGAAATTCTTTCCGTTGCCGATTATTCGTTGACTGAACCTGAAGACCCGCAAAAACGCCTTCAGTTTATTCAGGAAACCATCCAGAACCATGGCATCCACCATATTCACACGGGCCGTAATACCCAGTGGTTTGAGGAACACCGCACAGCCATTGAGTCGACAGGTGCCACCCTTACTACCGGTGCAACCGGAGCCGACTGGCTTACCCTGGCAGACGAAAAAGTTACTTTTGCTCAGTTCATGGAGCAAAACGGCCTCCCGGTCGTGCCCTCCTGGCGCGTGAATACCCTTGCTGAATTAAAGGCGCACCTCGTGGCCCCACCGTTTTCTGACAGTCCGGTATGCGTGAAGCCGGTGACGGGTATTTATGGCATGGGATTCTGGCGCTTTGATGACAGTGCATCGCCCATGGCCGTCTTTAATCATCCAGAACATCGCCTGGTCAGTCCGCAACAGTATATTGCAGCAGCATCGGCCTCTGAGTCGTTTAAACCCCTTGTTTTGATGCCATACCTGCCAGGCCCGGAATTTTCCGTTGATATCCTCGCAGCTAAAGGTGAAATTCTCGCAGCTGTGGGGCGTCGTAAAGAGGGGGCTATCCAGTATCTGGTGAACGAAGGATGCGCCTGGGAGCTGGCGTGCGCCTGTGCCCGAATTATGAAAGCGGACGGGCTGGTGAATGTTCAGACGCGAAACGATGTACATGGCAACGCAGTGCTACTTGAAACAAACATGCGTCCGTCAGGAGGGGTCGGTTACACGCTTCACAGCGGGGTAAACCTTCCCGGGCTGTTTGCTGCCTTTAAGCTTGGTCTGATGTCTAAAGATGCGGTGATCCAGAGCGCTACAAACACCTTTTCTCCGGTTGCAGTCAGATCCATCACGGATGTAATCGCATACCCGGAATTACTCTCTAACCGACTGAATTAAGGCGAATTTATGTCTGAATCCCTCGAAGATATGATTTATCGCCGTAAACTCTCAAGCGGCACTATCCAGGTTACCCGGGACCGGGGTGAAATCCCGCTCGATGACCTGTTTGATATCGCTGAAAGACGCAACCCGAAACGGGCCTTTCTGTTTGTCAGCAAAGTTCTCGGCAGGCATATTCCCGTTCCACCCTCAGTCATGCGGCAGGCCTACAGGCAGCTTGCCAACCAGTTTCCATCAACACTGGCAGGGCCCGTGCTGTTCATCGGCATGGCTGAAACGGCCGTTGGGCTTGGTGCAGGTGTGTTTGATGAAGTACGCCATCAGCATCATGAATCTGTCTATCTGACGTCTACCCGGCACCCGGTTGATGGCTCGTTGCTTTGCGAGTTCAAGGAAGAACACAGCCATGCCACCGATCATCTGATTTTTCTGCCAGATGATGAAGAGAAAAGACGCCGGGTTACCGATGCGCGAACGCTGGTTTTGATTGATGACGAAGCAACGACCGGTAATACCTTTGTTAACTTGCTTTCTGCCCTGCGTAATACCGGCAAACTCCAACATATCGAACAGGTTATCGCCGTAACACTTACCGACTGGAGTAGCAATGCCCTGCCGGAGCGTAGCCCCTTGCCTGTCCGTTCAGTTTCTCTTGTAAGCGGTCGGTGGGGATGGACCCCATTACCTGATGCACCTGTGCCAGACATGCCGAAGGTCAACGTAACTTCGCGCGGAGAATGGGACATTCAGGGAAAACAGTCCTGGGGGCGACTGGGGATGCTCGCACCAGCGGCCGATCTCGGTCATGGGGTATCAGTCCGCCGGGGAGAACGTATTCTGGTTCTCGGGACCGGGGAATTCGTCTGGGAACCGTTCCTGCTCGCTGAACGGCTCGAAGCTGCCGGGGCACAGGCATTTTACGGCTCGACCACCCGCTCCCCTATCGCTGTTGGTTATGCCATTGAGTCCGCGATTTCATTTACTGATAACTACGGGCTGGGCATCCCCAATTTTGTCTATAACGTAGCCCACCAGCAGTTTGACCGTATTCTTGTTTGTACTGAGACTTCCGCAGAAAGTATTGATAGTCAGCTTATGAACGCGCTGGCTGATGTTGCCCCCGTCGTTGAGATTGTTACCTATGAATAAACCCGTTGTTCTGAGCGACCTTGACGACACGCTGTTTCAGACCCGTCGTAAAATGGTAGACGAGCTGGCCCTGGAACCATTTCGTACCGGTGCCGTTGATCGCACCCTGAATCCACGAAGTTTTATGACAGAAGAACAGTCCATGCTGGTGGACTGGCTCCTTGAGCAGGCTGAGCTCATTCCTGTTACCGCACGGGGAACTGAAGAAATAAGCCGCGTCAGGATCCCTTTCCGCTCCTGGGCAATCACAACGCACGGGGCCGTCATTCTAACGCCAGAGGGAACGCCCAACGAGGAATGGAAGGCCCTTATGCTCGACCAGTTAGCGCCCTACCAGGAAAGGTTAGAGTCTATGCAACGTCTGATCACTGAAATGATGGACGCAAAGGGTATCAAGGCCTGGGCAAGGCTTAACTATGAATATGATGAAACTCCGGTTTATATGGTCATGAAACACCGGGACAGCACACGCCTCGATGAGCTCACTGCTATTGCTGATGAAATTGAAAAGGTGTTCTCAACGGAAGGTTTCTACATCCATCGAAACAGTAATAACGTAGCCTGGCTCCCCACGCCGGTTGAGAAGGGGCGAGCTGTCAGCTGGCTGCTCGAAAAGCTTCGCGCTGAGCGAGGTGTTTTCCCCGTAATAGGTCTGGGTGACAGCCTGAGCGATCACCGTTTTATGAAACTGTGCAGCTGGTTTGGCCTTCCGCGACAGAGTCAGTTTGCAGAGGCCATTTCACAGCGAATTTTTGGAGAAGAATAAAATGCAGCTACATGAAACATTCGCTGGCTCATACCAGCCCGGTGACGTGGAGTTTCTGCTAAAGCCGGTAGTCATTGAGATGACGCCGGTTGAGCAAAAAGAAGAGCTGATTCAGTCCGGAAAGAAACATTATTCGGACATGCTCAGCAAGGAGCCAGCGCCAACAAAATGGCATCTTGATTTGTTTCACCGGGCGCTGGATCGGGGTGCAGACAGGCTTGCAAAAGAAGTCACGCAGCTCGCTATTGCTCTGGCCGAACGCTTCGGTGATGAGCCCATCGTTCTGGCCAGTCTTGTCAGGGCTGGCGTGCCCCTCGGCGTTATGCTGCACCAGGCCCTGCGTGATATGGGGAAAACCTCATGGCATTACGGCATCAGCATCATCCGGGATCGCGGAATTGACAGTACAGCACTCGACGTCATTGAAGAGCGACATGGTACCAGCGGTATTGTTTTTGTTGACGGATGGACAGGTAAAGGTGCAATTACCGGAGAACTTGTACGCGCACTGAAAGATCGCCCAGGCTATCCTGAGCAGCCGCGACTGGTTGTCCTGGCGGATCCCTGTGGCTGCTCCTGGCTTGCTGCCAGTGATGACGACTGGCTCATCCCTTTTGGCATCATGGGTGCGCCGGTGTCAGGCTTGATCTCCCGATCAGTATGGTCCTCCGAAGGGTTACATGGTTGCATGGTTTGCGAGCATCTCAGCGAATACGAATGCAGCCGTATGCTTGTTGATACCATCGCTCATTTCCGTAAGAAGTTAGCACCGTCATCCCTCGCACCTCTGAACTGGAATATGGAATCAGCCCGGGCCTTATGGCAGACGAGTCGTGACGTTATCGCGTTCCTGGCCGATGAATTTAAAGTGGACAGCGTCAATCGTATTAAGCCAGGCATTGCTGAAGCAACCCGGGCCGTTTTACGTCGGGTACCGGATCATGTTTTTGTGCGTTCAATTGATGACCCGGACGTTGCACTGCTTGTAGGGCTTGCTCGTGAAAAGGGAATAGTTGTTACAGAAATGGGGGGAACCCTCGGCCAGTATCGGGCTGTAACCATTATCAAGAAGGTACACTGATGAAAAATCGTCTTTCTCCCTGGAATCTGGGGGCAACGCTATACATGCCTGCAACCCGGGAAAATATTGCTGATGCCGTTCTGCACGGGAAAATCCCAGGCTTACGATCTCTGGTCATTTGCCTTGAGGATGCTGTCAGTGAAGCAGACATCCCCGTTGCCCTCAAAAACCTTGAGCAGTTGCTGCACGAGCTCAGTAACAGCATGCGTAGCCGGGGTAAAAATGACTGGCCTCTGGTGTTTATTCGTCCCCGGCATGCCGAAATGGGCAAATGGTTAAAAGAGCATTATGATCTTTCTGCTGTCGATGGATTTGTGTTGCCTAAATTTACCCTCAGTTCGTTAACTGAATGGTGGGATATCATGGGCGGGACTCACCTGTGCATGATGCCAACACTGGAAACAGAAGACGTCTTTGACGTGGTTCAGATGCGCGTGCTGGCCACCCGCCTCATGGAACATCCCTGCCACGAACGCATTATTGCACTCCGAATCGGCGGCAACGATCTTATGAACGTTGTGTCGCTTCGCCGTCCCCGGGATCTGACGCTGTATGACAGCCCGATGGGTTACGTCATCAAAATGCTCGTTTCGGTCTTCGGGCCGCGTGATTTTGCCCTGACCGCACCCGTGTGTGAGCATATTGACGATCATGCCGTTATGGCCAGAGAGTTGGCTCTTGATATGGCGCATGGGCTCGTGGGTAAAACAGCCATTCATCCGCGTCAGATAGAGGTCATTCAAAACGCGCTGATGGTCACCCAAGGTGAGCACTCTGACGCTCTGCGGATCCTGAACTCTACCCAGGCTGTGTTTAAGTCGCAGGGAGCAATGTGTGAACCCGCTACACATCGCCGCTGGGCGGCGGATATTCTGGACAGAGCTCGTTTTTACGGATTACAGAATGAGCAAAGCGCTGATGGAATCAGATTACTTACCGTGACCCAGCATCATTAAGGAAATCATAATGGGGTTCAGGTTCAGAAAATCGATCAATATTATTCCGGGTGTTCGCCTCAACCTGAGTAACGGAACACCGAGCCTGAGCGTCGGGCCGAGAGGTGCTTCCGTTTCTTTTGGTAGCCGGGGGACCTATGCCAATCTGGGCTTGCCCGGTACCGGGCTGAGTTACCGTACCCGACTTGACCGGGCAGCGCGTTCCGGAGGAAGGAACCGGTCGGCAACCGACCCGGGGCTCAGACAATCTCTTGAGCAGGAAGCAGCTGAACTCATGTCAGCTGTGACCGCAATCCGTAATATTCATGAACTGACGCCAGACCCAAAAACAGGCATCAGCCGGACGGAACTGGAGGCAGTATACCTGCAAAACAGAGCGTCGCCTTTTCAGGTCCCGGCACCAGTTCGGCCTGAAAAGCCAGAATACCTTTCATTGCCGGAAGAGCCTGCCGGGAACGAAGGCATTAGTTTTCTGGGTAAATGGTTTGAATCGGAATCAGCTAAGGCTGAGCGCCATGCCGAGAATCTTCGCCGGTGGCAGCAGGAGCTGATTGATGTGGAGCGTGATAATACCCTCCGACAGCATCGATACCAGCAACAACGGACGGCCTGGGCCGAACAGTATGCAAACTGGAAGTTTGATGCTGAAGAACATGAAAAACGGCTCGCCACGGCTCAGGCAGATGCCCGACAACAGTTCCGGACAGATGCCGCGTTTTTTGAATCATACCTGGCGGGAGTGCTTGCAGAAACTGAATGGCCGCGTGAAACGCTTGTAGCATTTGAAGTAAAACCCGATCAATCGACTGTCCTGCTGGATGTTGATTTAGCTGAGATTGAAGATTTCCCTGATAAGATTTACGGCGTCAATGCCCGGGGCACGGAGCTGACGGAAAAAGCCATGACGCAAAAAACCGTACGCGAAAACTATGCCCGCCACGTTCATGGATGCTTGTTCCGCCTGGTCGGTATCGTTTTACATACGCTACCGTTCGACAACGTGATTGTGTCAGGCTTTACTCAACGGGTAAGTAAGCGGACCGGCTACCTGGAGGATGAGTATATTCTGTCCTGCAAATGCACTCGCAGCCAGATGTCATCGGTGAATTTTGAGGGCATAGAACACGTTGATCCGGTTGAAGCATTAGGCAATCTCACGGTTATTCGAAAGATGAGCAGTACATTCATTTTTCAGCCTATTGAACCACTAACCCTTTAAGCAGGCTAAATCTAACGATGCAATTAAATACCAGACAGGCCCGGATTTTTAAGCTTGCCAACTTACTGGGCACCGGCAAGCCTGTTTCCGCTGCCGACATTATAACCAGTCTGGAATGCTCAGAGCCGACGTTAACCCGGGCACTAAAAGAGCTACGCGAGTCATATTCTGCGGAAATCAAATACAGCAAGGCTGGTCATTCCTACCATCTCGTTAATCCGGGTCAACTGGATAAAAAGGCCCTACGCCGGATGAATGAAGCGCTCGCACAGAATGCTGAACTGAAAACCAGTGAGTCTGTAGGAAAGGTCGTTCTGGACAAGGATAAAAAAACGTCCGTGTCATTATCACTACGAATGCGGATTTTAAGAAAAATTGACCGCCTGGCAGCACTCAGTGGAACCACCCGAAGTGAAGCGGTTGAGAAACTGGCTTTGCGCGCCGTTGACGAACTGATAAAAGAATATAACGTAAAAAAGTCCTGACGCTAAATCTCAAACCGGGGCGGAAACCCCGGTTGTCTCATTTTTCACATCTGTCTTGATATGACATAGTTTTCGTCGAATATCTTGTCAGCAAGGCAACTGCTCCTTTCTGCCTACAAAACCTGGTGTCTTGACAGCCACTTGTGCTACACATCAATCTTTGCGCGATTTACACTCCATACATGCAGATCTGTGATGTATGATGATTTTCATGCACATGACAGTTTATTTTTGCCGGAGTTTTTTCAGAAACCTTATATTTCTGTCCGGTCTGAATTATTTTCTGTTGATAAGAGGCCATTCAGATGTCGGTAATTAAATGGTGGTTAACCAATTACTCTAAAGTGGCTTCTGAGCCAACGCCTGAGTATATACCCCCCTCCCCCCCCCCGACTGATGCCGTCCCGTTTTATCAAATCAACAAACTCTAGCATCATCCTGAAACTACTTTCCTCTTCCGATCTCTTAAGAAGGAATTACATTTGAGACGCTTACCCGTATATCTGCTACTCGACACGTCCGGCTCTATGCACGGAGAGCCTATCGAGGCGGTCAAGAACGGCGTTCAGACGCTGCTTACCACGCTGAAACAGGATCCGTATGCACTTGAAACGGCCTTTGTATCAGTTATCACCTTTGACTCTTCTGCCCGACAGGCAGTCCCCCTGACAGACCTCCTGAGTTTCCAGTTGCCAGCACTAACAGCCAGCGGTACCACGTCTCTTGGCGAAGCGCTTTCTCTCACGGCCAGCGCCATTGCCACTGAAGTACAGAAAACGACTGCTGACACAAAAGGTGACTGGCGTCCCCTGGTATTCCTGATGACGGATGGGAGTCCGAATGATGACTGGCGTAAAGGTCTAAATGAGTTTAAAGCGGCCAGAACTGGCGTTGTTGTGGCATGTGCAGCCGGGCATGATGCTGATACCAACGTTCTCAAAGAAATCACTGAAATCGTGCTTCAGCTGGATACGGCTGACAGTTCGACAATTAAAGCTTTCTTTAAATGGGTAAGTGCGAGCATTTCGGTAGGCAGTCAGAAAGTTGAGTCCAATAAAAAAGAAGTAATCGGTCTTGAAGACTTGCCACCACCACCACCTGAAGTGAATGTGGTTTTATAATTTTATTGATTAAGGGGATGTTATGTCTGTCAGTCTGAGCAAAGGTCAGGGCGTAAGCCTGAAAAAAAATGAATACGATCTCTCGTCCGTTACTATCGGCCTCGGTTGGGATATTAATGAGGAAAAGAAAGGTTTCCTTGGTGGGATCTTTGGCAAGAAAGAAGAAGAATACGACCTTGATGTGATCGCTTTCCTGTGTAATTCAGCCGGAAAAGTGACCGATCTCGGCAATGTGGAAAATGGTAAACCTACGCTGGTGAATGGCGATATTATCTTTTTCAATAGCCTTCGCCATAAGTCAGGCAATATCTGGCTGACGGGCGACAACCGAACTGGAGCCGGTGATGGTGACGATGAGCAAATTATCGTTCGCCTGAATTCCCTTGATGCTCAGTACGAGAAAATTGTGTTTATCGTTCAGATCTACAATGGAGAAAAACTACAGCAGCACTTTGGCAAGGTTCAGAATGCCTTCATCCGGGCAGTTGATGCCCGTAATATTGAAATGGCACGATTCGATCTTTCTGGCGGACCCGCCTTCGCCAGCCAACGTTCCATGGTTTTTGCCGAGCTGATACGCGAACCTACAGGCTGGAAACTCAGGGCAATTGGTGAGCCTTCAGAATCAGATTCGTTTGTCTCACACCTGAGGAATTACATCTGATGCGTCGCCTGCCTGTTTACCTTGTTATCGACACATCCGGCTCAATGCGCGGTGAGTCCATCCATTCCGTTAACGTTGGAATTCAGGCGATGCTTAACGCTCTCCGCCAGGATCCATACGCCCTCGAAAGCGTTCATGTCTCCATTATCACCTATGACAATGAGGCACGTGAGTTTATTCCTCTCACGCCGCTGGAAGACTTCCAGTTTTCTGACATCGTAGTGCCAAGCGCTGGCGGGACGTTCACCGGTGCTGCCCTTGAATGTCTGATGCAGTGTGTAAACCGTGATGTGCGTCGCTCGGATGGCGATACAAAAGGAGACTGGCGTCCCCTGGTATTCCTGATGACTGATGGTACGCCTTCTGATGCCCTGGCGTACGGTGAAGCAGTAAAAGCTATTCGCGGGCGAGGATTCGGCTCCATCATTGCCTGCGCCGTTGGTCCTAAAGCAGGCCACGAGCACTTAAAACAGCTCACCGATAAGGTTGTGTCTCTGGAGACTCTCGATTCAACCGCATTTGCAGGTTTCTTTAAATGGGTTTCGGCCAGCGTTTCTTCCGGCAGCACAAGCGCGGGGATCAATACCGGAACAGATACCCTCCCACCTCCTCCACCAGAAATACAGCTGGTGCTCTGACAGACAGGAAGGTGCTACTTTACCCGGCGGCGCCTTCCTGTACAGAACCGTTTTCTGCTGGCTGTTACCAGCCGTACGAGGAATATTATGAGACGCCTTCCCGTTTTTTTTGTTTTGGACTGTTCAGAGTCCATGATCGGTGAAAACCTGAAAAAAATGACTGATGGTCTGCAAATGATCGTCGGAGATTTAAGAAAAGATCCACACGCACTTGAAACAGCTTGGGTCTCGGTAATCGCCTTTGCCGGAATAGCCCGCACGATTGTACCTCTGCACGAAATTGCATCGTTCTACCCTCCACGCCTTCCCGTTGGCGGCGGCACGAGCCTTGGGGCTGCATTGCGTGAGTTGACCGTGCAAATTGATACCCAGGTAAGAAAAACCACTCATGAGACTAAAGGCGACTGGAAACCCGTAGTGTATCTCCTTACCGACGGACGCCCTACTGACGACACAACCGCAGAAGTGAAACGCTGGAAAAATCACTACGCGAGTAAGGTGAATCTCATTGCCGTTGGCCTGGGCCTATCAGCGGACCTGAATATCCTGCGACAGCTGACAGAGAATGTCATGCTATTCACAGAATCACAGGAAGGTGACTTTACCCGTTTCATCAAATGGATCACGGCCTCGGTTACCGCCCACAGCCGCAGCGTCGGGGACGAAAAACAACCGGAGCTCAGCCAGACTGAATACATAGTTCGCCTGTCCAAAGACGAATATGTAAAAGCGTACGACGAAAACTGCGTTACGCTCACCGGCCGTTGCAGCAAGACCCGTCGACCGTACCTGATGAAATATGAACGGCCACCAGCAAGGGTTTCCGGACTCGATTTCAACCTGAACCTGAACAGCTTTAATATTGCCGGATGCTATCCCATCGATGAGGACTATTTTGCGTGGTCAGATGCCACCGCTACCGGTTTGCAGGTAAACACCAGCGAACTGCATGGCGTACCGGGTTGCCCCCACTGTGGTAATGCCAGTGCGTTTGCCATGTGTTCATGCGGGAAGCTGCTGTGCATTGACGGCCCTGATGACGTGATCTGTCCATGGTGTGAAAAAGGCCTTTCATTCAGCAATGATGGCGGAAACACTAACTTCGACGTAAACAGAGGGAGAGGTTGATGTCGCAAGATACTTCACTTGAACAGAAGATTATCCGCTTAGTACTGTCTGAGTTGGGCCACGCTGTAGAAGCGGAGCGGCTTTTCCATCCATCGCAGGATCCAACCCTCTCCGGCGAGGTTATGCAGCTTATAAAGCGGATTGAGAACCTTGCACAGGGTTCATCTGCCCGGGTTAACGAAGGTGAGAACGAATCAGCGGCTGCCGTCTCGTCTGCTCCCGGCCTTTCCGATCAGCAACAGAAGGTCGGAGCTGATGCTGATCACCCGGACAACGACACTACCACTAAACCAGAGACGCAAACAGTCACAGATAATGAAATCAGCCCTACCTTCTGGAAATTGATGCCTTTTTACGAACTTCAGAAACCAGCTAAAAATGAAACTGCAAACCTGGCTTCTCCGATACTAAAACCTGGGCAGGTACCGGCAGGCCAGCAGCGGACCGGGTCAGAAGTGCAATTTGTAATGCCCCCGAAAGCGAGAATAACCATACCCAACGCCCGCGCAGGCGAACGTTTCTCTTCGCCGGTTGCCATCATACTGGATGAGGGTGGGCTGGCGACGATAAGAGACGTCGTCTTTCCCCGGGACATTGGCCTTTCGTATAAAAAAGAACAAGGGTTGCTCACTGGCATCCCCACTGAAAGTGGCGATATTGAGCTTTCAGTACTGTGGTCATGCACTTCGCACGACGAATGCGAAACAAAGTTACTTTTTGTAGTAAACCCGGATCCGAGAAGCCTGTGGAAGGTAATAGAACCACCAGCAGACGCTCCCTACCCTAAGTCCCATCTGGACGCTGCTAGCCTGGTCAGGGATAACATACGTATTGCTGCCGCCAGTCGCCGGGGGCGCTCTCACGAGCATGCCGGGAGCTTCAGAGATGATGACTTCTATATCAACCACTGCCAGGAAACAGGATGGTCTGTCATGCTGGTCGCAGACGGGGCCGGTAGTGCAGTAAATTCCAGAGAAGGATCGCGAATTGCCGTCAGGACGGCTGGCGATTACCTTTTCAATCAGCTCAGTGGAGTAAAAGGCGTCTATTTAAAAGAGCATATCTCGACGTGGGAAGGGAGCGATCGGCAGGCAACCATAAACGCGATGCTTCATCATTTTAAACAGGCAGCTACGCTCGCGGTCAATAGCATCCAGAACGAAGCCATTTGTGCAGAACAACCGGTGAAATCCTATTCAACAACCCTTCTGGCAACTGTAGCACTGCGAACTGATACGGACCTGTTTGCAGCTGCTTTCTGGCTTGGCGATGGTGCGATAGGTGCATACAGCCCTTCAGGTAAAGTCAGGATACTGGGAAATCCCGATAGCGGAGAATACGCAGGACAAACCCGCTTCCTTGACCAGAGCATTATCGCAGACCCACTATTTACCGGCCGCATCAGCGTGGGTAAATGGAATGACGTATCTCACTTGATCCTCATGACCGACGGCGTTTCAGACCCTCTGTTTGAGACGGATAACGGGCTTCGCAGTGACGAAAAATGGACCCGCCTCATTAATGAGCTCTCCCCTGTCCTCGCAGACGCCAGTATTGCGTCTGAGAGGTTAGGCGATTGGCTAAACTTTTTCTCCACTGGGAACCATGATGACCGCACTATTGCGGTGTTGTGGTAAGGGATACGCTTTTTCGGTGATCAATATGGCAAATATCGTTACGTGCAAAACAAAGGACGGCGAAACAGTCCAGTATGTTGACGAGGTGATTGGTTCAGGCTCGATGAAGGATGTTTACTTTTCCCCTGATAAATCTTACGTCGTCGCTTTTTATCATAAACCGCAGAATGAGCAGGCCCGGGATCGTATTGATATGATCACCGGCCGCTACAGGCAAAACATTTTTGGCCAATCCGGTGGCGAATACTGGAAGGATCTGTTTTGTTGGCCGACCCACGTTGTTGAGCATGGGAATAAAATCGGTATCGTGGTTCCAACCTACCAGAACCATTTTTTCTTTAAATATGGTTCCAAAAACGATGATTTCCTGGACATTAAAGGCCGGGAGAAAGAAGGCAAATGGTTTGCCAGCGCCAGCAACCAGAATAAATTCCTCGATCCGCGTGAACGAGGCAATACGCTTACCTATCTCAAAGTCTGTCTGCTGCTGACAAGAGCTGTCAGGAGGATGCATGCAGCGGGCCTCTGTCACAGCGATCTCAGCTATAAAAACGTGCTGATTGATCCAGAAATGGGCCATGCCTGCATCATTGACGTAGACGGTCTTGTCGTTCCAGGAAAGTATCCTCCCGATGTGGTGGGCACTCCGGATTTTATCGCTCCGGAGGTGGTGAAAACCAGCCATCTTTCTAAAGAAGATCCTAACCGCTTACTGCCAAGCATTACTACTGACCGCCATGCGCTGTCGGTGCTTATCTACATGTACCTGTTTTTCCGTCACCCTCTACGTGGCGGAAAAATACATGACATGTTGGATGAAGTACGTGATGAGACCTTATCAATGGGTGAGAAGGCACTCTTCATTGAACATCCGACAGACAAAAGTAATGCAGTCAAACTCAGTCAGTTATCCCCCTTTTCACTACCTTGGGCTGACCCAGATAAAATTCCATACACCATCATGGGCCCCTATCTGACACCGTTGTTTGAACGAGCCTTTATTGATGGCTTACATGATGCCACTAAACGCCCTACCGCAGATGAATGGGAAAGCGCTCTGGTAAAAACAGTGGATCTGATACAGCCGTGCCAAAACAAGGGCTGTGAACAGAAATGGTATGTTTTCTCGGGTAAGACAAAGCCGGTCTGTCCTTACTGCGGTACGCCGTATAAAGGTAAATTGCCAGTGCTTAATTTTTATTCTTCGCGAAAAGAAGGCAGCTATCGTCCTGACGATCACCGGTTGATGGTCTGGAGCGGGCAGTCTATCTATGCGTGGCATGTGAATCGTCTTATCGCGCCAAATGAACGTACAACGGATGCACAAAGGAAACGGGTTGGTTATTTTGTTTACCATAACGATCAATGGTGGTTGGTAAATGAAGGCATATCAGGACTAATGTCATTACCGGATAAGCGGCAGATTATGGTTGGGGAAAAAATAGAACTGACGAATAACGCTCAATTTGTTTTGTCAAAAGAGGAAGGTGGCAGGCTGGTAGTTGTTCAATTAGTAGAAAACTAACAAATATCTCTCACCAGATTATAGCAGCTACGGTATTCACGTGATCGATAACCATGGTCAGTAATGCCATGATCTTCACCATGTCGACCGCACCCGGACTGAGTATCAGCCATCTGTGCATCTGCATTTCTGATGTTGTTTGCGGGGCTTTTGGTCGTTGATACTGGTTTTGTCATGAGTCACCTCTGATTGAGAGTTTACTCACTGAGTCGCGTATCCACTAATGGTGGGTAAGATCAACCAGACCTGTGCGAATGACAAAGAAGTCATATCCAATTACGGCTTAGGCCGTAGCTGCCCCCGGTGCGACAAGGCCAGTGAAAGGAATTAGCGAGCCATTAACCAGGGATGGTCTGAATATGGCCAGTGTTTACAGGCCCGCGAGGAAAGTGCCCGTACCTACAATCTGGAATTCCCTTCGTCTTTAGATAAAATGAGGTTATGGACATTGCTAAATGGACGATGAATAATTTCACTTATGACTCTTTTACCAAACTTGATATTATTCGACATAGCTCACAAACTCAGTTAATTTGGGAAAGAAAAGATGGACTTACTGGCATGGTTAATTGTGAAGAAGGTAGTAGGCCAATCGTAATCATTGTTCTAGAATCTTTACCACAAAGGATGATCGTGGATTAACATGAATGTAAGTTGCAATGCTTTTTTAGAAAAAACAAATAATAATTTCATTAATTGTCATTAAGTGGATTGTATGAAAAAAATAACATTGATTCTCCCCATGGCTATCATTCTTGCTGGATGTGGGGAAAAAAACATTGAGTGTTCTTCTGATGTCAGCAAAGATACAGTCATTGATATAATCAGAGATTCATCTACCAATAATCTAAATGGTTTTTTTAAACGAAATAACATCATTAATGATTTTAGCGATAAGTTAAAAAAATCAACCTTGGATGATCTTGATTTTGATGTTTCAGAAGTAACTACAATTAAGAAAGACCCTAACAGTAACATTAGAGAGTGTGAGGCGGTTGTAAGTATAAATGTTTCGCCTTCGGAATTTAATAAATTAAAACTAGAGTACAGAAATTATTTTTCTAATGGAGATCTTGATTCGTTAATAGGTCGCAATGGATTAAAAAATAACTCCGGGATTATATCTACCACTGTATATTATACAGTGAAGCCAACAGATGATAAAGAAAATGTATACGTTACCGTTACAGAAAGTGACCGTCTTTCATATGTCTCTGGGTTTATTTCTTTTCTTCAAATAGCAGAAAAGAAATTAGAAGAAAAAATAGCTGAACAAGAAAGAATTCAGAAGGTGCAGGCAGAGCAGCAAGCACAACGGGAGGCTGAGCGACAGGCACAACAACAGGAAAGAGAACGAGTTTATAAAGAGCAATTGCAAGCCGAGCAGGCACAACAACAAGAAAATGAAAGGGTTTATAAAGAACAGTTGCAAGCCGATCAGGCTCTGCGGGAAGCTGAGCAAGCACAGCGGGAGGTTGAGCAGGCACAACAGCAGCAGCCAACAGGTGGTCAGGAAGTAGCCCCTACACCACCTAAAGAAGAAACGGTTAGTACTGCAAAAAGTAAATTTATTATTTCAGATCAGGAGCTCAATAAAAATTGGCGAGCGTTGGATCCAACCGCTAAAAAAAATCTTCTTAATGAACAGAGGCAGTGGTTGAAAAACAAAGATATGACTTGTGGAAAAGTTGATATGCAAGCCACTGACTCAATGACTATAAAGATGTTCAATTGTCAGTCCGAATGGACACAAAAAAGAGCCGCTGAACTTCTAAATATACATTGAGTATTTTTAGGGGCCTGGAAACGGAAAATAAACCACGCCAAGACTACTTTTTTAATCAGGATGGTTTTGCCTGTATCCCGAACGGCGTGGTTACGACGTTTTTAGGTCAGAAACGGAGATATTATGATAACGAGTTCAAAAGTAAGCAAAATCTTTAACAGATAGGAAAATGGCCCGTCAGGTGATGGAGCATCATGGGTATCAGCTTGACCAGATGGGAGTTCGTCTCAGAAGAAATGAGCTTTTCCTTAGCGCGGCACGCTATAAAAAGTAAAAAAATAAGAGCGCCATTAATGGTGCTCTTATTTATATGTAAAACAACTAACCTTGGTGTTGGCTGAAAATGATTTTGTGTTTCTGGTACTCAGATTCCATACTGTTAACGCAGTAAACGATGTAATAGACGTTGAAAAGGAATGTGTAAAATACGTTCATTTTGAGTTCAAACTTGAACTCTTTCAAAGCGTAAGCCTGTAATGAGGTCTTAGCCTTAAAACCCCAGATGATATACATAACAACGGATACGAATGACAGCAGCGCGGCGAGGTAGTCCAGAATGGTATCTTTGTCACTGATTTCATAGCTGAAATCCGACAAAAACCACCCCAGACCCGTAGCAACGGCTATCCATAGCGGGTAGTTGCTATCGACAAAGTTATCCCTCATTGCTTCGGTTAATTTCCTCTGATTGAGAAATAACCACATTAATGGGTAAATACCCCCCGTAACAGCGGTCAACAGAACAAAATTTAATACCTTAGTATCAATGCTTCTCTTTAATAAATTTATATCGTTCATAGTTAATTTTTCCAGCGGAAGGTTGAAATACCTTTATTGGTTTCAATAAGGGCTTCACGAGGTCTGCACTTGCCATAATCACTGTCAGAAGAAACCGTAAAGTAATAGACGCCACCAGTGTTAAGATCCCAGTCTGTACGGGGCATTTCATTGTCTTCTGAAATCTGATTCCGTCCACCATTATGCAACCGATCAAGCATATTGTGCTCACGTGCTTTGGTCATAAAGACTCGTTTCTTTTCATTTATCAGGCAATGTCCACTGTTGACAGTGATTTTATTAATTGTAAGATTATCCACGTTACTAATTAATTGATATTTCCAGAAGTAATATCTCCCTGCCGGGACATCTTTGTATTTAGATGACACATTAAGTGTAATAGTGTCATTAGCATTAGCATTAGCATTAGCATTAGCGTTATTTGAGAATTTCTCTATGTGATTTTCCAGCGTATCTCCACTCAATTCAATTTCACTAATAAGTTTCTGCTGTTTCCATACCTGAATAGATGAGCCACCACGCAGGGATTCACCCACAGTGTAGCTGTAGTCACCATTAGGAATGGTTACGCTCTGATCGCCATTCCCGGATATAGTGAATTTAACTTTATCCGCAGGTACATTTAATAAAATATCCGGCTTTCCTGAATCCTTACCGTACACATAACGAACATTTCCAGCGACATGACACACACCAACGTGCTTACCGCCCTTAATGGCATATGCATCAAAGATAGTTTGTTCACCATCACAGGAATCAGCCGGGTTTGCATAAACAGGCACAGAGAACATTCCTACACTTAATAGCATGGCACTGCCGAGTAATCTTTTCATATGTAATCCTTCAATGAGAAATGCCTCCTGAGATTCAGGAGGCTGAACAGGCTTTTAACCGAAGAAGAAATTCCAGGCTTTCTTTAACCCACTGACAACCATTGTTTTGGCTGCTTTCACCACATTTGCCACTGGCTTAGGAAGAGAGGCATCAATGAATTCATCAATCACACGATCAACGGTGTCTCCGAACCCTTCTGTTGCTTCTTCTATTACGCTTTTTGTTTTGTGCTCTTCCTTTACCTGCGACGCTACGCCGCTTTGTGCGTGCTTTGGGAGTGCCCGCACCATTGCCTCAACTAGTTGAGTGACGTTATAGCCCTCGCTGGCAGCAACAGCGATGACAGGATGATCAGTAAAACCGAGTCGGTGAGTAATGTAGGTTTTCTTATCGATGATGTTTTTTATCTGAGCTGGCGAGGGTTGAGCATTCTGTACATCCCATTCACGGAATGGCTCAATCTTGTCTACCTGATTAAGCACAAACAGCGTCTTTTCTTCACCTCCAGCAGGTTGCAGAACGTTCTTGTAGAAATGTTCATCCGCTGAGAATGCCCGGTCATCCCCTTTAATGACCCAGAGAACGAGATCCAACTTTGGCAGCAATTCCCGGTAGAGTTGCTCATACTCACTGTCACGTGCTGTGCTTTCACCTACCCCCGGAATATCAATCAGCCTGATTGAGCGCTTGCCAAACTGAATTCGTACTTCCTGCGCTTCCCGCGTACAGGATTCCACATCACTGATAGCACAAATATCTCCTTTGAAGATCGCATTACAGAGGCTGGATTTACCCGCCCCGGTCTTACCCATAATGCCAATCACTGGCTCATAGTTAATGACTTCGTTAATGCGTCTTGAAATACTCTCCCTGATATTTTCAGGCAAAATCTCCAGCGCATCTTTAACCGGGTTATGCCTTGAGTTCCCTTCATCTTTCATCATGTAGTCCACCTTTGTGACCAGTCAGATTACGGTTTTAAAATTCGCAAAAAACGCCGAAGATTCAGGCGTTAATCCCCCTTAAAATTATTTATTGTTTAGTGCCTTACGGCCCGAAACTACGAGATCCTTTCAAGAACAGGTATAACTGTAAAATCGGTAATTCAGATCAATTACTAGTTATCGATCGTTATAATCAATCATAAAAAACGATCAATAATTAATAATTGATTTGTTTTGACTATCAAAATTTGGTAACTGATCGTTTTTACAGATCATAATGGGAAGGGAAATATTTAATGGGCAGGTAGAACAGTAAGTTATAGCAACAGGCCGGGATTGACCCGGCCTGTTGCAAAGCAATGGATGGAACGTTGTTACGTATTAACTTAAGTTAAATCAAGGTGGCTCACCGGTTTAAGTCTGTTTATATGAGATAAATTAGCAGTAGCTACGCAGACTTACCGAATGTTCCCTGTATAACGGTTCTTTCTGCCAAGGACTCAATATAAGTCGCATACCACTGCATCATTTCTTTCCTGCCTTCCAGATACTGTGCATGGTTATACGTACCGCGAATCGCGTTCTTGTCTACATGGGCAAGTTGTGTTTCGATCCATGCTGAGTTAAAGCCTTGTTCGTGCAGAATGGTACTCATCGTGTGGCGGAAACCGTGCCCTGTGAGCCTGCCCTTATATCCCAGTAACTCAATAACCTGATTAACACTCTCCTTACTGATAGGTTTACGCGGATCGTTCCTGCCAATAAACACGAGTGGATGATGTCTGGAGATCGGTTCAAGCTGCTTAAACAATGTAATGACTTGTTCAGAGAGTGGCACAATGTGAGGGCGTTTCATCTTCATTACCTCCGCAGGAATTTCCCAGAGCCGTTTTTCAAAATCGATATTTTCCCAACGGGCAAAGCGGAGTTCCTGTGTACGCACCCCTGTTAACATAATAATCTGAGTTGCGTTTTTAGTGATGATACTGCCTGTATAACCCGCTAGGTCGTTGAGAAAATGAGGAAGTTCATTAGCAGTAAGGAAGGGGAAATGCTCCTTTTTCGGCGTCGCTAAAGCGCTGGCAAGATCGGGGGCTGGGTTATATTCAGCCCGCCCCGTAACTATGGCATAACGAAAAACCTCCCCGCAGCGCTGACGGACTTTACGCATCTTTTCTAGTGCGCCTCGTTTTTCCATTCGGCGAAGGACTTCAAGCAAGTCCATTGGCTTGATTTCGATAATTGGCCGCTTGCCAATATAAGGGAATATATCTTTTTCAAAGGTATCAATGATTTCGTCACGATACCGTAATGACCAACGGTCTGCTTTGTGCTGATGCCATTCACGGGCAATCGCTTCGAAAGTATTTCCAAAGTTTAGTCTCTGAGCGATTTTCTCCGCTTTTTTGACTTCACCAGGGTCACTTCCAGTTGATAATACTTTCTTAGCAGCATCACGTTTTTCACGTGCTTCGGCGAGCGAAACCTCTGGATAAACGCCGAAGGCTAACCGCTTTTCTTTGCCTGCATAACGATACTTCAAACGCCAGTAACGTGAACCGTTGGTTGTTACCTCAAGATAGAGGCCACCACCATCAGATAACTTGTACGGCTTGTCTTTGGGTTTGGCTGTATCGACTTGTCGGGCTGTTAGCTTCATTGGGGGCACCTCGGAAAGGGGGCATCTTTTATGCCCCCCATTGTGCCCCCAGAATGTACTTGATTCTGGTAGACATGGGTTGACCTCGGTAGGGCATGATCGATTGCAATAACAGGTAGTATAAGGGATTAATTGATGAGAGTGGAGTTTAGGAGAGGCAAACTGGCGGAAGATCACAGGAGTCGAACCTGCCCGGGAACGCTGGCGTCCCCAACTGGATTTGAAGTCCAGCCACCTCACCGGAGATGACGATCTTCCGCGCCTCGATTGCTACATGGAGGCGGGGCGCATTATAGCTACTTCCTGGGGTTTCCACACCCCCTCACTCACTTTTTTAACTTCCCTTTTGTCTTGCCATGATCGGTTTCATATAAATCCTCAATAAATCCGGTAGTTACATTTCATCACATTTTTCGACGCAACTCTGATCACAGAAAACAAGAATCGTAATTTGATAACGAGATATCGGAATACCCGCGCTCACAGGGATGGTTTACAAGAACTGTAACCGGTATCAGGGCGTGTGAAAGTGCTAACAAGGATGCGTAATGAAAAGTGAGATTCTGTCTGTTAAAGAGAAGATTGGCTACGGAATGGGCGATGCGGCGAGCCACATTATCTTCGATAACGTCATGTTATATATGATGTTCTTCTATACCGATATTTTTGGTATTCCGGCCGGATTTGTCGGCACCATGTTCTTACTGGCGCGTGCGCTGGATGCCATCTCAGACCCTTGCATGGGGCTGCTGGCCGACCGTACCCGGTCGCGCTGGGGGAAATTCCGCCCGTGGGTGCTGTTTGGCGCACTGCCGTTTGGTCTGGTTTGCGTGCTGGCCTACAGTACGCCAGATCTCAGCCTGCACGGCAAAATGATTTATGCTGCAATTACTTACACGCTGCTGACCCTGCTCTACACCGTAGTGAACATCCCCTACTGTGCGTTGGGCGGTGTCATCACCAATGACCCCGCGCAGCGTATCTCCCTGCAATCATGGCGCTTCGTGCTGGCGACGGCGGGCGGCATGCTCTCCACCGTGCTGATGATGCCGCTGGTGGATCTGATTGGCGGCGAGGATAAAGCGTTCGGCTTTCAGGGCGGGATTGCCGTGCTCTCGGTGGTGGCGTTCCTGATGCTGGCGTTTTGCTTTTTCACCACCAAAGAACGCGTGGAAGCGCCGCCGAGCACCACCTCGATGCGTGAAGACCTGCGCGACATCTGGCAGAACGATCAATGGCGCATTGTCGGCCTGTTGACCATCCTCAATATCCTGGCCGTCTGCGTTCGCGGTGGGGCGATGATGTATTACGTCACCTGGATCCTGGGTACGCCAGAAGTATTTGTTGCCTTCCTTACCACCTATTGTGTCGGCAACCTGATCGGCTCTGCACTGGCGAAGCCTCTCACCGACTGGAAATGCAAAGTCAGCGTCTTCTGGTGGACCAACGCCGCGCTGGCGGTCGTCAGTCTGGCGATGTTCTTCGTACCGATGCACGCCAACATCACTATGTTCGTCTTCATCTTCGTGATTGGCGTACTGCATCAGCTCGTGACGCCAATTCAGTGGGTAATGATGTCCGACACCGTGGATTACGGCGAGTGGTGCAACGGAAAACGTCTGACGGGGATCAGCTTTGCCGGCACGTTGTTCGTGCTCAAGCTGGGCCTGGCGCTCGGTGGGGCGCTGATTGGCTGGATGCTGGCAGGTGGGGGCTACGACGCCGCAGCGAAAACCCAGAACGGCGCCACCATTAGCATCATCATCGGGCTGTTCACCATTGTCCCGGCTATTTGCTACCTGCTGAGCGCCGTGATTGCCAAACGCTTCTATACCCTGAAAACGCCGTATCTGACTGAAATCATGAGCCAACTGGCGCAGGGCGCGCGTCGCAATCAGCAAGATTTTACGACGAAAGAATTACAGAACTAAGGAACCGATGATGAAAATAAGCGATGGAAACTGGCTGATTCAGCCCGGTCTGAACGTGATTAACCCGATTCAGGTGTTCGAGGTTGAACAGCAGGGCAATGAGATGATTGTCTACGTTGCGCCGCGAGACGTGCGTGAACGTACCTGGCAACTGGATACCCCATTGTTTACCCTGCGCTTCTTCTCGCCGCAGGAAGGCGTGGTGGGCGTGCGTATGGAGCATTTCCAGGGTGCGCTGGATACCGGTCCGCATTACCCGCTAAATGTGCTGCAGGATGTGAAGGTCGAGATGCGCAACACCGCTGAGATTGCCGAACTGAAGAGCGGCAATCTCAGCGTGCGCGTTACCAAAGGTGAGTTCTGGTCGCTGGATTTCCTGCGTAATGGCGAGCGTATTACCGGCAGTCAGCTGAAAAACAACGGCTACGTGCAGGAGACCCACAGCGGGCGTAACTATATGTTTGAGCGCCTGGATCTGGGTGTCGGCGAAACGGTATACGGCCTGGGCGAACGCTTTACCGCGCTGGTGCGTAACGGGCAAACGGTAGAAACCTGGAACCGTGACGGCGGCACCAGTACCGAGCAATCTTACAAGAACATCCCGTTTTATCTCACCAACCGCGGCTACGGCGTGCTGGTGAATCATCCGCAGTGCGTGTCGTTTGAAATCGGCTCTGAGAAAGTGTCGAAAGTGCAGTTCAGCGTGGAAAGCGAGTATCTGGAATACTTCGTTATTGACGGCCCAACGCCGAAGGACGTGTTGAACCGTTATACCCAATTCACTGGCCGTCCCGCGCTGCCGCCCGCCTGGTCGTTCGGCCTGTGGCTGACCACGTCATTCACCACCAATTACGATGAAGCGACGGTTAACAGCTTTATCGACGGCATGGCCGAGCGCAATCTGCCGCTGCACGTTTTTCACTTCGACTGCTTCTGGATGAAAGCCTTCCAGTGGTGCGACTTTGAGTGGGACCCGCTGACCTTCCCGGACCCGGAAGGCATGATCCGCCGCCTGAAAGAGAAAGGGCTGAAGGTGTGCGTGTGGATCAACCCGTACATCGGGCAAAAATCACCGATTTTCAACGAGCTGAAAGAGAAGGGCTATCTGCTCAAGCGACCGGATGGTTCCCTGTGGCAATGGGATAAATGGCAGCCGGGCCTGGCGATTTATGACTTCACTAATCCGCAAGCCTGTGAGTGGTATGCCAACAAGCTGAAAGGTCTGGTGGATATCGGCGTTGATTGCTTCAAAACCGACTTTGGCGAACGCATTCCCACGGATGTGCAGTGGTTTGACGGTTCCGATCCACAGAAAATGCACAACCATTATGCGTACATCTACAACAAACTGGTGTGGAACGTGCTGAAAGAAACCGTCGGTGAAGAAGACGCTGTCCTGTTTGCCCGTTCAGCTTCAGTGGGCGCGCAGAAGTTTCCGGTGCATTGGGGCGGCGATTGCTATGCCAACTATGAATCGATGGCGGAAAGCCTGCGCGGCGGGTTGTCCATTGGTCTGTCCGGCTTTGGCTTCTGGAGTCACGATATTGGCGGCTTTGAGAATACCGCCCCGGCGCACGTCTACAAGCGCTGGTGTGCGTTCGGGCTGCTCTCCAGCCATAGTCGTCTGCACGGGAGCAAATCCTACCGTGTGCCGTGGGCGTACGATAATGAATCCTGCGATGTGGTGCGCTACTTCACCGAGCAGAAATGCCGCATGATGCCGTATCTGTATCGCGAAGCGGCCCGTGCCCATGAGCAAGGCACACCGATGATGCGCGCGATGATGCTGGAGTTCCCGGACGATCCGGCGTGTGATTACCTCGACCGCCAGTACATGCTGGGCGATAGCGTAATGGTCGCACCGGTGTTTAGCGAGGCCGGCGATGTGCAGTTCTACCTGCCGGAAGGACGCTGGACGCATCTGTGGCTTAACGACGAGGTGTCTGGCAGCCGCTGGCATAAGCAGCGGCATGACTTCCTGAGCCTGCCAGTCTACGTGCGTGAGAACACCCTGCTGGCGCTGGGCAGCAATAACCAGAAGCCGGACTACGCCTGGCATGAAGGAACCGCGTTCCAGCTGTTCCATTTGCAGGAGGGACGGGAAGCGGTGTGTGAAGTGTCTGCGATGGACGGCTCGGTTATCTTCACGCTGAAGGCGACGCGTGTAGGTAATACCATCACTGTGAAAGGGAATGGTGAGGCACGTAACTGGACGCTGTGCCTGCGAAATATTCAGAAAATTGGCGGCATTAAATGCGGGTCGCATATGGGCAGCGAGCTGGGTGTAGTTATTACTCCACAGGGCAGTGAGCTGACGATTACCTTGTAAGCATGTGTCGACGTGGTGCCGGATGCGTTTTATCCGGCCCACGCTGCGAGCAGCATTCCAGATCTGAAAATCCAAAACATCCTGAATTAAATTTTTATCTCTGCATATTTGCGAGCGGTATCACTCTGATTCCCGCGAAAAATGTGATCTGCGCCGTAAATATCTCACTATTTCCTCTTTTTGTCTTATTTCTGTCCGGATTGCTGGACACGATTTAGTATTGTTGGCGCATCGTAGTCCTCTTATATTTATCATCACGGATTACACGTGGAGCATAAGCGCTTCTTTAGATATTTAATCTGGTATGTAATAAGGGTAAATAATGCAAATGATTACCTCGCGACAAAACAGATTATTAAAGTTTCTTCTGTCTAAGAAGGAATATGTCACGCTGCTGAAAATTGCCGAGTATTTATCTGTTTCAGAGAAAACTGTGCAGCGCGATCTGCGCTTACTGGAACCCTGGTTATCAGAATGGAAAATAACCATCGATAAACGTGCTGGTGCTGGGGTGATATTAAGTGCTGATAATATTACTGACCTTTTATATCTGGATCAGTTATTAGGATCGGAAGGTGATGATACTGACGGCATGATGAATAATTCACGGCGAGTCAAGATAGCCTCACAGTTATTAAGCGAAACGCCGCATGAAACGTCGATCAGTAAATTATCCGAACGTTATTTCATTAGTAGCGCATCGATTGTTAACGATCTGAAAGTAATTGAATCCTGGATTACCCCACTGGGCCTGTCGTTGATTCGCAGTCAGAGCGGCACGCATATCGAAGGCAGCGAGAGCGGTGTACGCCAGGCGATGGCGTCACTGATTAACGGCGTGATTAACCATAATGAACCTGGTAACGTGGTTTATTCACGCCTTGACCCGGGCAGTTATAAAGCCTTAGTGCATTACTTTGGTGAAGAAGATGTTTTATTTGTCCAGACGTTATTGCAGGAAATGGAGAACGATCTGTGTTGGTCGTTGGGCGAGCCTTATTACGTCAATATTTTTACCCATATTCTGATCATGATGTACCGCATCACGCGGGGCAACGCGCTACCGAGAAAAGAAGAGAGCATCACTACCTGTGATGAGAACATCTTTTCCATTGCCAGTCGTATGATTCAACATATTGAAAAACGCATTGCCCACCCGCTGCCGGAAGACGAAGTCTGGTTTATTTATCAATACATTATCTCTTCCGGCGTGGTAATTGAAGAGCATAACGACGTGAGCGTGATTGGCCATATGCACTCCAGCGATGAAGCGCGCTTGATTACCCAGCGGCTGATTGCCACCTTCGCTGAAATGGTCGACAGCGATCTTAGCCAGGATACTGCGCTGTATGACGGATTACTGATCCATATTAAGCCGCTGATTAACCGCCTGAACTACCAAATCCGCATCCGTAATCCGCTGCTGGAGGACATTAAAGGCGAGTTGCAGGACGTGTGGCGTCTGACCCAGTGCGCGGTAAATCGGGTGTTTAGCGGCTGGGGCGAGCGGGCCGTGTCGGAAGATGAGGTGGGGTATCTAACCGTACATTTTCAGGCCGCAATGGAGCGGCAGATCGCGCGTAAGCGCGTGCTGCTGGTCTGCTCAACCGGTATCGGTACTTCCCACTTACTCAAAAGCCGCATTCTACGCACTTTTCCGGACTGGACCATCGTTGGCGTGGTGTCGGCTGGTAGCTTGCCTTCCGTACTGACGGACGATATTGAACTGGTGGTATCGACAATTAATTTACCCGCTGTTGCCATGCCGGTTGTGTATGTCACCGCCTTTTTCAATGATGCGGATATTAAGCGAGTAACAGAAACGGTTATTACGGAAAAATTACATCGGGCGACGTCGCTGGTCGTTGAAAATTAATGTCTGAACTCCATGAGGTATGATTGATGGACATCACGAAAATACTCAATACAAATCGCGTTATTTTGGACATGAAGGCCACGAACAAAACGGAGGCTATTGAGGAACTGACGGATATTCTGCAAAAAGATGGGGCAATTAGCTGTCGGGAAACGTTTATTCAGGATGTCTGGCAGCGTGAATCAGAAGGCTCGACCGGTTTCGAAAACCATATTGCTATTCCGCACGGCAAATCCTCGGCGGTGGTCAATACCACGCTGGCAATTGGTCGTACCCGCCAGGACATTCCCTGGGAAACCCTGGACGGCAGTAATGTGCGCTGCATTATTCTGTTTGCTGTACGCCTTGAAGATCAAAACACCACCCATATTCGTTTGCTCTCGCAGGTTGCTGGCGCGTTGGCAGATGACGATATTATTGAACAGCTATTAGTCGAAAGTAGTCCACAGAAAATTATTGAGCTTTTTAGCCAATATGCTGAATCCAATGTCTGCTAATTAAAATGTGGAGCATGTTATGAATATTGTTTGTGTTGCCGCCTGTACGGCGGGTATTGCGCACACCTATATTGCCCGTGAAAAGTTAATTAAAGGTGCTAAAGCGCTTGGTCATAATATAAAAGTTGAAACCCAGGGGACCATCGGCACGGAAAACGAATTACTCACAGAGGATATTTCTGCGGCTGATGTCGTGATTCTCGCCGTCGATGTAAAAATAAAAGGGGAGGAGCGATTTTCAAATAAACGTATTGTGCGAGTGAAAACCGAAATCGTCATAAAATCGCCGATTCAGTTTCTTGAAAAGGTCGAAAAATCATTAGTTAATACCAACCAGTAGCGATCCTCATTCTGGAGGGATTTCACATGAGTGAAAATAAAATTCCGCTATCTCAGGAAATAAAAAGACATTTATTAACGGGGATTTCGTGGATGATCCCGTTAATTGTTGCCGCCGGGATCTGTATTGCTCTCGGGCAAATACTTGGCGGCACTAACGTGGGTGAAAAAACTGGAACCATCCCCTGGATGCTCAACCAGATTGGCGGTTGGGGAATGGGGTTAATTGTGCCGCTGATTAGCGCGGCGATTGCGTACTCCATTGCCGACCGTCCCGGATTCGCGCCGGGTCTGATTGTCGGCTTTGTTTGCGGCGAAATTCATACCGGTTTTATTGGCGGGATGCTGGGCGGGTTTCTGGTCGGTTATACCGTCCTGTTGCTCAAGCGTTACATCCGTTTGCCGCAGTCGATGCAGGGTCTGATGCCCATCATGGTGCTGCCGGTACTGAGCACCGTTATTGGCGGCCTGTTGATGATGACGCTGATTGGCAAGCCGATTGCCTGGCTGCAGGATGCGTTAATTCACCTGCTGGAGTCCATGCAGGGAGGGTCACGTTTTCTGATGGGGGCGATCCTTGGCGCAATGGCGACATTCGACTTCGGCGGACCGGTGAATAAAACGATGTCGCTGTTTGCAGACGGCATGCTGGTCAGCGGCGTATATGGCCCGGAAGCGGTGAAGTTTGTTGGTTCGATGATCCCGCCGTTCGGCATTACGCTCTCCTTCCTGCTGACGCGTCACAAGTACACCCGTGCGGAGCGCGAGGCGCTGAAAGCAGCATTTCCGATGGGGATCTGCATGATTACCGAAGGGGTCATTCCGATTGCGGCGCGCGACCTGCTGCGCGTAGTGGGGTCCTGTGTGGTGGCTTCGGCGGTAGCGGGCGGCCTGATTATGGTGTGGGGCGTCGAAAGCCCGGTACCGCACGGTGGCATGTTTGTGGTTCCGCTCTTTACGCATCCGCTGCTGTTTTGTCTGGCGCTGGGAATCGGCACGGTGATTTGCGGCGTCATGCTGTCGCTGTGGAAGAAACCGGTGACCGAGCGTGACGAAGAGTTTGACGAACTCAGCGATCAAAAGCTGAAAGACGAAGACATCACCTTCACCCTGGAATAACCGGAGGCCGTATGTTTGCCGATATGAAAAGCATGGTGACAAAAGCCTGGCGTGAGCAGTACGCGCTGCTGGCTATCAACTGCATGAACCTGGAAAGCGCCCGCGCGGCGGTTCGGGTCGCTGAGAAACACCGTGCGCCCATCATTCTGAATCTGTATCAGGGGCATCTGGACCATTTTCCTGCGCCGCTAGCAGTAGCGATCGTCAAAACGTTGGCGGAAGAAGCCTCGGTACCGGTCGCGCTGGCGTTGGATCATGGAAAGGATCCTGTACGCATTCATCAGGCTTTTCGCGCCGGATTCAGCGGGTTAATGATCGACGCCTCCGCCTTTGCCCTGGAGGAGAATATTCGCCAGACCCGGGCAGTGGTCGACCTCGCAGCCAGCGTTTCTCTGTGCGTGGAAGGCGAGCTGGGTCATCTGGCCGATGCTCCGCGCTATGACCACGCCGCTAACGCGGATTTGATGACTCAAGCCGCTGATGTGGAACCCTTTATCCAACAAACCGGGATCGATTTACTGGCGGTATCGGTCGGTACGGCGCACGGCATGTACGCACCAGGCGTCACGCCAGCGATTGATTTCCAGCGGCTGGAGGAAATTGCCCGGTTATCAACGGTACCTCTGGCGCTGCATGGCGGCAGCGGGACACCGTTTGATCAGCTACAGCGCTGTCCGGCGTTTGGCGTCGCCAAGATAAACGTTGGCGCGGCGGTCTTTGAAGCCGGAAAGGCCGCGCTGCTGCACACCCTGTGTCACGACACATCCGGTGAGCTCGTTGATGCCCTGGCCCTGATGGAGCAGGCCTGCGAGGAAGCCATTATTCCGTATCTACAGGCCAGCGGCGCTATCAACAAAGCCTGATTCGTTTTCTGTAACGCCTTCTATGCCTCTGCGATAACGCACTGGCAGGGCTTTCTACACCCTGAAACTGGAGAATTAACATGTTAGTTTCGATGAAAGAATTACTGCAACCTACCCGTCAGCACGGTTTTGCCATCGGCGCATTCAACGTGGCGGACAGCTGCTTTGTACGTGCAGTCGTGGAAGAAGCGGAAGCGACTAACACCCCGGCGATTATCTCGATTCACCCCAGCGAACATGATTTTGTCGGCGATGCGTTTTTTAGCTACGTCCGCGATATCACTCTGCGCAGCCCGGTTCCCTTTACTCTGCATCTGGACCACGGCGCTTCGGTTGAGCATGTCCTGAGGGCGATTCAGTGTGGGTTTACCTCGGTGATGATTGATGGATCGCTACTGCCGTATGAAGAAAACGTGGCGCTAACCCGCGAAGTGGTCAAACTGGCGCATGCGGTAGGCGTCTCGGTTGAAGGTGAGCTGGGTACAATTGGCCAGACCGGAACGTCAGTGGAAGGCGGCGTATCGAAGGTTACCTATACCGATCCAGCTCAGGCACAGGATTTTATCGCCCGTACCGGCGCAGACACGCTGGCGGTGGCGATTGGAACCGCGCACGGGATCTACCCGAAAGGGATGCAGCCAGAGCTGCAAATGAACATCCTGCGCGATATCGCCGGACGTGTGGACATTCCGCTGGTGCTGCATGGTGGGTCCGCGAACCCGGATGCGGAAATTGCCGAATCCGTTACGCTGGGCGTGGGTAAAATCAATATTTCCAGCGATATGAAATACGCCTATTTCCAGAAAGTCCGCGAAATCCTGGCGAAAGAAACCTGGTGGGATCCGAACGTGATTTACCCGGAAGCGATTAGCGCCGCGCGTGACGTGATCCGCCACAAAATGAAATTGTTCGGTTCAACCGGCAAAGCATCACTTTACTAACGGCATGCAGGCGGGGTGACCCGCCTTTTTCGCAACAAGGAAAAGTGGAATGAAGCGTTCACACATTAATTATGCCGTCGATAAAGCGCATGCCATAGCCGAGACTTTTCGGGTCTGTCTGCCTGATTTTGCGTATTTTACGGCTGACGTCTGGCGGCAACAGGATCAAACTCTGTGGGGTGAAGTGTTCGATCTCCGGCTGGGCTGGGACATTACCGACTTTGGGCGTGGAGATTTTGCGCAAACGGGACTGACGTTACTGACGTTGCGCAATGGTCAGCCAGGGTCAGCGGGTTATCCCAAACCGTATGCCGAAAAGATGCTGCAAATTCAGCAGGATCAGCAAACGCCATGGCATTTTCATCGCCATAAAATGGAAGATATCGTGAATCGCGGCGGCGGTGACTTATGTATGCAGTTGGCATGGGCCACGCCTGATGACGGGTATGACGCACGGCGTATTGTTGAAGTTAGCGTCGATGGTCAGCGGCATAGCGTGAAACCCGGTGAGACGCTGGTGTTGAAACCGGGGCAGGGGGTGTGCCTGCCGCCGCGGCTGTATCATCGCTTTTGGGCGGAGAAAGCATTCGTGCTGGGCTGGGAAATCTCGATGGTCAATGACGACCTGCATGACAACCATTTCCTTGAACCGGGCGGTCGCTTTCCGGCGATAGAAGAGGACGAGCCGGTGAAGTGGCTGTTGTGCAGCGAATATATTCATTATGAGCGTGAGTAGGCCCGGTAAGCGAAGCGCCACCGGGCAATAAATCATTGCGCAGGTGGTGGTGTTGTGACTTCACTCCCCGAAACCACGCCCGCCTGCATGGTCTGCGTGACCTGCTGTTTCTCCGCGTTCACCGCATGCAGTTGGCCTCTGACCGTTGGCTTGAGCGGCGCATCGGCCTGAATATTGCCGCTGGCGGTAAGCTGAATATTACCGTCGCCGGAAAGCGGCAGTGCGGGCCATCCCCATTGTTGCAGAATCGTCATTGGCACGCCGCGCCCGTTCAGGCTGATCTGAGCCTGGCGCTGAGGCAACTGCGAAATGCTGGCGGTGGCCTCCAGCAGTCCTTTTTCCGTATAGGCACTCAGTTCGCTGATATTGATGGTGCTGTTGTTCGCCGTCAGCGCCAACGAAGGGCGACGCACGTCGGTGCGGTTGAACGTGGCGGCAGCGGCGTTGAGGGTGGCGCTACCGCTCCAGATCCCCCACTGATTGTTTTGCACCAACCCGAGGTTGGCACCGTAGCCGTCCAGCGCGGTGAGCTGCCATGGGAAGTCCGGATCGATATCAATTACCAGATTGCGGCTGGCGCTGAATTTCTTCAGCGTCAGGCTGTTTAGCCAGGTGGGCAGGGGTTTCATCCACAGCTGTTTCCAGTTTTCTGGCAGCGTATATTCCAGGCCGGCGATGGCGGCATCATCGAGGACCAGCGCTTTGTTGTTGCGCAGCCAGTTACCCGACGTTCTGACCATACCGCCTTCCCAGCGAGTGGTGAACTGGCGTAGCGCAATGCCCTGCGGTGAGAATTCAGCGTTCAGAATCGGATCGAAGAAGTGCAGCGAGCCGTAGATAAACTCGCTGGCGTTCATCGACAATTTTCCTTCCTGAGTTTGCCAGTCATCCTTGCTGAAGGTCATGTTGCGCAAGCTCAGATCGAGATCCGTAACCGCCCAGTCAGGGCCTTGCAGACGGGCATCCGTCACTTCCAGACGACCAATTTGCAGGGAAGGAATGGTACTTAACGGGGCAAAAAAATCGGCCAACGATTTGTCGCTTTGCAGCCGAATATCGTTCAGGCGCAGATTCTCCACCACCCAGCTACCGTCGGCATTGCGCTGCGCTACACCGGTTAATGCCCCACGCGCCACGTCCGCGCCAATATTGCTTAGCGTCACCCGGTCATGGTCGATGCTGCCTTCAATCAATACGTTGGTGGTCGGGACATCGTTCAGCGTCAACGAACTGGCGCTGAGCTGAATTTGCGCTTTGCTGCCGAGAATTTTGCCCGCCTCAGGGCTCCAGGGCATGACGCCGCCGTTAACGCGCTGCGCGCTCAGGGCCCATTCGCTGCCGGGGCTGTTAAGCGCCATATCCTGCAACTGCAGGCGATCGGCCTGGAAAGGCAACGGCGCGGTTTGCTGCGACAAATTCAGCGTACCGTTTTGCAACAAAATGGTGTCAACATGCAGCGGGTCGGTGATTTGGCGGCTGCTGAGTCCAATATCGACCGTTTTAGCGACCAGCGTCGCGGGCTGACCATCCCGGCCAAAGGTGACGTTTTCCAGCAGAATATGGGAAGGGGAAGAAAACCGGTGATCGATGGCATCAAAGGCCAGATGGTAGCTGCTGTTCTGTGAAACCCAGGCGCTGACGTGCTCTGCGCCCCAGCGGGTTTGCAGTAGAAAATAAAGGCCGAGGATCGCCACTGCACAGGCGATCAGCACGTAAAGAAGCAGCTTTCCAATAAATTTCATGGTCTTCCATCCCGCGAAGTGCACATAGTCAAGTTATGCACGATTTACGCGCAATGCTCAAGGCGGGAATGGTGAAAGAGCGTTACAGCGGCGTTGATTCAGAATCAACGCCGCATTTCGCTTACGCTTTCTCTGGCGGGAAAATCAGGTTCAGAACAATAGCGGTAATACCGCCAGCAGCAATGCCGGAAGAGAGCAGGTTTTTCACCCAGTCCGGGGCGAACTGCAGGATCAACGGCTGCTGGGAGACGCCGAGACCAACAGCCAGCGACAGCGCGATAATCAGAATCGCGCGACGGTTCAGCGGCTCACGGGACACAATACGCACACCGGATGCGGCGATAGTACCGAACATTACCAGCGTTGCCCCGCCCAGTACCGGCTCAGGAATATGCTGTACGAAACCGCTGACCGCCGGGAACAGACCCAGCGCAATCAGCATCAGCGCCACCACAAAACCAACATAGCGGCTGGCAACGCCGGTTAACTGAATAACCCCGTTGTTCTGACCAAAACAGGAGTTAGGGAAGGTATTGAACACGGCAGAAACAAATGAGTTCAGACCGTTCGCCAGCACGCCGCCTTTCAGACGTTTCATATACAGCGGGCCAGAGACGGGTTGCTCGGAGACATCGGAAGTAGCGGTAATATCACCGATGGTTTCCAGCGAGGTGATCATAAAGACCAGCATCAGCGGTAACAGTAAGCTCCAGTCAATACCCAGGCCATAATACAGCGGCGTTGGCACCATCAGCAGGTCCTGACTTACCGGCGCGGTATTTTGCGGCAGCATATCCATAAACCAGGCCAGCAGGTAACCCGCCGCCATTGCAATCACCAGTGACGCAACGCGCAGGTACGGGTTGCGCTGGCGGTTAAGCAGGATAATCAGCGCCAGTACGACGCCTGCCAGCATTAAATTCTTCGGTGCGCCAAAGGTGTTGTCGCTCATTGCGGCATAGCCGCCGCCAATCGATGTCAAACCCACCTGAATCAGCGACAGGCCGATAATCATCACCACCACGCCTGAGACCAATGGGGTAATGATCCGCCGCGCCAGATGCAGTACGCGTGAGATAACCATCTCAGTGCAGCTGGCCAGCATCAGCGTACCGAACAGCGCCGCCATCATGGTTGGAACATCTGCGCCACCGGTTTTTAGCGCCGTACCACCCATAATCAGTGGCGCAACAAAGTTAAAGCTGGTGCCCTGAATGGATAACAGCCCTGAGCCGACCGGCCCCCAGGCTTTGATCTGAATGATAGAAGCCACGCCGGAAGCGAACAGCGACATACTGATAATGTGTTGAGTATCCTGAGCCGGTAAGCCGAGCGCCTGGCAAATTAACAGAGCAGGGGTGATTACCGCGACGAACATGGCCAGCAGGTGTTGACAGGCGGCAAACAGGGTCTGGGCTAGCGGGGGGCGATCTTCAAGACGGTAAATCAGTTCACTGTTGTGAGTCTGCGCAACCGGTTGCGCATTTGTTGACTCTACGGCGTTAACGGACATCAGAGGCAATCCCATGGTGGAAAAGCGGTGATTTTATCTGACCAGGGCAGAAAAGCAAACGTTTGCCAGTAGGTATTCTTAATATTTAAAACGGATAAACAAACATTTTTATATAACCTTTCATCATTTTCTGCTTAAAATCCACCCCGAAAACTCAATAAGAGCTAAAAATCGGTCTGGAAAGCATCGTGCGTGATTGTGCTAAACGCACTAATGGAGCTGTAAATGTTTTATCTCGATACGTTATCAACACTGGTTGCGGCAACCCTTGTGTTGCTGCTGGGACGTAAGCTCATCCAGTCTGTTTCCTTCCTGAAAAAATACACGATTCCTGAACCTGTCGCTGGCGGATTGCTGGTGGCGATTGCGCTGCTGGTGCTGAAAAAAAGCATGGGCTGGGAAGTGAACTTCGACATGACCCTGCGCGATCCGTTGATGCTGGCATTCTTCGCCACCATCGGCCTGAACGCCAATATCGCCAGCCTGCGCGCCGGTGGCCGCGTGGTGGGTATTTTTCTGATTGTGGTTGTTGGCCTGCTGCTGATGCAAAACGCCATCGGGATCGGTATGGCAACCTTGCTGGGCCTGGATCCGCTGATGGGTCTGATCGCCGGTTCAATAACCCTCTCTGGCGGACACGGAACCGGGGCCGCGTGGAGCAAGCTGTTTATTGAACGTTATGGCTTCACCAATGCGACTGAAGTGGCGATGGCTTGCGCAACGTTTGGTTTGGTGCTGGGCGGACTAATTGGCGGCCCGGTAGCGCGCTATCTGGTTAAACACTCCACCACGCCGGACGGTATGCCGGACGATCAGGCCGTGCCGACCGCGTTTGAAAAGCCGGACGTCGGGCGCATGATCACGTCGCTGGTGCTGATTGAAACTATTGCGCTGATCGCTATCTGCCTGACGGTGGGGAAAATCGTTGCGCAAATGCTGGTCGGAACGGTGCTGGAACTGCCGACCTTTGTCTGCGTGCTGTTTGTTGGGGTGATCCTCAGTAACGGTCTGGCATTACTGGGCTTTTACCGGGTGTTCGAGCGTGCGGTTTCGGTGCTGGGTAACGTGAGTTTGTCGTTGTTCCTGGCGATGGCGCTGATGAGCCTGAAGTTGTGGGAGCTGGCTTCTCTGGCTCTGCCGATGCTGGCAATTCTGGTTGTGCAGACTATTTTCATGGCGCTGTACGCGATATTCGTCACCTGGCGCATGATGGGTAAGAACTACGATGCCGCCGTACTGGCAGCCGGGCATTGCGGGTTTGGCCTCGGCGCGACGCCGACGGCGATTGCCAACATGCAGGCGATTACCGAACGCTTTGGGCCATCCCATATGGCGTTTCTGGTGGTGCCGATGGTGGGGGCGTTCTTTATCGATATCGTCAACGCGCTGGTGATTAAGCTGTATCTGCTGTTGCCGATTTTCGCGCAATAACGGCTGTGCGGCGGAGTCATGTCCGCCGCGATTAATTCACTATGCGTTGGAATAGCGCTCGGTTTCCGGCATCCAGCGCTCAATCAGCGCCACCGCCTGTTGCGGGTAACGTTCGTGAATATGGCGGGCAATGCGCTGAACTTCCGGAATAATTGCCTGATCGCGCAACAGATCCGCTACTTTGAATTCCGCCGTTCCGGTCTGGCGAGTACCTAACAGCTCGCCGGGGCCGCGGATCTCCAAATCTTTTTGTGCAATCACAAACCCGTCGTTGCTGTCGCGCAGAACCTGCAGGCGTTTTTGCGCTGTTTTTGACAGTGGTGATTTGTACAACAGGACGCAGTGGGAGGCTACCGCGCCACGACCGACGCGGCCGCGCAACTGGTGTAACTGTGCTAAACCCAAACGCTCCGGGTTTTCAATAATCATCAGGCTGGCGTTTGGCACGTCCACACCCACTTCAATTACCGTGGTGGCAACCAGCAGATGCAGTTCACCCTGCTTAAAGGCCGCCATTACTGACTGCTTCTCGGCGGGCTTCATACGGCCGTGTACCAGGCCAATATTGAGTTCTGGCAGCGCAATTTTAAGCTCTTCCCACGTTGCTTCTGCTGCCTGAGCTTCTAACAGATCAGACTCTTCAATCAGCGTACAGACCCAGTATGCCTGGCGCGCTTCGTGGGTACAGGCGTTGCGCACGCGATCAATGATGTCGCTGCGGCGGGTATCCGGAATCGCCACCGTAGTGACCGGCGTACGCCCCGGAGGCAGTTCGTCAATGACTGATGTGTCGAGGTCGGCATAGGCGGTCATCGCCAGCGTGCGCGGGATGGGCGTGGCAGTCATGATGAGCTGGTGCGGATGGAAACCCTGCTGTTGGCCTTTCTCCCACAGCGCCAGGCGCTGATGCACGCCAAAACGATGCTGTTCATCAATGATAACCAGCGCCAGGCCGTTGAACTGTACCTGTTCCTGGAAAATCGCGTGCGTGCCGACAATCATCTGCACCTGACCGCTGGCGATAGCTTCCTGCTGCGCCTGGCGCGCTTTGCCTTTCTGTTTACCTGCCAGCCAGCCCACTTCAACGCCCAGCGGCGCGAACCAGTTACGGAAGTTATTCGCATGCTGCTCAGCCAGTAGTTCGGTGGGGGCCATCAGCGCAACTTGCTTGCCATGTGCAATTGCCCGTAGAGCAGCAAGTGCTGCAACCAGCGTTTTACCGGAGCCGACATCGCCCTGCACGAGGCGCATCATCGGGACATCCAGCGCCATATCATGTTCGATCTCAGCGGTAACGCGGGCCTGTGCGCCGGTCGGTTTAAACGGTAGCGCCGCCAGCAGCTTATCTTTCAGCGCATTGTTTGCGCTCAGCGGCTGGGCATGAAAACGCTGGGCTCCGGCGCGTAACGCCAGCATGCTGAGGTTATGCGCCAGCAGTTCTTCCAGAATGAGACGTCGCTGCGCCGGATGCTGGCCGGTTTCCAGATCGCTCAACTGCAGTGACGGCGGTGGGCGGTGCAACGTGCGCAGGGCTTCCGGCAGGCTCATCATGCCCTGCAACAGCTCTGGCGGCAGCAGTTCGGCAATGGCACAGGTATCGAGCAGGTCCAGCGCCTGATCGGTCAGCTTGCGCAGCGTGGCCTGCTTCACGCCTTCGGTAGTCGGATAAACAGGGGTAAGCGTTTCCTGTAATTCCGGCGTGCTGAGATCGCCCTGCACACGGTATTCCGGGTGGATCATCTCTGCACCGTATTTCCCGCGTTTGGCTTCACCGTAGGCCAGCACCCGGCGACCGGTGGCGAGACTGTTTTTCATCGCTGCGCTGAAATTGAAAAAGCGCATGGTGAGAATGCCGGAGCCATCGCTGATCTGACAGGTCATCATCCGGCGACCGCCGAAGGTGATATTGCAATTCAGCACTTCGCCTTCAACGGTGGCATAGACGCCCGGCAGCAGTTCGCCAATTGGGTACAGATGGGTACGGTCTTCGTAACGCAGAGGGAGGTGGAGCAGGAGGTCCTGCACGGTGTGCAGGCCAATTTTCGCCAGTTTACTGCTTTGCGCTGCGCCAACGCCGGTCAGAGAGTTGAGTGGGATGGCATCCAGTAAACGGCCTTTCATCGCGTTTATCTCGCAGATTGCATAGTGGCCCACCACGTTGCATCGGCTTCGATTTCGCCCTGCGTGTTTACGTGAGGGTAGGAAAGGCCTTTGCGCTTAGCGACATTCGCCAGCACCGGATAACCGCCTTCAAACAGCAAACGCTGCTGCTCATCTTGCGGCAGCATACTGTTTTCTCGGCGGTACATGCCGGCGTTTTGCCGCTGGCGCTGTGCCTCGTACAGAATCAGCGCCGAGGCGACCGAAACGTTCAGCGATTGCACCATGCCAGTCATGGGAATGATGATGTCCTGATCCGCCAGAGCCAACGCTTCCTGAGTAATGCCGGTTTTTTCCTGACCCATCAGGATGCAGGTGGGGCGAGTGTAATCAATCTCGCGAAAATCCACGGCTTTATCTGACAGATGGGTTGCCAGCACCTGCATGCCCCGGTTTTTTAAATGTGTGACCGCATCGCTAATGGTGCGGTGAGTTTTAACCTGTACCCAACTGTTACTGCCTGCGGCAGAAGAGGCCATGGTGCGCATACGGCTACCCGGCCAGACGGCGTGGACTTCATGCACGCCGACCGCATCTGCAGTACGAATGATAGCGGAAACGTTATGAGGCTTGTGGACCTCTTCCATGCAGACGGTCAGATCGGGCTGACGACGTGCGAGCATTTCGCGGATACGTGCATAGCGCTGTTCATTCATAAAACTTGTTCTAGTTACGGTTACGGGTGACTTTGATCACGTCCGGCATGACGCGGATTTTGCGCATGATATTCGCCAGGTGCACACGGTCGCGGGCGGTCAGGCGAATAAAGGCGCTATAGACGCGGCCATCTTTCTCTTCCGTATTCAGACTTTGAATATTGGAGGTAGTCGTGTTAATTGCCGCCGTCAGGTTCGCCAGAGCACCCTGGTGGTTAAACATATCCACCTTAATCTCGGTGATGAACTCCTGCTCCGTCTCTTTATCCCATTCCACCGCCATAAACTTCTCAGGCTCTTTCTGGTAGCCACGAATGTTACGGCAGGATTCATGGTGAATCACCAGACCTTTACCCGGGCTGACGTGGGCAATGATGGGATCGCCTGGAATCGGACGACAGCATTTCGCGAAGGTGATCAGCACACCGTCTGCGCCTTTGATCGGCAGATGACCATGGCCAGATTGTGCCGGTACGTTCGCTGTTGCTTCGCCCTGCTGGAGGTTTTTCGCTACCACCACGCTCATGGCGTTACCCAGACCGATTTCTGCGAGCAGATCGTCAAGCGTGGCGAGCTTCATGCGCTCAAGCTCACGCTGGATGCTCTCTGGCGGGATCTCAGCCAGTTTACGGCTACCGCCCAGGGCATGGTTGAGCAGTCGACGACCCAGACTGACGGAATCATCGCGCTTGAGGTTTTTCAGCAGTTGGCGAATCTTGGCGCGCGCTTTCGAACTGACGACGAAGTTAAGCCATGCCGCATTCGGACGTGCGCCCGGCGCGGTAATGATTTCAACGGTCTGACCGCTAAACAGCGGTTGTGAAAGCGGGTAAGGCTGTCTGTCGACACGTGCGCCGACGCAGGCGTGACCGATATCGGTATGCACGGCGTAGGCGAAGTCGACAGGCGTTGCACCGGCGGGCAGTTCGACAATGCGCCCTTCCGGTGTGAAAACATAAATCTCATCCGGGAAGAGATCAGATTTGACGCTTTCAATAAATTCAAACGAGCTACCGGCGCTCTGCTGCAGTTCCAGCAGGCTTTGCATCCAGCGCTGAGCGCGGATTTGTGCGGTGGTGCTGCTTTCGCCGCCGTGCTCTTTGTAAGCCCAGTGCGCCGCCACACCCATTTCTGCCATCTGATCCATGTCTTCAGTACGAATTTGTACTTCAACCGGAACGCCATGAGGGCCGATCATTGAGGTGTGCAAAGACTGATATCCGTTCGCTTTTGGAATGGCGATATAGTCTTTCACGCGACCAGGACGCGGTTTGTACAGGCTATGCATCTGGCCGAGTACGCGATAGCAGGTATCGGAATCATGAACAATGACGCGAAAAGCGTAGATATCCATGATGGAGTGAAAACGCTGCTCTTTGAGCACCATTTTGCAGTAGATAGAGTACAGGTGCTTCTCGCGCCCGCTCACGCGACACGGAATGCCTGCCTCCTGCAAACGCCCTTCGATTTCCGAGAGGATTTTTTGGATCATCTCTTTGCGGTTGCCGCGAGCGGCTTTAACCACTTCTTTAATCACGCGATAGCGGTTCGGGTACAGCGCTTCAAAGCCCAGCTCTTCCAGCTCGGTTTTAATGTGATGAATACCTAAACGGTGTGCCAGCGGACTATAGATTTCGAGGGTTTCACGGGCGATGCGGCGACGCTTGTCCGGGCGTAATGAGCCCAGCGTGCGCATATTATGGGTACGGTCAGCTAGTTTGATGAGAATGACGCGGATATCCTGCACCATCGCCATAATCATCTTGCGAAAGTTTTCGGCTTGCGCCTCTTTCTTATCGCGAAACTTAAGCTTATCAAGCTTCGATACCCCTTCTACCAGCTCTGCAACGCTTTTACCAAAAAGCTGTTCCATGTCCTGATAGGTGGCTGGGGTATCTTCAATCACGTCATGCAGCAGCGCAGCCATCAGCGTTTCATAGTCGAGTTTCATCTCGGCCAGAATGCAGGCTACCGCTACCGGGTGCGTGATATAGGGTTCACCGCTTGAACGTGTCTGGCCCTCGTGAGCGTCACGTGCAACGAGATACGCCTGCCGAAGACGCTTAATCTGGTCTTCCGGCAGGTAGTGTTGAATCAGTTGATTCAGGCTTTCAAACAGATACAAGGGCGACCCGCTTTGTGATTAACGACGACCTTCAGCAATAGCGGTAACAGCTTGTAATTCAGCGGCTTCCTGCTCTTGCTGTTCCTGGCGCTCACGCACGTCGAGGATCTGGTTGTTGATCAGACCTTCTTCGATTTCGCGCAGCGCGATAACGGTAGTTTTATCGTTTTCTTCCGGTACGAGCGGATCCTTTCCGCCTACCTGCATCTGACGAGCGCGACGCGCGGCGACCAGTACCAGGTCAAAACGGTTACCAATTTTCTCTACAGCGTCCTGAACAGTTACGCGTGCCATACTTAAAATGCTCCACAGGTGAAGAAATGACTGGGCATGATACTGAATGTGGGTTCAGTCTGCCAACAGTTTGCTGATTAAAGCGTCATGACGCTGCTTTTGGCGGCTCATGCGCAGACGTTCGGCGCGAATGATCGTTTTCAAATCGCCCAGGGCAGTATCGAAGTCATCATTCACAATCAGATAATCATATTCGGCGTAATGGCTCATTTCTGCAACAGCTTGCGCCATACGTTTTGCGATAACTTCTTCGCTATCCTGACCACGGCCACGCAGGCGGCGGTCCAGCTCAATCTTAGAAGGTGGCAAAATAAAAATACTGCGTGCATGCGGCATTTTTTCACGAATTTGCTGCGCACCTTGCCAGTCGATATCTAAAAAGACATCGACGCCCGATGCCAGTACTTGCTCAATTGCCTCACGCGAGGTGCCGTAGTAATTGCCAAATACCTCAGCGTGTTCCAGGAACGCATCTCTGCCAATCATGGTTCTGAATTCATCATGGTTCACAAAGAAATAGTGTTCACCGTGCACTTCCCCCGGGCGCGGCGCGCGCGTGGTGTGCGAAACAGAAACCTGGGTGTCATACAACGGTTGGGTCTTTAATAAAGCCTGAATCAGGCTGGATTTACCCGCGCCACTGGGGGCAGAAACAATATAAAGCGTGCCTTGAGCCATGAGTATCTTAATGTATGTGATTGTCGAAAGAGAGCCTACATACGGGCTTATTATACACGTAGCCGCTTTGCTACGTAGCCTTTGTCACACTTTTTGCGCATGTTTATTGCGTTTTGCGTACCAGTTTCCTGTTTTATCCACGATTTGCAGCAATTTGTGCAAATGTCAGGAATGGTGCTCGCAGGATGAGTTTTTACCGCTCTGTTTCCTTTTCACTTCGCGCTATATCTGCCGGGAAACACAGTGTTCAGCGGAGGTAGCATGAGGTTATGGAAAGGCATAGGGGTGATTTTGCTAATGGGATATCTACCCGCCTGGGCGGTTTGCCCCGTCTGGTCGCCTGCCCGGGCAAATGAGGAAATTTCGCGACTACAGCAGCAGATAACACAGTGGAATGACAGTTACTGGAAACAGGGTGAAAGTGCCGTAGACGACGGCGTTTATGACCAACTCAATGCGCAACTCATCCAATGGCAACGTTGTTTTGTCGATGAAGCCCCACCCGATCTGTCTGCGCCCCCAATAAGTGGCACAGTTTCGCACCCTGTTCCCCACACGGGAGTTCGAAAACTTGCCGATAAGCAAGCGCTCCAGCAATGGATGCAGGCCCGTAGCGATCTCTGGGTGCAGCCGAAGGTGGACGGCGTGGCGGTCACGCTGGTTTATCGCAACGGCAATCTGATACAGGCGATTAGCCGTGGTAACGGCCTGAAAGGTGAAGACTGGACGCAAAAGGTTCTTCAGATCCCTTCCGTACCCCATATTACCGAGGGACAGCTCGCTAACAGTACTCTGCAGGGTGAGATATTTTTGCAGCAGGAAGGGCATATCCAACAGCAGAGAGGGGGAATGAACGCCCGTTCAAAGGTTGCTGGAATGATGATGCGGCAGAACACGCCGGAGTTATTACGCTCTCTGAACATATTTATCTGGGCCTGGCCTGATGGTCCGGCGGTCATGTCGGAAAGGTTGGAGCAACTCACTGCTGCCGGGTTCAGTTTTGCGCAGCGCTATACTCAGGCCGTGAAGAATGCGGACGACGTAGAGCAGGCCCGTGCCAGGTGGTGGACTTCGGCGCTCCCTTTTGTGACGGATGGTGTCGTGGTGCGATCGGGGAAAGAACCGCAGGCGCGATACTGGCTCCCTGGACAGGGAGACTGGCTGGCAGCGTGGAAATATCCTCCGGTGGCTCAGGTATCAGAGGTTACAGATATTCAGTTTTCAGTTGGTAAAAGTGGGAAAATTGCCGTTGTTGCTATGTTGAAGCCCGTCATGCTGGATGATAAGCGGGTGCAGCGCGTCAATATTGGCTCTGTCCGACGCTGGAATGAATGGGATATCGCGCCTGGCGATCAGATTCTGATAAGCCTCGCCGGACAAGGGATCCCCCGTATAGATGAGGTGGTGTGGCGCAGTACCCAGCGTATTAAGCCAACGCCACCTGAGGGGCGCTTCAATTCATTAACCTGTTTTTATGCTACCCCGGAGTGTTATGAGCAGTTTGTCGCAAGGCTGGTCTGGCTGGGCGCCAAAGAGGTATTGGGGCTGGAGGGCATCGGCGAGGCGGGATGGCGGGAGCTCCATCAGGCGTATCGCTTTGAGCATATCTTTTCCTGGCTTGGGCTAACTCAGGAACAACTACAGTCCACATTTGGTGTAAGCAAAGGGGAGAAGTTATGGCATCAGTTCAACCTGTCACGCGATCTTCCGTTCACGCGCTGGCTGATTGCTATGGGAATACCGATAACACAGGCTACGTTGAATGCCAGTCGGGATGGTTCATGGCTGCAGTTACACGAGCGTAGTGAACAAAGCTGGCGGCAGCTTCCTTTTATGGGGGAGCGGCGGGCTCGGCAGGTGATGCAGTGGCTGGAGGAGCGAGAGGTCACAGTGCTGAGCAACTGGTTAGCTGCTCAGAGGATCACGGGCTTTATGCCTTAATGCCCTTCATGGCGATAGTAAAATACCGGCAGTCCTAACTTCAGGCGCAGTGCCAGTAAACGTGCTGTAAAGCCGAAAAGCAGGGTGGAGATAACTACGACATCGTGGCTGGAGACATAATGCTGTAGCACGATGTACAGCACGGCAGCGGCAAATGATACGCCGGCATACAATTCTTTCTGGAACACCAGCGGGATGCGTTTGCAGAACATATCGCGTAATACACCGCCAAAGACACCAGTGGTAACCGCAGCGACCACGGCAATAATTGGCCCGTGTCCCATATCCAGCGCCACCTGAGCGCCAATAATAGAAAAGACCACCAGGCCCAGCGCATCCAGTACGAGGAATATTTTACGCAGATAGGGCATGACGGGGGCAATAATGGTGGTCAGTACCGCAGCAGTCGCCACGATAATGACGTATTCAGGGTGCTTTACCCAGCCGAGCGGATAATGCCCGAGAAGAATATCGCGTACCGAACCACCGCCAATGGCCGTCGCGGTAGCAATAATAATGACGCCAAATGTATCCATACGACGACGACCTGCCGCAAGTGCACCCGTCATGGCTTCGGCAGTAATACCAATTAAGTATAAAACGTGTAACAGCATGTATTCCCCCTGATTTGCTGGGGGCTAAGGTTAACGATTTGTGCGCACTGTCACGATTGAGATTTTCTAAGGTGAAGTGATTCTAATAACTACAGCTAATGCTTGTTTGAAGAAAATGCCATATGTTGTGCGCATAACGATATTAGTGATGGTGATAAGTGATGAGAAAATATAATGCGTAGTGAGAGGTTATAAACATGCCCATCGGAAAAGCACGTAGCGCCGCCGTTTACTGGCGAGCCGCGTATGATATTTCAACAAAACTATCCCCCCGACCATTGGACAAGTTGACACTCCAGAAGCCATTAGAGAAGTCATCCTAAGTAAACTCTGATATTCAGCGGCCTCTATTCTGAAAAATGCCCCCCTCAGCTATCGCTTCTATGCGTGTAGACACATTTACAGCAAAATCTTCAGCATTTAGTCAGTCGGAGTGATAGACATGAGCGTAAGAGAGGAAATTCAGGATGGCAGAGAGGCTGGAAATTTAAGAAGTGGGATAACCTACACCGAAGTTTTGGGGTGGATAGATATGGGACATGCTCGAGGAGATGATGTCAGAAAGTTACTCTCGGATATGCACCAAGGCGAGCATTCAGGAAAGGATTATTACGATGTAAAATACACTCAAAGTATGGGAAGAGGAGGGCTCACAATTGGGAAGTTCATCAGATGGAGAATTAGAAAAGGGCGAAGTTTATTTGAACGATATAGTATAGCGCTTTCCATGATGATGGCGCTTGCTCATCGTTTTGAAGGTTTACAGTCAAATTTCCCCTTTTATCTTTACACCGACAGCGGTTTCAGTGGTGAGGATTTAGTATCCGATTTGCTGGGGTTCTACCGCGTAGTCTCATATAGTAACCCATTCCCGCTATTGCAGCCCGTCAGCAAAGAGGAAGCCCTCAGACGTTGGGATTATTATGGTCCAATCGGTTCTTTTAAAAACACCTCATTCCAACCGATTTTATTTCCCGATCCGATGAAATCAGCTTTAGCTCTTCCTGTAAAAGGTGTTTTACCCTCATTCATGAGAACAGTGATACCTTACAGCGACTTTAGTTCTGGTAACGTTAAAATAGTTTCCAGAGATGGAACGGTCGTTAACTGGTAAAAAAGGGAAACATATGAAACAGGCAGTCATAATAGTGCTGATGATAATAGCTATATGCAGTTCTTATTTCTGTCCTAATATTAAAATGAGACTTGCTGGTAACGCACAATATACAGAGTTTGATAAAGACAAATATGATTATTATACTCCTCAAGTTTTAAAAAAAATGCCGAGAATATCCCAAGTGTATGACTTTAATTATACGAACATTTCTGGTCCTAAGGCTGATGTATGGAGTGTGACGTTCCATGATACCAGTAATACGGGGAGGATTAGTAAATATCTCTCAATGGCGGGCTATGAAAAACAGGTAAAATGCGATGTTGAGGCGGAATGCTGGCGTCTCAGGGGCTCCGATGAAGTACTGACAGTCGTGAATATGAACAGCAGTAATGCTGTTCGGATTGATATTCTGAAGAGTATTTATAACGACAAATATATGCCAGATAAATAAGTATTCAATTTTATATAAGTCAGCACTTACTGGCGGTACGGATAGCCTGCATTGAGCAGGCTATCTAGTACGTTACGATAGCATAGGGATGATATTCAAAATTACTCGATATTCTGAATTTGCTCGCGCATTTGCTCGATCAATACCTTCAGTTCAATCGCGGAATTAGTCACCTCGGCATTGATAGACTTCGATGCCAGAGTATTCGACTCACGGTTGAATTCCTGCATCATGAAGTCCAGACGACGGCCAACCGCCTCTTTTTTCTTCAGAATGTTGTAGGTTTCTTTGACGTGAGCTTCCAGGCGATCCAGTTCTTCAGCCACGTCGATACGCTGTGCCATCAGCACCAGCTCTTGCTCAAGGCGGTTATTTTCCAGCTGCACCTGAGCATCTTCCAGTTTGGCGACCAGACGCTCGCGCTGCCATTGCAGGATTTCCGGCATATGTGCGCGCACTTTGGTGACTTCAGCGCTGACGCCTTCCAGACGCTGCTCGATCAGCGCTTTTAGCGCCTGACCTTCGGTTTCACGCGCGACGACGAAGTCATCCAGCGTACCGTCAAGCGCGGCGAGGATTTCGGCGGCAATGGAGTCCAGATCTTGCTCCTGGGCTGCCATTACGCCAGGCCAACGCAGGATATCAACCGGGTTAATTTCACCTTCATCACTCTGCATTTTGACCCAGTTAGCAGCGCTAACGAGCTGTTTAGCGAGTTTTTCATTCAGAATCAGCTCGCCTTGTGCACTGGCATCAGGCTCAAAACGCAGCGTACATTCGACTTTACCGCGCGTCAGACGCGTGCGAATACGCTCGCGAACCACGGGTTCGAGACTACGGAACTGCTCCGGCAGGCGAAAATAAGTTTCCAGATAACGCTGGTTTACCGAGCGCATTTCCCAGGTAGCGCTACCCCATTCACCCTTGATTTCACGCCGGGCGTAAGCGGTCATGCTGCGGATCATAGACGTTCCTGTTTTTAAAGATGAGATGGGAGGATTATAGCCATCCACGTCTTGTCAGGATAGGAATAACAGTCGGAAGTCCGTATAATGCGCAGCCACATTCGTTTCAAGCCGGAGATTTTATCATGCGTCCAGCAGGTCGTAGTGCCAATCAGGTGCGTCCCGTCACCCTGACCCGTAATTATACAAAACACGCTGAAGGCTCCGTGCTGGTCGAATTTGGTGATACCAAAGTGTTGTGCACCGCGTCTATTGATGAAGGTGTTCCGCGTTTCCTGAAAGGTCAGGGCCAGGGTTGGATCACCGCAGAATATGGCATGCTGCCACGCGCCACACACACCCGTAACGCGCGTGAAGCGGCAAAAGGTAAGCAGGGCGGTCGTACTATGGAAATCCAGCGTCTGATCGCTCGCGCGTTGCGCGCCGCTGTTGATCTGAAGACGCTAGGCGAGTTCACCATTACGCTGGACTGCGATGTTATCCAGGCAGACGGTGGTACGCGCACCGCATCAATTACCGGTGCATGTGTTGCGTTAGCTGATGCGCTGAACAAGCTGGTCGCGAGCGGTAAACTGAAAACTAACCCGATGAAAGGGATGGTCGCGGCGGTCTCCGTAGGTATTGTGAATGGCGAAGCACTTTGCGACCTCGAATACGTTGAAGATTCTGCCGCAGAGACCGACATGAACGTGGTGATGACCGAAGACGGTCGCATTATTGAAGTGCAAGGTACGGCAGAAGGTGAGCCGTTCAGCCACGAAGAGCTACTCACCCTACTGGCATTGGCCCGAGGGGGAATCGAATCCATTGTAGCGACGCAGAAGGCGGCGTTAGAAAATTGATTTTAAAGGCGACTGATGAGTCGCCTTTTTTTTGTCTGTAATAAAGTGAGATGAGGAGCGAATCCATGAAACCGTATCAGCGCCAGTTTATTGAGTTTGCGCTTAGCAAGCAGGTACTAAAGTTTGGCCAGTTTACGCTGAAATCCGGGCGTAAAAGCCCCTATTTCTTCAACGCCGGACTGTTTAATACCGGGCGCGACCTGGCTCTGTTAGGCCGTTTTTACGCCGAAGCGCTGGTGGATTCCGGTATTGAGTTCGATTTGCTGTTTGGCCCAGCGTACAAAGGTATTCCGATTGCGACTACAACGGCCGTTGCGCTGGCTGAACACCACGATAAAGATTTGCCGTACTGCTTTAACCGTAAAGAGGCGAAGACCCACGGTGAAGGTGGCAATCTGGTCGGTAGCGCACTTGAGGGGCGTGTCATGCTGGTGGATGACGTGATCACTGCCGGTACTGCGATTCGTGAATCCATGGAGATAATCCAGGCAAATGGCGCGACGTTGGCAGGGGTACTCATTTCTCTCGATCGTCAGGAACGCGGTCGCGGCGAGATTTCAGCGATTCAGGAAGTGGAACGCGATTATGGTTGCAAGGTGATTTCTATCATTACCCTGAAAGATCTGATTGCCTATCTGGAAGAAAAACCTGAAATGGCAGAACACCTGGCCGCAGTACGGGCGTATCGCGAAGAGTTTGGGGTTTAATCGCTTTTGAATTGCCCGGTGGCGCTAAGCTTACCGGGCCTACGGGTTGCGCAGGCCTGATAAGGTGGACGGCTGTGTTACTGCAATTGAGCGGCAACTAACGGCCAGCGGGTGTCAAAATCATCCGTTGGGCGGTATTTAAATTCGCTACGTACAAACCGGGATAGCATACCTTCGCAGAAAGCCAGTAACTGGCTGGCCAGCAGCGTTTCATCCACGGTGTAGCCTTCACCTTCACGCATTCTTTTTTCTCGTAGAACCTGGCGCAACTGCGCTTCAATGCGCTCAAAAAGTTGGTTAATGCGGCCTTGCAGACGGTCTTGCTCGAACATCAACGCGTGTCCGGTCAGAATTCGCGTCAGGCCGGGATTACGTTCACCGAACCCTAAAATCAACAGAACGATTAGACGCAAGCGCGCGTTAGTGTCCTTTTCATCTTTCAAAATCAGATTGATACGGGTAATCAGACTATCTTCGATAAACTCAATCAGGCTATCGAACATGCGAGTCTTGCTGGGAAAATGGCGATACAATGCCGCTTCGGATACGCCCACAGAGGCTGCCAGTTTTGCTGTCGTGATACGCTGGCTTCCATCACTGGATTCCAGCATCAGCGCCAGAGACTGAAGTATTTCTTCGCGACGATTCCTTTTCGCAGTTTGCTTTTCTACCATGTTACAAAATACCCCTGAAAATAAGCTCTTGCCAGGCAGGCATCCACACAGCGACCGCAAACGACTGTTTGCGGTATGTTATTGCGTTATTACGCTGTGGGATACTTTTCTGCGGGTTACTTGCGCCCGGAATGGCCGAAGCCACCTTCGCCACGATCGGTGGCTTCAAACTCTTCCACCAGATTAAATTCAGCCTGCACGACCGGTACAAATACCATCTGCGCGATACGTTCGCCTGGCTCAATAGTGAAGCTGTCCTGACCACGGTTCCAGATGGATACCATCAGTTGGCCCTGGTAGTCGGAATCAATCAAACCGACCAGATTGCCCAGTACGATACCGTGCTTATGGCCCAACCCGGAGCGCGGGAGCATCACCGCCGCCAGAGAAGGATCGGCGATATGGATGGCTAACCCGGTAGGCACCAGCGTTGTTGCGCCTGGCGCCAGTTCTACGGCATCCTCAAGACAAGCACGCAGGTCAAGTCCGGCAGAACCAGAGGTGGCGTACGTCGGGAGCGGAAATTGTTGCCCTACGCGCGGGTCCAGAATCTTAACGTCGATTTTTTTCATCATAACGGGTCACGATCTCGTCGAGTAATAATTGGCCCAGGAGTTCTTTGCGCTCAAGCGGTAAGACTTTATCTCCATCCTGCCAAAAAAGGTGTAATGCGTTGCTGTCACTGTTAAATCCTTGAGTAGACAGCGAAACGTCGTTCGCACAAATCACATCAAGGTTTTTGCGGAGGCGTTTTTGTCGGGCATATTCTTCCACATTATTTGTTTCGGCGGCAAACCCAACGACAAAAGGCCGGTTAGCATCCAGTGCGGCAACGCCGGCAATAATATCCGGGTTTTTGACCATTTTTACTGTTAATTCATCGCCCTGCGTCGCCTGCTTTTTGATTTTCTCATGGGCGACAGTTTCAGCGCGGTAATCAGCGACTGCGGCGCAGCCGATAAAAATATGCTGTTGTTGCACCGCAGATTGCACGGCGGCTTCCATTTCCAGCGCGGTCATCACATCAACGCGCTGGACAAATGGCGGCGTGGGCAACGAAACCGGACCTGATACCAGCGTGACGTTTGCCCCGCGTTTTGCTGCAGCGGCCGCGATAGCAAATCCCATCTTCCCGGAGCTATGGTTGGAAATATATCGCACGGGATCAAGTGGTTCACGCGTCGGACCCGCCGTAATCATGATGTTGAGATGTTGCAGATCTTTGACAGGTGAAAAATGTTCTGCCGCCATATCCACAATTGTTAAGGGATCCAGCATACGGCCAGGACCGACATCGCCACATGCCTGGCTACCGCTGTCAGGGCCCCAAATGAGCAAACCGCGCGAGGCAAGAATGCCCAGATTGTGCTGGGTAGCGGCAGCGCGGTACATCTGCTGGTTCATGGCCGGCAGCACGGCAACAGACGCGGGTGTTGCCAGACAAATCGTAGAGACCAGATCGTTGGCCATCCCGGCGGCAACGCGAGCAATCAGGTCTGCCGTCGCAGGGGCCAGGATAACCAAATCGGCCCATTTCCCCAGCTCAATGTGACCCATCGCGGCTTCGGCAGCGGGGTCAAGCAGGCTGTCGGAAACGGGGTAACCCGAAACTGCCTGTAAGCTCAGAGGAGTAATAAACGCTTTTGCCGCCTCAGTCATTGCCACGCGAACATCAGCGCCGCGTTCCCGTAAACGACGCACCAGCTCAGGGGTTTTGTACGCAGCAATACCGCCACTGACGCCAAGTACGATTTTTTTACCGGCCAGGCTCATCATGATCTTTCCTGTTGGGTTTCACCAGAAGGCGGATATTTTATCACAATCCGCAATGTGTCGTGCTTTTGCCCGCGATCCAGTTTGCGAGGCGCTACGAAGAACTGATAACAGAGCGTCGATTCACCGTTGGCGTTATGCCACTATGCGGACGCGAAAGGAGGGGAAAAGCATGGAAAATACAGGACGTATAATGCCTCGGGAAAAGCTGTTGGCGCAGGGAGCCAGCTCGCTGACCGACGTTGAGCTACTGGCTCTTTTTTTACGCACCGGGATGCTGGGTAAAGATGTGCTGACGCTGGCGAAAGAGATGCTGCAGCATTTTGATTCGCTGTATGGCCTGTTGTCTGCTGATTACATGGAATTCAGCTATGTTCCGGGTATCGGTATCGCGAAGTATGCGCAGCTGAAGGGGATAGCGGAACTGGCAAGGCGTTACTACAACGTACGGGTGATTGAGGAGCGCGCGATACTTAGCCCGGAAATGGCGCGTGAATTTTTGCAAAGCCAGCTCTCGCAAGAGGAACGCGAGATCTTTTTTGTGATCTTTATGGATTCTCAACATCGCGTGATTAAACACAGTAAACTTTTTTCCGGTACGATTAGCCACGTCGAGGTACATCCGCGAGAAATTGTCCGCGAAGCGATAAAAATGAATGCTTCCGCAGTGATCCTTGCGCATAATCACCCTTCAGGCTGTGCAGAGCCGAGCAAAGCAGATAAACTCATCACCGAGCGTGTTGTGAAATGCTGTCAGTTCATGGATATCCGGGTGCTTGATCATCTGGTCATTGGGCGCGGAGAGTACGTTTCTTTTGCGGAACGCGGTTGGATTTAACGCACTTTACGCGATCCATCGGGATCTTTGTCTGTTCGGGACTTGAGCATAACGCCGGGTCAGCGTATACTACGCCACCTTTGAGAATCTCGGGTTTGGCATTTGGGCCTGGCAATCGAGAGTTCACTTAGAACTATGCGATGACCGGGCTGTAAAGCCTGACGAGGCGCCGATACCCCATACGAAGCTCGAGCTAATTTGATTTTTGGAGAATAGACATGTCCCGAGTCTGCCAAGTTACTGGCAAGCGTCCGGTGACCGGTAACAACCGTTCCCACGCACTGAACGCGACTAAACGCCGTTTCCTGCCGAACCTGCACTCTCACCGTTTCTGGGTTGAGAGCGAGAAGCGTTTTGTCACCCTGCGCGTATCTGCTAAAGGTATGCGTGTAATCGATAAGAAAGGCATCGATACAGTTCTGTCTGAACTGCGTGCCCGTGGCGAAAAGTACTAAGTACTTAAAGAGGAAATAAATCATGGCTAAAGGTATTCGCGAGAAAATCAAGCTGGTTTCTTCTGCTGGTACAGGTCACTTCTACACCACCACGAAGAACAAACGTACTAAGCCGGAAAAACTGGAACTGAAAAAATTCGATCCAGTTGTACGCCAGCACGTACTGTACAAAGAAGCTAAAATCAAATAATTTTAGTTTCGATGTAGCAAAAAACCTCGCTTCGGCGGGGTTTTTTGTTTTCTGGCCGTCCCCATATTAATGAGACCTGATACAGCGCCGGAGATGCTATGCCTGAATTACCTGAAGTCGAAACCAGTCGCCGTGGTATTGAGCCGCATCTGGTAGGGGCGACGATTCTACACGCCACTGTGCGTAATGGTCGTTTGCGCTGGCCAGTATCTGAGGAAATCTATCGCCTGAGCGATAAACCTGTACTGAGCGTACAGCGCCGCGCGAAATACCTGCTGCTGGAACTGGCGGATGGCTGGATTATCATTCATCTGGGGATGTCGGGTAGTCTGCGTATTCTTCCTGAAGAACTTCCCGCAGAAAAGCATGATCACGTCGACTTAGTGATGAGTAATGGCAAAGTCCTACGGTATACCGATCCCCGGCGTTTTGGCGCCTGGCTGTGGACGAAAGAACTGGATGGACATAATGTCCTCGCCCATCTTGGCCCTGAGCCGCTGAGCGACGATTTCAACGCCGCTTATCTCCAGCAGAAATGCGCGAAGAAGAAAACGGCGATAAAACCCTGGCTGATGGATAACAAGCTGGTGGTGGGGGTGGGAAATATCTACGCCAGTGAGTCTCTCTTTGCGGCTGGCATTCATCCTGACCGCCTGGCATCATCGCTGTCGAAAGATGAGTGTGGGCTGCTGGTACGCGTTATTAAGGCTGTATTGCTGCGCTCTATCGAGCAGGGTGGAACGACGCTGAAAGATTTTCTGCAAAGTGACGGTAAGCCAGGCTATTTTGCTCAGGAATTACAGGTTTATGGACGTGAAGGTGAGCCTTGCCGCGTATGCGGAGCGCCAATCGTTGCAACTAAGCACGCTCAGCGAACGACGTTCTACTGCCGTCGCTGTCAGAAATAACATTCATTGCAGGCCGGATAAACATTGTCGGCTTACCCGGCTAAAGCGCTACTTCAGCTTATCCATCAGCGCCTGATGAACATTTTTTGGCAGGAAGTGGGTCACGTCACCCTGGTGGCGGGCGACTTCTTTAACCAGCGATGATGAAATAAACGACCACTCTTTAGAAGGCATCAAAAAGACGCTTTCCAGTTGAGGCATTAAGTGGCGGTTCATGTGCGCCAACTGCATTTCATATTCAAAATCAGCCACGGCACGCAGACCGCGAATCAGGATATTAGCCTGATTATCGCGGGCAAAGTTTGCCATTAAATCGCTAAATCCCATGACGTCTACATTACCAAGATGCGCCGTTGCCTGCTGTGCCAGCTGAACGCGTTCTTCCAGTGTGAACATCGGTTTTTTACTGGGGCTTGCGGCAATTGCCAGGATCACGTGATCAAACATGCTTGTCGCACGCGTCACGATATCGAGGTGGCCGTTAGTAATGGGATCAAAGGTTCCTGGATAAATCGCCCGTTTTTGCATGACAGCCCTCAATGCGTTTTGGGTGGCAGGTAAGGTTCCAGCAGCTGCAGCAGACGCTGTAGCGCGCCCTGATTTTGATACAGTACTTCAACAGCATGGCGACCATAAAAATTACGATAATCTTCATCGGTCAGAAGGGACGAAACCTCTTTCACCAGCGTGGTGACGTCAGCGACGGTGATCAACCCGCTTGCCTGTTCCAGTCGGGCGCAAATGTCTTTGAAGTTAAAGGTATGCGGGCCCATCAATACGGGAATGGCATGTGCCGCTGCTTCCAGTGGGTTGTGTCCACCACGCTCAACCAGAGAGCCACCGACAAAAGCAAGATCGGCAATTCCGTACAGCAGCATCAGCTCACCCATCGTGTCGCCGATAACCACCTGGGTACTTGAGGACGGCACTTCGCCTGAAGAACGTGTGGTAAAGCTTAGACCAGCCTGGCGTACGAGGTTGATGGCATCCGGGAAGCGCTCAGGATGTCTGGGAACCAGAATCAATAAAAGATTCGGGAACTGGTGTAACAGCGCCTGATGAGCAGCGATGATAATGCTTTCTTCCCCGTCATGCGTGCTGGTCGCAATCCATACCGGGCGATGCGGTGCCCACTGGCGTCGCAACGTAACCGCTTTAGCGGCCAGCTGTGGGGTGACAGAAATATCAAACTTCAGGCTGCCGGTGACGGTGACCTGATTGCTTCTGGCACCCAATGTAATGAAGCGAGCACCATCTTCTTCGTTTTGTGCAGCAATCAGCGTAATGCGGCGTAATAGCCTGCTAACAAATTTCCCTAATTTAGCGTAGCCAGCGGCTGAACGAGCAGAAAGGCGCGCGTTGGCTATGACCAACGGGATGTGGCGCTTATGCAGTGCAGCGATCAGATTTGGCCAGAGCTCGGTTTCCATAATTAACACCAGTTTGGGGTCAACTTTATTCAGGAAACGGTTCAACGCATCCGGTAAATCATAGGGAAGATAGATATGTTGAACGTCTGTGCCAAAAGCAGATTGCACGCGCTCAGAACCGGTTGGCGTCATGGTGGTTACCGTGATCGGCAAATCCGGGTAACGATGTCGCAGAGCGCGGACTAAGGGGATTGCTGCCAGCGTTTCACCTACGGAAACTGAATGGAGCATGATGCCGCCTGGTTTCAGTGGGCGGCGATAAAAACCGTAACGTTCACCCCAGCGTTTACGGTACGCCGGAGCTTTACGTCCGCGCACCCAAAGCCGTATCCAGATTAGAGGCTGAATAAGGTAGAAAAGGGCGGTGTAAAGCAATTCAAGCATAATAGTAGCTGGCTTATGGATGTGCTGGGGATTCTATGTATTTAACTATGGCTTTACCATCATTTTTGCTGATTTTTTGAGGAAACTGTACGGATCACGAGAAAGGGGGCCTGAGTTGTGTTGCCCCGCTTGGTAATCTCTGCAGTGGAAGGCTAAAAACGGAATGGTTATGGTCATAAAAACCGATCTCTTTATAGAATATGCCAGAAACATAGCCATTCCTGAAAAGACAATAATATCAATACATTAGCGTTTTTTCTGTGTTTGGTATTTGTTAACTAAATACTTAACATAGAAAATAAAAGCACCGAGGAGATGACCATTGTGTTTTAAATGTGTGCTTTTTCGCGATAGCTGTTTATACGTAGTGGGTGCCAATAAAGGAATATCTTTCCACGGTGAATTATCTCTGGCGATTTTGAAGTATTTGACTTCAGCATAATATTGCGCCCAGTCATGCCAGGGTTTAGTGACGCCGACATAGTGAATGAATACCGTTTGTGATGTGATTTTAAAGGCATCCCCCCCTTTCCTGGCTAACGTATCAATGTTAAAGAATGAATTGAATTTATGGTCAAGAATTTTTACGCGATCATTGAAGAGGACGTTCAACGCATCCTGATCGGGATGTGAGAAACGGTTTTCATTGACCTTTGAAATGACCTGTAGAGTCAAATTAGTATCTTTTAATTCTGGAAGATTAAAATACATGAAGCCTGAGTTGAAGTACAGGTCTGGATTGATACCGGCAACAGCAGACGTATCGACAAAGCTATCATGGACAGCCATTAATACATTGCCATTAAATTCTTCCGTGAGTAACGAGGTAAGGCTTCCTTTACATATAATATCAGAGTCAAGATATATAATGCTGCTGAGTTTATCGGCAAAATAATCGATTGCAATAAGTCTGAAGTAGATCGAATAATTCCATGCCTTAGATGCAGTAGGTAGATTTTTTAATTCATTATCATCCAGTACATAAAACGTAATGCGGGTATTGTATTGGCTTGCCAGGACAGAAAAAAGATGAAGTTGATGTTCATCAAGATAATTAGTGAAAATATGGAAATGGAGGTTCAGATCCCGATTATTTAAAAGTACCGATGTAATTGAAACGCCCGTACCGTAAAGAAAGGGTCTGTCAGCGCCATAGGTAATATTGATGCATGTACTTTTTTTATCGTCATTTCCAATATGTGCATTTTTAATATATTTTACTATATTTTCTTTCACATCCTTTTCCTTTTGATTCTTTCAGAGCGCACGCGTGTTTATGTAAGACAAAATGGCTCTCCTGTCGGCATAGAATAGAACAAACTGTAAAGGAAGGAAAGAGATACTTGGTGACTAAATTTTCTTTATTAATCATTGTGTTATGTGAAAATATTTTTGTGATTAGAATGAAGGTACACCGTGAGAGGAAGAGACTAAAATTAATGGGGGATTTTTACGATGTTATATAATAAGATATGCCCCATAAATCGTGCGAGCGAGTGTTTGTTATTGATTAACAAGGCAATTTGAAGAAGTGAGATTTGAATTTTATGAATCAAGTAAGATACAGTCAAAATAGTAATATCTTGATTTTAAGCAAAGTTGTATTGGTTTTAATGATTTTTGGGTTATTTACGATAGATAATCAAGGGGTGCTAAATATGACCTCTGTGCTCGCTGTAGTTTTATCTATTTACTATATTAAAGCCAATAAAATAGATATTAAAAATATTGTGCTTGATCTCATACAGAAGAGAAAGTTATTGTTACTCTTCACGTTGTGGTGTGTTTTTTGTATTGTGTTTTTCACCTATGAAGATAAATCTCTTGATGCCTTTATTATATTGATAAAAGACTGGCGTTACCCGTTAGTGATGATGTTATTTTTTGGAGCATTCAGTAAGCATATAACCTCACTGAGACGGGTCTTTGTCATTGGGGCGATACTTACTCTATCCTATATTGTCTTAGTAGTGCCGATTTTAAGAATTATAAAAAATAACCCGCAGGAACTGTATCTACAGCTTCGCTATGGTTTCGCATTCTATGTTGTTATGCTATTTCCTTTTGTATTAACAGGGGCGATCTTATTCAAGAATCACTTCCTGAAAACAGTATTATATATCATTTCTGCGCTTGCGTTTGTCTTTTTATCATACACCGGGAGTCGGGCAGGGATCTTAGCAGTTGTTGTAGAGATTTTCCTGATTTCATTTCTGGTGAGTAAAACTATCAAGAGATTTATGGCTGCTACCTGTGGCTTGCTATTTATAATGGTTGCTTTGCTTGTCGGGGCCTACAACACTGTGGGTCAGGTAAAAATGAAAGTCGATCAAACTCTGCAAATGAATAACGTCACATCCAGTCGTGATGAAATCATCTTAGACCGTTTCCCTTTAGTAATGGAAAATATAAACAATGCCGCCTTTGGTATTGGATATGGAAATTCTACATACAATCAATATTTAGAGGACCATAATGCGCCGAAAAATGGCGGGGTATATTCTGAGCGGAACAAAGGCTATAATATAGATGAACCATTTTTTATAATAATTCTTTATAATGTTGGGACAATTGGTCTCTTCTTATTTACTGCGGCTTTTTTCATTACATTTAAAGACATATATATTCGAGCCAGAAGCCAAAAAGATATTTTTAGCATTTCATTACTGTGCTCTCTTGTTGGCTATATTCTGGTATATTGTCTATTTGAAAAGATGTTCATAAATGTCTTTTTATTATACAGCATAGCTATCCTGATGTTGTATGACAAAAATGAGTCAGGAAAATTAACGAATTAACATTAAAATGAGCCTATGTAACGTAGTTGAGAATATAGGCTCAATTTTCATAATATGATAAATAGTCTCATATATTGTAAGTATTCATTTTTCTCTAATTCACATAGAAAATTCCCATAGATATCGAATTGTCAAGTGAATAGTGGTATAATATAAGCGATAAAATAAGATGGTGTGATCTGCAGTACACAGGTAGCTGTTGAGCCTGGGGCGGTAGCGTGATTTGAAAATTAACAATAACCTGAAAGGGTATAGTGTGAAAAAGATCCTGGTAATAAAAATGCGCTTTCACGGCGATATGTTGCTAACCACACCGGTCATCAGCACGCTTAAAAAAAATTATCCTGATGCTGATATTGATGTTTTACTCTACGAAGACACCATTCCTATTTTATCTGAAAACCCCGATATCCATGCTTTGTATGGCATAAAAAATAAAAAGAGCTCTGCTTTTGAGAAAGCAAAAAATTTCTTAGCGCTAACCAAGGTACTACGTGGTAATCATTATGATTTAGTGGTCAATCTTACCGATCAGTGGATAGTTGCCTTACTGTGTCGTTGTTTGGATTGCCCAATAAAGTTGACACATGATTTCTCGCACAGAAATAAGAAATTCTGGCGCGACAGTTTTACTCATCACGTTCCTCTAAGTGGCGATCATTGGGTTGAACGTAATTTGTCTGTGTTGACGCCATTAAATCTAAAAGAATCAGTCCCGATACTGAAAATGGTTTATGGTGAGCAAGTCTGGCAATCTGTCCGGAAAAAACTTCCTCAGGTTGATACCCAGAAGTATGTTGTTATACAGCCTACGGCGAGACAAGAATTCAAGTCGTGGGAGAATGATAGATTCTCCCTGGTGATTGATGCGATACATCATTTGGGGTATCAGGTTGTACTGACTTCTGGACCCGGTGCCAGCGATATTGCCTGCGTCGATGAGATTGCCAGGGCATGTGAAACCAAACCTTTAACTGAAATTGCCGGGAAGACAACATTCCCTGAGCTTGCTGCATTAATTGATCATGCCGTACTTTTTATTGGTGTTGACTCTGCCCCGATGCATATTGCTGCAGCTGTTAAAACCCCCATCATTTGTCTTTTCGGCGCCACCGATCATATCGCCTGGCGACCATGGTCTGATGATGTGGTTCAATTTTGGGCTGGTGATTACCAACCAATGCCTGTGCGTGAAAAACTTGATCGAAGTAAGAAATATTTATCTGCTATACCTGCGGAAGACGTGATTGCAGCCATAGCGTCACGGTTACCTAAACTCGATTAATAAAGCATCCGGATATATAAAATGGTTATTGCTTTCTGTTTGTATAAATATTTCCCTTTTGGTGGGTTACAGCGTGATTTTTTGCGTATAGCGTCGACAGTCGCATCACGTGGATATCATGTTCGGGTTTACACGCAATCATGGCAAGGAAATATTCCAGACAGCCTGGAGATCATCATTGTTCCTGTGAGGTCATGCTCCAACAACGGGAAAAATGCTGAGTATCATCGGTGGGTAAGTAAACATCTTGAGAGTAATCCAGCAGACCGGGTCGTTGGGTTCAATAAAATGCCTGGATTAGATGTTTATTATGCTGCTGATGTCTGCTACGCAGAAAAAGTCGCGCAAGAAAAAGGTTTGCTCTATCGTCTGACACCACGATACCGGCATTATGCTGCCTTTGAGAAAGCAACATTTGCTGAGGGAAAATCAACACAGCTGTTGATGTTAACAGATAAGCAAATTGCGGATTTTCAGAAGCACTATCATACCGAGCCAGCGCGTTTCCATATTCTTCCGCCGGGGATTTATCCTGACAGAAAATATAGCTCTCAGGCAGCAAATTGTAGAGCTAGCTTCAGGAAAGAAAATGATATCAGTGGTTTCCAGTATTTAATTATACAAATCGGTTCTGATTTTACCCGTAAGGGTGTCGACAGAACTATCAGGGCGATTGCTTCCTTACCGGAAGCTGTCCGCAAACAAACGATTCTGTTTGTTGTGGGTCAGGATAAGCCTGATCGCTATATAAAGCTGGCAACAGAGTATGGTGTTGCTGACAATATCAAGTTCTTCCCTGGCCGTAATGATGTCTCAGAGTTAATGGCAGCGGCCGATCTATTGATTCATCCGGCATACCAGGAAGCCGCAGGGATCGTGCTGGTTGAAGCAATTGCAGCAGGTTTACCTGTCATAACAACGGCAGTTTGCGGATATGCTCATTATGTTAAAGATGCTGAGTGCGGCATTGTTATTGATGAACCGTTTGAACAAAAATTATTAAATGAAGCTGTTTATTTTTCTTTAACTGACTCAGAGCAGAGAAATGCCTGGAAAGAGAATGCACAACACTTTGCTGATACTCAAGACCTTTATAGTCTACCTGAGAAAGCAGCGGATATTATTATAGGTGGTGCCCATGGTTGAGTTAAAAGAACCATTTTTATCCTTGTGGAAAGGGAAAGATGCTTTTTCTGAAGTGCAGAAGCTGCAGGGAGAAACATTTAGACAGCTCGAAACGCGTAGAACGATAAGGTTTGAGATTGCAGGTAAAAGCTATTTCCTGAAATGGCACCAGGGAACTAAACTGAAGGAAGTTATCAAAAACTTGTTCTCTTTACGTTTGCCGGTACTCGGAGCTGATAGGGAATGGAATGCTATACACCGTTTGCAGGAACTGGATGTTGATACAATGCACGGTGTTGGTTTCGGGCAGCAAGGTATAAATCCGCTCAACCGTATCTCATTTATTATAACTGAAGATCTGAGCCCGGCGGTTAGCCTGGAAGACTATTGCGCAGATTGGTTGGTGAATCCACCTGCGCGAAAAATTAAAATGGCATTAATTGAGCGTCTTGCCATTATGGTCAGAAGGATGCATCAGGGAGGCGTTAATCACCGTGATTGCTATCTCTGTCACTTCTTATTGCACCAACCGGCCAATTTTGAGGATAATACGTTCAAACTGTCGGTTATTGATCTGCACCGGGCTCAGATAAGAAATGCGGTTCCTGTTCGTTGGCGCAATAAAGATCTGATTGGTTTGTACTTCTCCTCGTTAAACATCGGGTTAACGCAAAGAGACTACTTCAGATTTTTGAAGATATACTTTAAAAAAGACATTAATAAAATTATTCGTGATGAGTCCGATCTCTTTGCAACTTATGCAAAAAAAACTGATAAAATTATTAATCATACATCAAAGAATAAACTATAAATATGAAATGATAGACTTTGTATAGCTACATAGAATAGTTAATTAAGTTTATTCAGCTGGCCAGTGATTGTTAATCTTTAGTTCACGATGACGGTGCTGGCTTAATTATATTAGAGGGTTTGAACTCATGTACGTGCTGGTCATTTCGCTTCCTTTTGACGATGCCCGACGAAAACGCGTATCAGATATAATGAATGAATTAAAGATCGAGTATTCGTTCGTTGATGCTATCTATGGGAAAAATTTGTCCGCCGAAGAAAAGCGCAAGATACCGTTAACTGACTTTCAGCACAGGGAAAACCATACGCCTACTGATGGTGAACTGGGTTGCTCACTAAGCCATATGAAGGCATTTAAACAGTTTGGGCAGAGTGGACAAGATTGGGTTTGTATTCTTGAGGATGATGCAATAATCGATCAGAATTTTAAGGAATTTATATCGACAGTCGATGAAAGTGTTCTCAATAAAGATGCGTTATACCTACTTGGTGGGCAGGATGGTTTAAGGTATAAAAATAAAGTTGTCTTAAATTTGCTTAAACTCAAGAAAATTGGTGGCCAGACCTTCGGCAAAGTTATATTTGGTCATGGATATGTTTTGCGAGCCTGCGGTTATTTGATGAATTCTGTAACCGCTCAAAAACTTGTTTCCCGTTTTGAAAATAACTTTTTCATCATAGATGAATGGGCATATCTGATGCGTCAGGGTTATTTTTCTGATATATACCTGGCAAACTTTGTCCATCACCCTGAAGAGTTGTCCGGGAGCTGGTTAGAGAAAGAACGTAAAGAGATAAAGAGTCACAAGAAAAAGCAAAAATCACTTTTCAGACGTAAAATTTCATCCTCATACTGGTATGGCCGACGAATTATTCTTGGGTTATGTTGGTGGAAGTAGATGAATGCAACAATGCTTAATCGTGGATGAAAGACGATATAGTGCATAGTTTTGGTCAGCTGCAGATATGTTAAATAGCAAAGCGATTGTATAAGAACGAATTTAACATATCTGCGATACCTGAATAATTACAGCAGCGCTATGTGAGAATAAACCTGAGTGGGTTCAAGCAAAGCAAGCTTTCCTTCCGGGGCACGACATGTGACCTGATTCTTCCCGTATCCCCCAATCAACCCCGGATCCGTAGGGCCATATAGCGTAACATTCGGCCGATCCAGTGCGGCGGTCAAGTGGCTTAATCCGGTATCAACGGATACTACAAACTTAGCGCCGGCTAATATCCGGGCTACATCCCCAAGACTCATTCGCGGTAAAACGTCTACGTAATCAAATCCTTCTGCCAGTCGTCTGGCTCGCGCTTCTTCATGCGGAGCGCCCCAGGGGAGCTTAATACGTATTTCTGCGTGATTTAATAAGCCAATGAGCTCCCGCCACTTCGCTTCCGGCCAGTGCTTGTCATCACGAGTGGTGGCGTGCAGGAAGACGGCATACTGCCCTGCATCGGCATTGCGTTCATTCAGAAAATGCTGTGCAATAGCGTAATCACCCTGCGACTGGGGTTTGGTATATCCCAGACTTTTCGCGAACAGCTCACGAGTACGTTCAACAGCATGCTGTTGTTTGGCGATATGATGCTTACGGTTATAAAACAGACTCGCCAGCGGTTCGCGCGCGGTACTCCAGTCCATACCATGCTTAATGCCATGCGCCAGACGAGTGACCAGCGCGGCGCTTTTTACCAACCCCTGCGCATCGATAACCACGTCATAGTTCTGTAAACGTACCGCATCGCGAAAAGCCTTGCGCTCAGCTTTAATGGGGGCGGAAAACCAGGCTTTACGCCAGCGGCGAATCGCCACCGGGATCACACGGTCTACGGCCGGATGCCAGGAGGGGATTTGAGCAAACCCTTCTTCCACTACCCAATCAAACTGAATATCCGCAATGGCCTGCTGCGCATCTGTTAATGCGGGCAACGTATGCAGCACATCGCCCATTGACGATGTTTTAACGATCAGAACCTGCATCCGTCAGACTTCCTCTTGTAACAACAGGTTATTCAGTTCTTCCAGTACGCGCTGAGGTGTGATGTCAATCAGGCTCTGGTGATACCCTTGTGCAGCATCTCCCTTACGCACCTTATGATAGCCCGTAATCAGGCGAATCACGCGTGCTTTGTGAGAGAGTGGTGGAGTGAAATCCGGGCTGCTAGGGCCATACAGAGCGACCAGCGGACGATTTAGTGCGGCAGCCACGTGCATCAAACCGGAGTCATTGGTGACCACGGCTTTGCAGGCGGCGAGAAGAATAACGGCCTGCTCCAGCTGCGTTTCACCAGCCAGGTTCCGACACCATGCCTGCTGTTCAACGCTCAGTGCAGCCAGAATTTCATTGCCAGCTTCATGATCCTTAGCCGAGCCAAACAGGACAATCTGATGACCTTCGTCAATCAACTGCTTTGCCAGTTCTGCATAGTGGTAATGTGGCCAACGTTTCGCTGGACCAAATTCTGCACCAGGGCAGAAACCGATGACTGGACGTTCAGCCGAGAGGGAAAATTGGCTACAGGTAAGTGACTTTTCACCTTCACTGACCTGTAATTGTGGCCACAGCAGCGGCTGTGGTAAATCTTTGGCTGTGAGCATCACGCCTTTATCGTACGCTAACGCGACATAGCGCTCGACCATCAGCGGCCAGGCTTCCTTATCCAGTACACGTGCATCGTTCAGCAGACCATAGCGCATCTCGCCACGCCAGCCGGTACGATGAGGAATACCCGCGAAGAAGGGTACCAGTGCGGATTTAAACGAGTTCGGCAGGACATACGCGCGATCGTAGCGTTTATCACGCAAACTGTGGCCCAGTTTGCGGCGCTCGCCAATCTCCAGCGCGCCGTGTCCCAGCGGCATGGCGATGGCGTCGTTGACTTCAGGCATACGCGACAGCAGCGGACGGCACCATGCAGGTGCCATCACGTCGATTATCGCCTGGGGATAGCGCGCCTTGAGCGTGCGATAGAGACTTTGCGACATCATCATGTCGCCCACCCAGGACGGGCCAACCACCAGAATCCTCATTGATTGCCTGCCTTATGCGTCGCGGTTCAGCCAGGCCATATATTCCGTTACGCCTTCGGCAACGGTCTTGAACGGTTTGTCATAGCCCGCAGCGCGCAGGTTAGTCAGATCCGCCTGAGTAAATGCCTGATAGCGGCCCTTCAGTTTTTCCGGGAACGGAATGTACTCAATGCTGCCTTTTTTGTGGTATGCCAGCGTGGCATCCGCGACGGCCTGGAAAGACTCTGCGCGACCAGTACCGAGGTTAAAGATGCCAGAAACCCCGTTTTCCAGGAACCACAGGTTTACTGCTGCAACATCGCCGACATAGACGAAATCACGTTTGAAGTTTTCACTGCCTTCGAACAATTTTGGCGTTTCGCCATTGTTGAGTTGAGTATTGAGGTGGAAAGCGACGCTCGCCATGCTGCCTTTGTGACCTTCACGCGGCCCGTAGACGTTGAAATAACGGAAGCCAACGATCTGAGAATTTGCTTCTGGCAGGATCTGGCGTACATATTCGTCGAACAGGAATTTTGAGTAGCCATAGACGTTCAGCGGCTTCTCATATTCACGAGATTCGATGAAGTCAGAGGTACGACCGCCGTACGTTGCTGCAGAAGAGGCATACAGGAAAGGAATTTCACGCTCCAGACAGTAGTGCAGCAGCTCTTTGGAGTATTGATAGTTGTTGTCCATCATATACTTGCCATCCCACTCGGTCGTGGAAGAGCACGCGCCTTCGTGGAAAATTGCCTCGATATCGCCGAAATCTTCTCCAGCCATAATCTGGATCAGGAAGTCTTCCTTATCCATATAGTCAGCAATATTCAGATCCACCAGATTCACAAACTTGGTGCCGTCTTTCAGGTTGTCCACCACCAGAATATCGGTGATGCCTTTGTCATTCAGGGACTTAACGATGTTGCTGCCGATAAAGCCCGCGCCGCCGGTAACGATGATCATAAATGTAACCTTCGAATTATGGAGTCAGAGACAATCTCAGACACGAATACCTCTAATCATATCACTACATGGCTTCGGCTTCAGCAGTACGTCGCGTCATGTGGCGTGTGACATGTGTACTGATTATTGCTTCAGTCATTCTTAATTGAAATAGTTAGGGTCTGGTGGTGTATGATTCACGTCGTAAATGGATGTTCAGGCGCGCGGTGCTGGCTTTTTCGGAGCCATCAACGAATGAATAAGCAAGGTAAAGCACTGTGTTGGGGCTGACAATAGTCGTTGGAATGAAAAAAATATATGCAACTTAAGAAGATAATTATTACAGGTTATGAAACCAGTGGCCTCGGAGGTATGGAGACGGTATGTATTAATTTGGTGAGGCTGCTGCGGACGCAAGACCCTGATATTGATGTCTCTTTTGTTTTTTTTAAGAAAAATAATAATAGCAATGTCAATAATGACTGGCTCACAGGGCAGCGCTATTGTCATCTATCTTCTAATATAAAAATAACTAAATTAAGAAGACTAAGTTTTGCTTATGGTTTGCGAAAAATTATTCTTCAGGAAAGTCCAGATATAATTATTTCCCTGGATACGCTTTCATGTTACATCAGTCACGTTGCAAGAAAATATACAAGCAAGCAGGTGAAAATATTTTCATGGTTTCACTTCTCTATTTTTAACTTCTACAAAAATAATTATAAGAAAAAAATCAAGTACATTAATAAAGCTGACTATCATCTTTCAATTAGCTCAGGGATAACTCAGCAGCTCATTGAGATGGGAATAGAAAAAAGCACTATTGCAACGATTTATAATCCCGTTGCGCGATGCGATATCCGTATCCCTACCCCTGAGAAGCATGCCCGGTTTGTGTATGTAGGCAGGGTTGTGGCAGATGGACAGAAAAATGTACGCAGTCTTTTCAACGGGTTGGCTAAACTAAAAGGGAAGTGGTCCTTAGATATTATCGGCACCGGCCCGGATGTTGATACCTTAACGGCATTAGCTGAAACGTTGGGGATTAGTGGAAATATTCACTGGCATGGTTGGCAGAAATCACCATGGGAATATATTCAAAATACGCTAAAAAATATCACCTGCCTGCTGTTAACTTCTCATTTTGAAGGTTTCGTTATGGTTCTGGTTGAAGCCAGCGCTCACGGCGTTTATGCCATTAGCTCTGATTGTGAAACGGGGCCTGCAGACATTATCAAAGAAGGGATAAACGGTAATTTATACCCTACTGATGAACCGGAAAAATTTGTTTCCTTGCTACAGGGAATTGTTGATGGAAAAGCGTTGCCTGCCGGCGAACAGATTCAGCAGGCGATTGAGGAATTCTACGAAGACAACTATATCATTAAGGTTAATAAGGCCTTTGCTATGGCAGGATTTACTATAGCACCGTCATCAGTGTCTCAGGTCATTGATGACGCGACAACGTAAGCCAGGTTGTGATGCCAGGTCTGTCATTCCTGAAAGGTTATGTGGGTACACGTGATTTATGCTGCATTTTAGACAAGTCATGATGAGTCATCTCGTACAAACCAATAGCATTGGGTAATATGTGCTGAAATTTGCCCAGTCTGGAGAATTGCAATGCGTGGGAATTTTTATAAGCAGTTAACGAACGATCTGGAAACCGCACGCGCGGAAGGGTTGTTTAAAGAAGAGCGCATTATTACGTCTGCTCAGCAGGCTGATATCACCGTGGCTGACGGAAGCCATGTTATTAACTTTTGTGCTAACAACTACTTAGGGCTGGCTAACCACCCGGAACTGATTGCAGCGGCAAAAGCGGGTATGGATTCTCACGGATTTGGTATGGCCTCGGTGCGCTTTATTTGCGGCACTCAGGACACCCATAAGCAACTGGAGCAAAAACTGGCGGCGTTCCTGGGTATGGAAGATGCCATTCTTTACTCTTCTTGCTTTGACGCCAACGGCGGCCTGTTCGAAACGCTGCTGGGAGCAGAAGATGCCATTATCTCTGACGCCCTGAACCACGCCTCTATTATCGATGGCGTTCGTCTGTGCAAAGCGAAGCGTTTCCGCTACGCCAACAACGATATGCAGGAACTGGAAGCGCGTCTGAAAGAAGCGCGTGAGGCAGGCGCCCGCCATGTATTGATCGCCACCGATGGCGTGTTCTCTATGGATGGCGTCATCGCTAACCTGAGAGGCGTATGCGATCTGGCAGACAAATATGATGCGCTGGTGATGGTAGATGATTCCCACGCGGTAGGCTTTGTGGGTGAGAACGGCCGTGGCTCTCATGAGTATTGTGACGTGATGGGCCGTGTGGACATCATCACCGGCACGCTGGGCAAAGCACTCGGCGGCGCATCAGGTGGTTACACTGCGGCACGTAAAGAAGTTGTTGAGTGGCTGCGTCAACGTTCCCGTCCGTATTTGTTCTCTAATTCACTGGCTCCGGCAATTGTTGCTGCTTCCATTAAGGTGCTGGAGATGGTTGAGGCGGGTAGCGACCTGCGCGATCGTCTGTGGGCGAATGCGCGTCAATTCCGTGAGCAAATGTCCGCCGCAGGCTTCACGCTGGCAGGAGCCGATCACGCGATTATTCCGGTAATGCTGGGTGATGCGGTTGTTGCGCAGGCGTTTGCCCGCGAACTGCAAAAAGAGGGGATTTACGTAACTGGATTCTTTTATCCAGTGGTTCCAAAAGGCCAGGCGCGTATTCGTACCCAGATGTCAGCGGCACATACCCCTGAGCAGATTACGCGTGCAGTCGACGCGTTCACACGCATTGGTAAACAACTGGGCGTAATTGCCTGAGGATGTGAAATGAAAGCGTTATCCAAACTGAAAGCGGAAGAAGGCATTTGGATGACCGACGTTCCTGAACCGGAAGTCGGCCATAACGATTTGCTGATTAAAATCCGTAAAACAGCCATCTGCGGGACTGACGTTCACATTTATAACTGGGATGAATGGTCGCAAAAAACCATCCCGGTTCCAATGGTTGTAGGGCATGAATATGTCGGTGAAGTTGTTGGTATCGGCCAGGAAGTTAAAGGCTTCAAAATCGGCGATCGCGTTTCTGGTGAAGGCCATATCACTTGCGGACATTGCCGTAACTGCCGCGGTGGTCGTACTCACTTGTGCCGCAATACGACTGGTGTCGGCGTAAACCGTCCTGGCTGTTTTGCACAATATCTGGTGATCCCTGCGTTTAACGCCTTTAAAATTCCGGACAACATCTCCGACGACCTGGCGTCTATCTTCGATCCATTTGGTAACGCGGTACACACGGCGTTGTCGTTTGATCTGGTTGGCGAGGATGTGCTGGTTTCCGGTGCGGGGCCGATTGGCATTATGGCTGCCGCGGTAGCGAAGCACGTTGGTGCACGCCACGTAGTGATTACAGATGTTAATGAGTATCGTCTGGAGCTGGCACGTAAAATGGGTATTACCCGCGCAGTCAACGTCTCGAAAGAGAACCTGACCGACGTGATGGCCGAACTGGGGATGACCGAAGGATTCGATGTGGGTCTGGAAATGTCTGGTGCGCCGCCAGCGTTCCGTACCATGCTGGACACCATGAATCACGGTGGCCGTATTGCCATGCTGGGGATCCCGCCATCAGACATGTCGATAGACTGGACGAAAGTTATCTTTAAAGGTCTGTTTATTAAAGGTATCTATGGTCGCGAAATGTTTGAAACCTGGTACAAGATGGCTGCACTGATCCAGTCCGGCCTTGATCTGTCGCCGATCATCACCCATCGATTCTCTATTGATGAGTTCCAGCAGGGCTTTGATGCCATGCGTTCAGGCCAGTCCGGGAAAGTGATCCTGAGCTGGGATTGAATGCGCAGCGTGCATTCAATGTTAATTACGGCCAGATATCGCTATCTGGCCGTATAAACCATAGATTTTATTTTCCGCGGATCTTTCTGGATAACGCTCTTATATTTTCTTTAAGCAGGATGAGTTTATAAATTAACCCTCTGCCTTTAACATTAATATTATATTTTCGTTGTAACGCCAGAATGTCATTTGCCTGACAGACCTTCATATTTCCCTTACAGGACAGGTCAATAATCCTTAACTCACCCGTAGGCGTGCGAATGAAATTCCCAGGGTGAATATCATTTGATGCCAGTCCGGCCTTGTGAAGACGCAGCACGCATTGCTTTACCTCGTCAGCATTCTGCTGGTTAATTTCTCTTAAAGGATCACCTTCAATATATTCATGAATAGTATAAACATCATGGCACTGGCGAAAACGTGTTTTCTCAGCAGCATAGTAGAGATCGGCAGTACAGATGCGCATTTCCGGCGGGAGCCTGTCCAGCTTCCTGATCAGCCGGGAATAGAAAGGGCCGGAGGTAAAGTTCTGTAATTTTTTCTCAAATCGTGGATCAACTTCACGGTCGTTTTTGATGATAAATTTCTGCGAGTTGTACTCGACCAACTCCACGCTGCGTAATGCGTTACCACTGCTCAGCGGTTTGCCACTGATTTCTTTTTTGATGTATTTATTCATCAGTGACTTAAGGTCTTTTCTGGTCTCTTTGCAATAGACCGTATAACCTTTTTCGTGTGTCTTACTGATGGCCATCTTTTCCCTCAATATCAGCCTGTAGAGTACATTAATTCATAGGGATAGAGTATACAGGTTGTGTACCCCGATATGTAGACGATCTGAGCTCTCATCAACCTGCTGAACGCAGGCGTAGCAGGGCATCTTTCTCAAACCAGACACTTTCACTGCAGCGTTTCTGCCCATAAATACATTCTAACCTTAATAATTCCTTAATGAAACCGTAGTAAAAGTCATCAGTGTAATGACAAACCTGGGTTAGCTGATGAGAAACTGCACAAATATGTTGAGTGTTATTATTCCGTTGTATAACGTGGGTGATAGTTTTCGGGATTGCATGGAATCTTTGATCGCACAGACATGGACTGCGCTAGAGATCATCATTGTGAATGATGGTTCAACGGATAACTCTGTTGATATTGCACAACATTATGCGGACAACTATCCCCACGTACGGTTGTTGCATCAGGCTAACGCAGGGGCATCCGTAGCGCGTAACCGTGGCCTGGAAGCGGCCAAAGGGGATTACGTTGCATTTGTCGATGCCGATGACCTGGTTTATCCCAATATGTACGAAACCCTGATGAACATGGCAATTCAGGATGACCTGGATTTAGCACAGTGTAATTCCGACTGGTGCATTCTTGAAACGGGACAGACCTGGCAATCAATACCGACGGATCGTCTTCGGTCTACGGGGGTGTTGACCGGCCCTGACTGGTTACGTATGGCGTTGGCTTCACGCCGCTGGACACATGTGGTCTGGATGGGAATTTATCGCCGGGATGTTATTGAGAGAAATAAAATAACATTTATTCCGGGGTTACATCACCAGGATATTGTCTGGACGACGGAGTTTATGTTTAACGCTGTACGCGTGCGATATACCGAGCAATCTTTATATAAATACTTCTTACATGATCAATCAATCAGCCGTCTTAAACGACAAGGTTTAAAAAATCTCAACTACCAGCGGCATTATATTAAAATTACGCGGTTATTGGATAGGTTGAACCGTAAATATGCCGATCGGATTACTATTTATCCGGAATTTCATCAGCAAGTCACCTATGAAGCATTGCGCGTATGCCATGCAGTCCGTAAAGAACAGGATGTGCATATTCGTCAGCGCATGATCGCAGAGATTTTTGTCTCTGGTATGTATAAGCGCATGATAACTAACGTACGCAGTGCCAAAGTATTGTACCAGGCGCTGCTATGGTCATTCCGTCTATGGAAATGGCGCGATAAAACATCATCGCCTTCGCGTATTGCCCGAAAAGCGCTTAATCTGCGTTAGCGTTCATTGTGCTGGGTGAGGATGTGTTCCCCCAGCCCTGCCACTGCAGTCTCATATATTGCACCAGCGTGCTTTGTGTGATGCTTTCCTCTAGCACGCTAAAGAATCGGTTGGCGTAAACCGGCTCCAGAGGTTGTTTCGGTTTGCACAGTTTCACCCCACGGAAAGGATTACGCGGCGCATCTGGCGTACCGTTTCTCGGTGGAGTGAGGTTAGGTCTGGAGGTATCGATCTGCGGCTCATTAAGCAGGTTGCTCGGACGAACCAGCGTAATATCGGCTGGCAGGCTATACAGCATCTGCTGCAATACGCGTACCGTAGAAGGGTGGGGGTGCCCGATGGCAATCGCTGACCCGTTACGACGCGCAAGTTCGACGGCACGATTAAACTGACGGCGAATATCCGCTTCGTTTTGTGTATCGTCGAGGAAGACTTTGCGTTTGATGACCTTCACCCCGGTTCCTGCCGCCGCGCGCATGGCCTGGCTGTTGCCGATGGTCATACTGTCGAGGAAGTAGAGGTCGTAGCGCTCCAGAGCTTGCATCACCTTCTGCATGCCGAACAGGCTGGACGTCATCGCACTACCCATGTGGTTGTTCAGTCCCACTGCATACGGCACTTTGCTTACCGCGTCGCGAATAATCCGTTCAATTTCTTCGCTGCTCATCTCCGGGCGTAACGTGTCTTTCTCCAGCGGTTGCTTGCTCAGCGGAGCCATCGGCAGATGGATTAACACTTCATGTCCACTGTTATGCGCTTTAGTCGCCATTTCACGTGCATGTGGCGCGTTTGGCAGGACGGCAACAGAGACAGTGGAAGGCATTGCCAGCACCTGGTTTTCTGTTTGCGGACGATAACCGAAATCATCAATGACGATAGCAAGTTTGCCGGCGAAAACAGGTGTTGCGAATGCCAGCAGGCTGGCGAGTGAGAGCAAAGTACGACGAAACTGAGGCAAAACTTATCTTCCCAACCACGGCTGTGGATTGACCGCCTGACCCTGGCGACGAATTTCGAAATAGAGTGCCGGCCTGCCCTGACCGCCGCTGCTACCCACAAGTGCAATTGGCTGCCCGGCGCGAACCTGTGTACCCACGCTGACCAATGCGCTTTGGTTGTAACCGTACAGGCTCATATCGCCTTTACCGTGTTCAACCACGACGACCAGTCCATAGCCCTGCAGCCAGTCCGCCAGAATGACGCGACCATCGGCGATGGCTTTAACTTCGGTACCTTCGGAGGCACCAATAACCATCCCTTTCCAACGTAGCTCACCTTGCAGCTGCTCGCCATAGCGATGTAGCGTTGGACCACGAACGGGCCAGAACGCCTGGCCGCGCGGCGAACCTAAACCACCGGTACGCGACATCAGTGATTTTTCGCTTTCGGTTGGCTTGTAGGTTGAACCTTTGCGTGATGCTTCCTGCTGCTTATCACGTACGGCCTGCGCCTCACGCGCTTCACGCTCTGCGCGGGCTTTTGCGGCGGCTTCGGCGCGAGCAATGCTATTGCGCAGGCGTGATTCGTTGGCGCGCATTTCGCCCAGCTGCTGCTGACCTTGTTGAATCGACGACTCCAGACTCGCGAGCGTCTTCTGGCGTTCATTACGCGCCTGCTCCAGCTTAGCCTGCTGAGCGCGCTGTTCGTACAGCAGCGTCTGTTGTTCGCTCTGTTTATCTTCCAGCTCGGCTTTCTGCGAATCAACCTCTTCGCGGGTTTGCTTCAGCTGTGCGATAGTCTCCTGGCGCGCCTGGTTCAGATAGCCGAAATAGGCCTGCAGGCGTTGCCCGCGCTGGCTTTCTTCACCGCTAAGGATGAGCTGAATACCGGTGTGTTCACCCTGGCGAAACGCGGCGTCTAACTGGGCTGCCAGACTGCGCTCTTGCGCTGCTCGTTGCTTTTCCAGCTTCGCGAGCGCGGCGTTCATCTCTGCGATTTGCGCGTTCAGCTGTGCCAGTGAGTTTTGCGTTTCGCGCAGCTGCCTTGCGGCAACGGCGATGGCTTGTTCCTGAGCTTTAAGTTGTGCGAGGAGGGTGGCGCGTTGTTGTTGTTGTTGGCGTACCGCGCGTTCTTTTGCCGCGATATCGGCCTGAATAGATTTGAGCTGGTCGCGTTCGTCCGCGTGGGCGGAAAAGGCGCACAGCAATACGCCAGCGCTAAGCGCGCTGGCGTAGAACAAGGGCCTGACTGAAAACTTACGCGGTTTCACGGCCCGAGTGATGGTATTAATCGCCTTTCCCCTCATGGGGAGGGATTATTCCACGATGAACAGCGGCTTACCAGTCATCTCTTGCGGGATTTCCATACCCATCAGCGTCAGCATCGTCGGGGCGATATCAGAAAGTTTGCCGCCTTCGACTGCTTTGACGTTCTTACCACCGACATAAATCAGCGGAACGGGCAGGTTGGTATGTGCAGTATGTGCCTGACCGGTGGACGGATCACGCATCTGCTCTGCGTTACCGTGGTCCGCGGTGATCAGCAACTGGCCGCCAACGGACTCAACCGCTTTAGTCACCTGCTCAACGCAGTGATCCAGCGCTTCAACCGCTTTAACCGCTGCTTCCATCACCCCGGTGTGACCAACCATGTCGCCGTTCGGGTAGTTACAGATGATGGTGTCGTACTTCCCGCTCTCAATCGCAGCAACCAGTTTTTCGGTCAGTTCAGCAGAGCTCATTTCCGGCTGCAGATCGTAGGTTGCGACTTTCGGTGAGTTGATCAGAATACGGTCTTCGCCTTTGAACGGCTCTTCTACGCCGCCGTTAAAGAAAAAGGTTACGTGTGCATATTTTTCGGTTTCGGAAATACGCAACTGCGTTTTGTCGTTCTTCGCCATCCACTCGCCAAGGGTGTTGGCCAGAGATGCTGGTGGGTAAGCAACCGCAGTTTTGATGTCGGCCGCATATTCGGTCAGCATCACAAAGTTGAGGTTAACGACTTTCTTACGGGCGAAGCCGTCGAAGTCAGCGTTAACAAACGCACGGGTGATTTCACGCGCACGGTCAGCACGGAAGTTCATGAAAATCAGCGTATCGCCGTCTTCCATGGCGGCTTCAGCCTGGCCTTCAGCACGGATCACGGTGGCTTTAACGAATTCGTCGTTTTCGTCACGGGCATAAGCGGCCTGCAGACCTTCAACCGCCGTAGCGAACTGGAACTCGCCTTTTGCCAGCGTCATCAGGTCATAAGCCTGTTCCACGCGATCCCAACGGTTGTCGCGGTCCATGGCGTAGTAACGGCCGATGATGGACGCCACGCGGCCTTTGCCCAGCGCGGCAAATTTCTCTTCGAATTTCTGCAGTGAATGTTCAGCGCTGCGCGGCGGGGTATCACGGCCATCAAGGAAAGCGTGCAGATAGATTTTCTCAGCACCGCGTTCAGCGGCCATTTCTACCATCGCCATGATGTGATCTTCGTGGCTGTGAACGCCGCCAGCAGAGAGCAGACCCATGATGTGTACCGCTTTGCCGCTATTTTTTGCCTGGTCGACCGCATCGGTCAGCACCGGGTTAGCGAAGAAAGTACGTTCTTTGATTTCAACGTCCAGACGGGTCAGGTCCTGATACACGATGCGGCCCGCGCCCAGGTTGACGTGACCCACTTCGGAGTTGCCCATCTGGCGATCGGGCAGGCCGACTTCCAGACCGGACGCATCAATCAGGGTATGCGGACGTTTTGCCCACAGCACATCCATTACCGGGGTTTTAGCACTAAAAATGGCGTTATCCTGGCTGTCTTCGCGATAGCCGTAGCCATCCAGAATCACCAGTACCATAGGTTTTTTAGAAACCGACATTGCGACAACCTCACACTCAAGAGATAAAAAATAATTGCGTAATTTTACTACAGCTGAATCGATAAAGTAGCCCCCGAAGATCAAATAATGGGGGATCGCGTGCCAGGGGGAACACCGATTTACATTTTTTTTTCCGTAGCGCCCCGCAAAAATGCAATCCAATGCACGCTCTGGCTGTATTTGCGCCAACGCGCAGGTATACTCCTTTCCTGGTTTTTTTAATCACTGAGTCGGGAGTTGTTACCCCCCATGCAAGAAATTATGCAATTTGTTAGTCGCCACCCTGTCTTGAGTATCGCCTGGATTGCGTTACTGGCGGCTGTATTATTTACCACGTTTAAGAGCCTGACCTCAAAAGTGAAGGTGATTACGCGCGGCGAAGCTACACGTCTCATCAATAAAGAAGACGCCGTTATCGTCGATTTACGTCAGCGCGACGACTTCCGCAAAGGCCATATCGCAGGCTCCACTAACCTGCTGCCGAGCGAAATCAAAGCCAACAACTTTGGTGAGCTGGAAAAACACAAAAACAAACCTGTTATTGTGGTTGATGGCTCTGGTATGCAGTGCCAGGATTCAGCAACTGCGCTGATTAAAGCCGGTTTTGAGCAGGTATCTGTACTGAAAGACGGCGTAGCGGGCTGGAGTGGTGAGAATCTGCCACTGGTTCGCGGCAAGTAATTTACCCGTCGTCTTTTATCCTGCAGGGCAAAAGAACACTGGAGATAAGTCATGGCCAATATTGAGATCTATACCAAAGCAACCTGCCCGTTTTGCCATCGCGCAAAAGCGCTGTTGAACAGCAAGGGCGTGAGTTTCCAGGAACTTCCGATTGACGGCGATGCCGTGAAGCGTGAAGAGATGATCAAACGCAGTGGCCGTACAACGGTTCCGCAGATTTTTATTGATGCACAGCACATTGGTGGTTGTGACGACTTGTATGCGTTGGATGCGCGTGGTGGACTGGATCCCCTGCTGCGTTAAGGCGTACGGATAGTATTTAAAGGACAACACTAAAGGGTTTTCTCAACATGTCAGAACAAAATAACACTGAAATGGCTTTCCAGATCCAACGTATTTATACCAAGGATGTGTCTTTCGAAGCGCCAAATGCACCGCATGTTTTCCAGAAAGATTGGCAGCCAGAGGTTAAACTTGATCTTGATACCGCATCTACCCAACTGGCAGATGACGTGTATGAAGTAGTGCTGCGTGTCACCGTAACGGCTTCTCTGGGTGAAGAAACTGCGTTCCTGTGCGAAGTTCAGCAGGGCGGTATTTTCTCCATCAGTGGTATCGAAGGGACTCAGATGGCGCATTGCCTTGGCGCATACTGCCCGAACATTCTGTTCCCGTATGCCCGCGAATGCATCACCAGCCTGGTTTCACGCGGTACATTCCCGCAACTGAACCTTGCGCCGGTCAACTTTGATGCGCTGTTCATGAACTATTTACAGCAGCAGGCTGGCGAAGGTACTGAAGAACATCAGGATGCCTGATGAACCAAAGTAATGCTTCAATGACTGTGATTGGTGCCGGCTCGTACGGCACCGCTCTTGCCATCACCCTGGCAAGAAATGGCCATCAGGTTGTCCTGTGGGGCCATGATCCGAAACATATCGCGACCCTTGAGCACGATCGCTGCAACGTCGCATTCCTCCCTGATGTGCCTTTTCCCGAAACGCTGCGCCTGGAAAGTGATTTAGCCACTGCGCTGGCCGCCAGTCGTAATATTCTGGTGGTGGTACCGAGCCACGTCTTTGGCGAAGTGCTGCGTAACATCAAACCGCTGATGCGTCCTGACGCGCGGCTGGTCTGGGCGACAAAAGGTCTGGAAGCGGAAACGGGGCGTCTGCTGCAGGACGTCGCGCGCGAAGCGCTGGGTGATTCTATCCCGCTGGCGGTTATCTCCGGTCCGACGTTCGCCAAAGAGCTGGCGGCGGGCATGCCGACGGCGATTTCTCTGGCCTCGACGGACGACGCCTTTGCTGACGATCTCCAGCAGTTGCTGCACTGCGGCAAAAGCTTCCGCGTCTACAGCAACCCGGATTTCATTGGCGTGCAGCTTGGCGGCGCGGTGAAAAACGTCATTGCGATTGGCGCGGGGATGTCTGACGGCATCGGCTTCGGCGCGAATGCGCGAACCGCATTGATCACTCGCGGACTGACCGAAATGTCTCGCCTTGGCGCGGCGCTGGGTGCCGATCCTGCCACCTTTATGGGGATGGCGGGTTTAGGCGATCTGGTGCTGACCTGTACCGACAACCAGTCGCGTAACCGTCGTTTTGGCATGATGCTCGGCCAGGGTATGGACGTGCAGGGTGCGCAGGACAAGATTGGCCAGGTGGTTGAAGGCTACCGCAATACGAAAGAAGTTCGTGAATTGGCGCACCGTTTTGGTGTCGAGATGCCAATAACCGAGGAAATTTATCAAGTATTGTATTGCGGAAAAAATGCGCGCGAGGCAGCATTGACGTTATTAGGTCGTGCGCGCAAGGACGAGCGAAGCAGCCACTAGCCGTAAGGAACCGTTTCAATCTAACGACCCGACCCGCGTAGAACGGGTTGGTCGTTTTGCTACCTTCTGGAGTACGCAATGCCGTGTGAAGAACTGGATATCGTCTGGAAAAACATTAAAGCGGAAGCCCGGGCACTGGCGGAATGTGAGCCAATGCTGGCCAGTTTTTACCACGCAACGCTGCTCAAGCATGAAAACCTCGGCAGTGCGCTGAGCTATATGCTGGCGAATAAACTCGCTTCTCCGATCATGCCTGCTATTGCGATTCGCGAAGTCGTGGAAGAGGCCTACGCGGCCGATCCTGAAATGATTGCCTCGGCGGCTTGCGATATTCAGGCGGTACGCACGCGTGACCCGGCCGTCGATAAATATTCCACCCCACTTCTTTATCTGAAGGGCTTTCACGCGCTTCAGGCCTACCGCATCGGCCACTGGCTATGGCATCAGGGGCGTCAGGCATTGGCGATCTTCCTGCAAAATCAGGTCTCTGTTACCTTCCAGGTGGACATCCATCCGGCGGCAAAAATTGGTCGCGGTATTATGCTCGACCACGCTACAGGTATTGTAGTGGGCGAAACGGCGGTAATTGAAAACGACGTCTCTATTCTGCAATCCGTCACGCTTGGCGGGACCGGTAAAGCAGGCGGCGACCGTCATCCGAAAATTCGTGAAGGCGTGATGATTGGCGCGGGAGCAAAAATTCTCGGCAACATTGAAGTCGGGCGTGGCGCGAAAATTGGCGCAGGTTCCGTCGTTTTACAGCCGGTACCCCCGCATACAACCGCCGCAGGCGTTCCGGCGCGCATCGTCGGCAAGCCTGACAGCGATAAGCCATCTATGGATATGGATCAGCATTTCAACGGGATACATCATACTTTCGAATACGGCGATGGCATCTGATTTCGAGCTATGCCCGGTGGCGCAGTGCTTACCGGGCCTACAAACCCCGTAGGTCGGATAAGGCGTCAGCCGCCATCCGACAAAAATCAACTACGCAATACCGCGCCAGGATAACCTAGCTGGCGCCAGGCCTCATACACCACTACTGACACCGCGTTAGACAGGTTCATGCTGCGGCTGTCCGGCATCATCGGAATACGAATTTTTTGTTCGGCAGGCAACGCGTCGAGAATGCTGGCAGGCAGACCGCGTGTTTCCGGGCCAAACATCAGATAATCCCCGTCCTGATAGCTTACCGCGCTATGCGCTGGCGTACCTTTGGTGGTCAGGGCAAACAGACGTTGCGGATTTTCTGCGGCGACGAAGCTGGCGTAATCAGGGTGGCGCAGCACGGCGGTAAACTCATGGTAATCCAGCCCCGCGCGACGCAGGCGCTTGTCGTCCCAGGTAAAGCCCATTGGCTCAACAATATGCAGACGAAAGCCGGTGTTGGCGCAAAGACGGATAATATTGCCGGTATTTGGCGGGATTTCTGGTTCGAATAAAACGATGTTAAGCATACTGCCCCCTTGATAACGGGGGGCAGAATAGCAGAAAGAGCGGGTACTATGCGACGGTCAGCGCGTGCGGTTTATAGCGTTGCAGTTTGTAAATCGTTGCGGCAGCCGCAACCAGCGCCGGAAGGCTGAGGAACATTAATATACTGTCTGCCTGCCATTGCAGGGAAAGCAACTGGGCGCTCATCATCGTTCCGGCTACGCCACCGAAGCGGCCCACGCCCTGCATCCAGGCAATGCCCGTTGCGCGGCAGTGGGTTGGATAAAACGTGGCGGCCAGCGTCTGCAGCCCGGACTGCGCGCCGTTCATGGTAATCCCCATCAGGAAGATCAGTGCGCCGAACAGGATGATATGGTTATGTTCAAACCCGAGAGCGAGGGCAAACAGCATCGTCAGAATAAAGCCGAGTGACACCACTTTATGTGCTTCCCAGCGATCCATTAACCAACCGGCCAGCAGGATCCCCGCAGTACCGCCGAAGGTAAACAGTGACGTCAGCCAGGCGGATTCAGCCAGCGGATAGCCCATTCCCAGCATCAGCGTAGGCATCCAGCTGAGCAGTACGTAATAGATAACCAACCCCATAAAGTAGGTCATCCACAGCATCAGCGTGCCCGGCAGCCAGGGCATACTGAATAGCTGTGCCACGCTGCCTTTTTTGACCGCCACCCGATCTTCTTCCAGATAAAACTGGGTAACCTGTTCCAGACTTCCCGATATAAAGCGTTGAGCAATGCGTTTAACCTGTGCAACCCCTTTACCCCGATGAACCAGATACTTAACCGACTCCGGCAGGAACAGCACCAACAGTACGGTGAGGGCCAGCGGGGCGATCGCGCCGGCCAGCAGTACGCTATGCCAGCCGTAGTTGGGAATGAGCCAGGAGGAGATAACTCCGCCACCCGCAGCACCAAGAGGGAAGCCGCAGTACATGGTGTTAATGGCCATTGAACGGCAGCGTTTAGGGGCAAATTCTGAGACCAGGGTGATGGCATTGGGCATTGCTGCGCCAAGACCCAGCCCGGTGAGAAAGCGCCAAAATGTGAGCATATTCAGCGTCTCGGCATACGCTGTACCCAGACTGGCGAGGCCAAAGAACAGACAGGAAAAGACCAGCACGCGTTTACGGCCCATACGATCGGAAATCGGTCCCGCCAGCAGGGCGCCAAATGAGAGGCCCAGTAGCGCGGCGCTTAACACCGGTCCAAGATCCTGCTTTTTGATGCCCCAGTCGGCTGAGAGCGTGGGCGCAATATAGCCCATCGCCGCCGTATCGAAGCCGTCAATGGCCAGGACCAGAAATCCCAGGACGATTATTACCCAATGAAAGCGTGAAAAAGGACTGTCATCTATCGCCTGCTGGATATTCACTTTTCCGGAATAAGCCATGTCACCCTCGCCCGTTATGATGGTTGTTATCTACCCGTCATACTTCAAGCTGCATGTGCGTTGGCTTTACTCGCTCACCCCAGTCACGTACTTATGTACGCTCCTGAGATTCGCTGCGTCGCCGCCTTCCTGCAGCTCGAATTATTTAGGGTACATGTATAAAATGCTGTTGTATTAGCTTGTATATACATTTGGCAGGTGGAAAAATAATTGTCAAATATATTGGTTGTAAATGTTAACCAATCGTTATTTTTCGAATAAAAAATGGTCGGGCTGAAAACAGGCCGACCATTGAGAAAAAGGGGGTTTACGGGGGGATTGTTACGCTGCGCTACCCTGGACCAGAGGAGCCAATGCGGCAGGCAGGCTCTTGCCCAGTTCCTGTACCAGCGAGTCGCGGTTGATTTCGCTAATGGTTTTCGCACCGGTCAGTGTCATCGCCACCTTCATCTCTTTCTCGATCAGGTTCAGCAGATTCGCCACACCGGCCTGACCGTGGGTTGCCAGCGCGTACAGATAAGCACGGCCCAGCAGCACGCTATCCGCACCCAGTGCAATCATGCGCACCACGTCCAGGCCGTTGCGGATCCCGCTGTCGGCCAGAATCGCAATATCGCCTTTTACCGCGTCGGCAATGGCGGGCAGCGCGCGGGCGGAAGAAAGCACGCCATCTAACTGGCGCCCACCGTGGTTTGACACCACAATCCCGTCGGCGCCAAAGCGCACGGCGTCTCGGGCATCTTCTGGATCGAGGATCCCTTTGATCACCATCGGACCATCCCAGAATTCACGGATCCACTCGAGGTCTTTCCAGGAAATAGACGGATCGAAGTTATTCGCCAGCCAACCGATGTAATCCTCAAGGCCGGTGGGTTTGCCAAGATAGGTCGAGATATTGCCTAAATCATGCGGCCGACCGTTCAGACCAACGTCCCATGCCCATTGTGGATGGGTGACGGCCTGCCAGTAGCGACGCAGTGCCGCATTTGGACCACTCATACCGGAATGGGCATCACGGTAGCGGGCGCCTGGCGTGGGCATATCGACAGTAAAGACCAGCGTGGAGCAGCCTGCCGCTTTGGCACGCTCCAGGGCGTTACGCATAAAGCCGCGATCGCGCAGGACATACAGCTGGAACCACATTGGACGCTTGATGGTCGGGGCGACTTCTTCAATTGGGCAGACGGATACCGTCGAAAGCGTAAACGGAATGCCTTTAGCATCAGCGGCGGCGGCGGCCTGAACTTCGCCCCGGCGTGCATACATGCCGCATAAACCGACAGGCGCGAGGGCCACCGGCATCGACAGTTTTTCGTTAAACAGGGTGGTTTCCAGACTGAGATCTGACATGTTCTTCAGCACGCGCTGGCGGAGTGCCACCTCTGATAAATCTTCCACGTTACGGCGCAGGGTATGCTCCGCGTACGCGCCACCGTCAATGTAGTGGAACAGGAAAGGGGGCAGAATGCGCTGGGCTGCGGCGCGATAATCGCTGGCTGCTGAAATAATCATGTGTTGTTCTCCCTGCTAATTTCATTATGGTCACCGGGCAGACGGGTGATACGCGCCTGGCGGGCCTGGTCTTCATCAAAGCGTTTAATGGTGGTATGGACAAAACTGAGGTGCGCCATCATCGCCTTCCGCGCGCCATCGGCGTCTCCGGAGACAATCGCGTCCAGCACAGCAAGGTGTTGTTCTGTGAGCTGTGAAAACACCGGTGGCACCAGGTACATACGCTGGCGACTCTGTTTTACCGAAGACTGCAATACGTCGAAGAAACCACGCATGGTCTGTAGCAGCACCACGTTGTGTGAGGCTTCAGCGATGGCAAGGTGAAAGCGAACGTCTGCTTGTGAAGCGAGATCCGGATCTTCACTTTGTGTGGCCTCGAAACAGAGCCTGATTTTCTCTTTGTCGGCGGCTGTGGCGCGCATGGCGGCGTGCCAGGCAGTGCTGGCCTCAATGGCGTGGCGGGCTTCGAGAATATCGAAGCTGTAATCAGGGTCGTCCGCCATCAGACTTTTCAGTGGCTGAACAATGTTTTGTTCGGACCACGCTTCATGCTGCCAGCGGATAAACGTCCCGCCGCCACGACGGCTAATCAGCACACCTTCACTTACCAGCTTGGCTAACGCCTCGCGCAGTGAGTTACGGGATACGCCGAGCTGTACGGCCAGCTGGCGCTCGGCGGGCAATTTCATGCCCGCCTCCAGCTGTTGTTCTTCAATCAGCGCCCGCACACGAGATGCGACCTCGTCTGACAGGCGTCTGGGCATCACAATCATGGAATCATCCAGGTTAAGACATAGGCCTGCAGCGTGGTAATCACACCGACCATACAGGTGAAAATCAGGCTGTGTTTCACGGTAAAGCGGAACAGGTCAGATTCTTTACCCACCAGCCCCACGGCCGCACAGGCGATGGCGATTGACTGCGGGGAGATCATCTTACCGGTCACGCCGCCGGTGGTATTCGCCGCAACCAGCAGGACATCGGAGACGCCAATCTGCTGAGCTGCCGTTGCCTGCAGGGCTGCGAACAGTGCGTTTGATGAGGTGTCTGAACCGGTCAGGAATACCCCCAGCCAGCCGAGGAACGGCGAGAAGAAGGTAAAGGCGTTACCGGTGTGCGCCAGAGCCAATGCCAGGGTTGATGAAAGACCGGAGTAGTTAGAGATAAACGCGAATGCCAGCACCATTCCGATGGAATAGATGGGCAGCGCCAGCTCTTTTAGCGTGCTGCCAAAGGTTTGCAGAGCGGCAGACGGCTTCATTTTCAGCCAGACGATAGACAGCAGCGCGGCAAACAGAATGGCGGTACCGGTTGCCGAGAACCAGTCGAACTTGTACACCGCCGCGTAGGCTGTGGCTTCGTGTACCACCGGCGGCATGCGGGCTACCAGTTTGTCGAGGAACGGAACCGGAATATTGACCACCCAGTGGTACATCGCGCCGCCAGGGGCAAACAGCGCTTTAAACGGCGGGATGCTCCACAGCGTGACCGTTGCCGTCAGGAACAGGAATGGCGACCAGGCGCGGACCACCTGTCCAACGGTATAACGGGTGCGAGCCAGCGTCTGATCGACCTGGGAAGCGCCCATGTCGCCAAAGCGGAAGATGCGCACCGGCTGCCAGCGTTTCAGGAACAGCGTCAGGCAGACCAGAGAAACCAGAGAAGAGATGATGTCCGGCAGTTCCGGCCCGATAAAGTTAGAGCTGAGGTACTGCGCGATAGCAAACGAGCCGCCAGCGACCATCACCGCAGGCCAGGTCTCTTTCACGCCGCGCCAGCCGTCCATAATCGCCATGATCCAGAACAGTACGATAATCGTCAGGAACGGCAACTGGCGGCCCACCATCTGGCCGATTTCAAAACTGTCCAGCCCGGTGACCTGACCGGCAACCAGAATCGGAATGCCCATTGCCCCAAAAGCGACTGGCGCGGTGTTTACGATCAGGCACAAACCTGCTGCATACAGCGGGTTAAAGCCGAGGCCAACCAGCAGCGCAGCGGTAATCGCGACGGGCGCACCAAAACCAGCGGCACCTTCCAGAAACGCCCCAAAACAGAAGCCCACGATGATCATTTGCAGACGCTGGTCAGGGGTGATGGAGAGAATCGACGAACGGATAATGTCGAACTGCCCGGTCTTGACCGAGATTTTATAGACGAATACCGCCGCAATAATGATCCAGGCAATCGGCCACAGACCATAGAAGAAACCGTACACCACGGATGCCAGCGCGTGATCGACCGGCATTTTGTAGAACAATAAGGCGACCGACAGGGCAATGACCACCGTCCACGATGCCGCAATATAGCCTTTCAGCTTGAGCTTAATCAGCGCGAAGAAAAAGAACAGAATAGGTAGCGAGGCAATCAGGCTTGAAAGCCAGATGTTACCGGCCGGGTCGTAGTTTTGTTGCCAGAGATTCATTGCAGGTCTCCTGGGGGCCGCTGACATAATGCAATGAGTCTGTGCTCATCTCTTCGTCACACTATGTGTAAAAGTGGCCCTGCCAATATTGTTGTGTAGGGGTAATGACAATGAATGGTTAATCAAATGTTATTTATTGGCAACGGTATTGTACGCACATTTTAATGAAATGTGAGGTGCTGGTAGGATCTGACTGAAATTGGTAGGGCCAATTGCGAGGGGAAGAGAAGGACCGGGCAAGCGAGTGTTGCCCGGTGGCAGATTAGAACTCGCTTTTCGCGAAGCCCGTCATCTCTTTCAGGCCCATTTCACGGCCAAGCTCGGTCATCGGGTGGACGACGATCAGGCCGCGCACGCTCTTCTTCAGCTTGCCCATGTCGGCCTGTTCTTTTTTGGTGATGGCACGGCTGAACGGGAGTTTGCTGAGCTTCTGTGCTTCTTTACTCAGCTTTTGGCCGTGTACTTCACGCAGTCGTGCGATCTCAGTTTCCAGAGTTTCTTTCTCTTGCTCCAGCTCGGCATATTTGTCGGCGGCTTCAACCAGGGACAGGTCAGCCTGTTGGTGGCGGATAGCGTCAAGACGATCGCTCAGGCGTTTAATTTCGTTTTTTTCGACTTCTTTCATAGGATAGCTTCTGATAAAAATAGGATGAATATCCTATAGTATGCGCGCAGAGCGGGATTATTCACAACTCATCGAAGATAAATAATCAAATGCCGCAAGTATTATTAAGCTAATGGTAATGCTACTGTTTTGATTCATAAGGGACTTTAAGCGATAAGATTGGCCATGGCGCTTTTTATTGGCGGGTTTATAGCGAAGCACGTTTTCCTTAATATAATCGCCCAACCGATCCTAAACTTAAAAGAGCAACCGCACAGGCTGAGCGCGGTTAATACATGGAGGAGGGAAGATTATGGCGAAAATAGGTGATAACGTTTCGGTTCTGATTGATAAGACCGTCGATTTTATGGCTTCCAGCCAGGCTTTTCGCGAATATCTGAATAAAACACCGCCGCGCGACGTAGTCCCTTCTGAAATACCACAGGAGAACGCGCAGCTGTATCTGCAACGTCTGGCGTACTATCGGCAACTGTATCGACCGCAGCAGGAAGAGAAGTAAGCCTGCAGGGTCTTATTTTTGAAAGGCTTTTTTTAAGCTGATTTTAGAAATCAGCTCGGTCAGGGAAAGTACCATCGTGGAGCGCACCATCTGCTGGTAGCGCTGGATCTGCATAGCGTGCAAACCTGAGTCTGAGGTATCAAACTGCGGTGGCGGCGGGAGTGCCGTCACGCAGTGAAGTTCGCCAAACGGGCCAAGAATCTCGTCGTCGGTGAACGCGTATTCATTGCCGTCATGGTTTAACTCTTCCCGCAGCGCCATCAGCAGTTCCGCATCTTCATATTCCGGGCGGCTGAGTACGCCCAGACCATAGATGAGTTTGAGACGAACGGAAAGATCGCCCAGCGGACCGTCACCGTCGAGCAACGGTTCTACGGCATATTTTACCGCATAGTCATCTTTGCGAAATACCTGAAGCACAAGGATATTCACCGCCTCGGTGAGCAGTTCTACGGCGGTGATGAGGAAGCTGCGTACGGTTTTGCCAGCATTCAGACGCTCAAGCACACGATTTTCAAAGGCCTGCGTTTGTTCCATTATTGCCTGCATATCTGACAATCTGTCATTTGGGCGCAGGCTGACCTGCGCCACATTCTCAATCATTTGGTCGCGTTATATGCGTTAACCGCCTCCGCCACCACATCACTATTGGCATCCAGACCGGAAACCTGCGCCAGCGCGGCCTGCGGACCTTTTTCGTCAATCAGCGCGGCCAGCTCCTGTGCCTGCGGATCTTCTTCACTGCGATAGTGCATCGCTGCTGCAATACCGGTGACCAGATTCGCGTGCGGCAGGCCGTACTCCAGCGTGCCCAGTAGCGGTTTAATCAGACGGTCGCCCGCGCTCAGTTTACGCAGTGGCTGACGGCCAACGCGCTCAACGTCATCTTTCAGATACGGGTTTTCAAAGCGACCGAGGATTTTCTGAATATATGCTGCATGTTTTGCCGCATCAAAGCCATAGCGTTTGATCAGTACCGCGCCGCTCTCTTCCATCGCACCTTTTACCACTGCACGGATTTTCTCGTCGAGAATCGCGTCACGGATGGTCTGATGACCGGTCAATTTTCCGAGGTACGCGGTTATAGCATGCCCGGTGTTCAGCGTGAAGAGTTTACGTTCGACAAATGCCATCAGGTTATCAGTTAATTCCATTCCCGGGATGTTTGGCAGTTCGCCTTTGAATTGCGTTTTGTCGACAATCCACTCACTGAAGGTTTCGACGGTGACTTCCAGCGGGTCGTTGGTCGCAGAAGCGGAAGGGGGAACGATGCGGTCTACGGCGGAATCGACGAAGCCAACATGTTCTTCAACCCAGGCTTTGTCTTCATCTGCCAGCGCGTTCATTACGTGGCCTTTCAACTGGGTCGTGCCGCGCACCATGTTTTCACAGGCGATGATGTTCAGCGGAGTCACGATACCCTGCGCTTTGCGTTTAACCAGCCCTTTGGCGATGGCCGGAGCGATACGCTCAAGCACGACCGGACCGACGGCGGTGGTGACTAAATCTACGTGGGCAATCAGTTCAACGACATCATCGCCGATGCTGCTCACGGCGTTGACGCCGGAAACGGTATCAACCTGCTCGTTTTCACCGACCACATGAACCTGATAGCTATGACGGGCATTCAGGGCATCGAGCACGACCTGATTTACATCCGCGAACGTCAGCTGTATCCCCGCGTCCGCCAGCAGTTTGCCGATAAAGCCACGACCGATATTACCTGCGCCAAAATGTAATGCTTTCATAGTATTAACCTTCATTAATGTTTTTACCCAAGAGGGCTGGGGTGAGGGACTGCATAGATTTCCCCTCACCCAAACCCTCTCCCTTGCGGGAGAGGAAACCGTAGGCCCGATTAGCGTAGCGCTATCGGGCAACGGGGTTTACTTACGACCCGCCAGCAGCGCCAGAACTTCATCCACGCTGGTGGTATGGGCCAGACGTTCGATCACGGATTCGTCATCCAGCGCGTTGGTCAGACTGGTGATCACCTGGATGTGCTCGTTGTTACGCGCAGCGATACCAATGACCAGGCGGGCGATATCGTCTTCTTCTTCACCGAAACGTACGCCTTCCGGGTACTGGCAGAACACCACGCCGGTTTTCAGCACGCGGTCTTTGGCTTCAACCGTACCGTGCGGTACAGCGATGGACTCGCCGAGGTAAGTCGGGGTCAGTTTTTCGCGGTCCAGCATCGCCTCGACGTATTCCGGCTCAACATAGCCGCCTTTCACCAGTTGCTCACCGGCAAAGCGAATCGCTTCTTCTTTGTTGGTGGCTTTACGGCCCAGGAAGATATTCTCCGCACCCAGTTTGAACAGATGGGTATCACCCTCTTCAAAGCTGTCTTGCAGGTGATCGCGGACTTTCTCTTCGTTCACGTTGTGGCGCTGCGCAGCGACCAGACGTTCGGTCAGGTTGGAGTACAGACCGCTGTCGAGGAAGTTGGTCAGCGAAATGTGCTGTGCCTGCGGAACCTGGCGCATAGCGCGTTCGGTCAGGTCACGGTGGGTAATGACCAAATCCACATCCGGCGGCAGATTGTTGATCGCGCTGTTGGTGACGGAAATCTGCGACAGACCGGCATCCTGCACTTTCTTACGCAGTACGCCCGCACCCATGGCGCTGGAACCCATGCCGGCATCGCAGGCAACAATGATTTTACGCACATGGCTCAGGTCGTTGGTCACGTCGCCCGCCGCCAGCGGAGATGCGCCTTTGGATTCCGCTTTCATGTCGTTCATACGACGGGTTGCGGCTTCAATGTCATCTTCTTCTTTCACTTTGCTGGTTTTCAGCAGAATGGCCGAGACCACAAAGGAGACCGCCATTGCCGCACAAATTGCCGCGATGTTGGCGAAGTAAGCACCCTTCGGCGTCATTGCCAGTACGGCCAGAATAGAACCCGGAGAGGCCGGAGAAACCAGGCCGCCGTTCAGGATAGTCAGGGTAAATACGCCAGTCATACCGCCGAGGATGACGGCCAGGATCAGACGCGGGTTCATCAGCACGTACGGGAAGTAAATTTCGTGGATACCACCCAGGAAGTGGATGATAGCCGCGCCGCCTGCAGACTGTTTAGCGCTGCCGCGACCGAAGAACATGTATGCCAGCAGGACGCCCATACCCGGACCCGGGTTAGCTTCAATCAGGAAGAAGATGGATTTGCCCATCTCATGGGACTGCTGAATACCCAGCGGTGAGAAAATACCGTGGTTGATGGCGTTGTTGAGGAACAGGATTTTCGCCGGTTCAACGAAGATAGACGCCAGCGGCAGCATGTCATGGACAACCATGAAGTTAACGCCTGCCGCCAGGATTTTGGAAAGTGCTTCAACCAATGGGCCAATGCCAAGGAATGCCAGAATGGCGAGGATCATCCCGATGATGCCAGCGGAGAAGTTATTCACCAGCATCTCAAAACCGGACTTGATCTTACCGTCTACCCAGCCGTCGAAATGTTTGATAGCCCAGCCGCCCAGCGGACCTGCGATCATCGCGCCGAGGAACATCGGCATATCGGCGCCGACGATAACGCCCATGGTGGTGATAGCACCGACCACGCCGCCACGCTCGCCGCCAACCAGCTTACCACCGGTATAACCGATCAACAGCGGCAGCAGATAGGTGATCATTGGGCCGACCAGCTTCGCCAGCGTTTCGTTTGGCAACCACCCTGTCGGAATGAATAATGCGGTGATAATACCCCACGCGATAAACGCGCCGATATTTGGCATCACCATGTTGCTGAGGAATCGACCAAAGCTTTGCACCTTGATCTTAATATCGGATGACATAAAAACACCCCTTCTTATGTTTGCTATCGCGCAGGCTGAAAGCCCGAGGTTTGTTAATGTAGCGGCAGGAGGTAGCCGGACCCTGTAGATACTGCGAAATCTGGCACTGAATCGTTCAACTGTCCAGTCGATGACTTTTAGTGTGATCAATATCACGTAAATATAGGGTTTACGGTATTACTTAATGTGATTTTGATCACAAAATCCCGGTATAAAAAAACATCATTACGCGAGAGTGGGCTGAAAAAGGTACTTAAATGTGAAGTTGTTCACGTTTTTGCTTTGGCTGTTTGTTGAGTATTTGTGATCTACTTCGCAATAAATATTTGTCGGGATTTCTCCTGATGTGATCTGGCGCGGATTCTGTTTCATCCCCCATTTCTTGTTGCTACCCCGCGAGCCGTTAACCTGCAAATTTATACCCTGGTGGTATGGCGGAAATGACTAACTGCAATTATGTTCAAATTACCAGTCATGACTCCTTTCGGCTGCCTGCAATTGAAAGCTCTGATTAGCGTGAATACGAGGCGGGTATGTTTCTAAACTATTTCGCGTTAGGTGTGCTGATCTTCGTTTTTCTGGTTCTGTTTTACGGAATCATCGCCATCCATGATATTCCCTATAACATGGCTAAGAAGCGCAACCATCCCCATGCCGATGCCATCCATACTGCGGGTTGGGTGAGCTTATTTACGCTGCACGTCATCTGGCCGTTCCTGTGGATCTGGGCCACGCTCTATCAGCCAGAACGAGGCTGGGGGATGCAGTCACACATTACGCCGACCGGGAAGGAACCTGACCCTGACATTGCCGCGCTGGCTACGCGCATAACCCAGTTGGAAAAAAGACTGGATGGGGAGAAAAAAGACGATAACTCCACCTTTCCGGAGATTTGATCATGGATTTGTTGATTGTCCTGACTTACGTGGCATTTGCCTGGGCCATCTTTAAAATATTCCGTATTCCGGTAAACCAATGGACGCTTGCCACCGCCGCATTAGGTGGGGTGTTTATTGTGGCGGGACTCATCTTATTAATGAACTATAACCATCCGTATACCTTTACGGCGCAAAAGGCGGTTATTTCAATTCCTGTAACCCCGCAGGTCACGGGAATTGTGAGTGAGGTGACAGATAAAAATAATCAGCTAATTAAAAAAGGCGAGGTGTTATTTAAACTCGATCCTGTGCGTTATCAGGCGCGAGTGGACCGACTGCAAGCCGATCTTGTTACCGCCACGCACAATATCGACAATCTGAAAGCCCAACTTTCTGAAGCTGTCGCCAATACTACCCGCGTTTCCGCGGAACGCGATCGTCTGTATAAAGATTATCAACGCTATTTGAAGGGCAGCCAGGCGAAGGTTAATCCCTTCTCTGAAAGCGATATCGACAACGCGCGGCAGAACTATCTGGCACAGGACGCGCTGGTAAAAGGTTCCGTTGCCGAACAGACGCAGATTCAGAGTCAGTTAGACAGTATGGTCAACGGGGAGCAATCTCAGGTTGCCTCCCTGCGCGCTCAGCTCGCTGAAGCCAAATACAATCTTGAGCAGACTATCGTCCGCGCCCCCAGCAACGGCTATGTTACGCAGGTGCTTATTCGGCCCGGAACCTACGCCGCCGCGCTGCCTCTGCGCCCGGTGATGGTGTTTATTCCGGAACAAAAACGGCAAATCGTGGCGCAATTCCGCCAGAACTCATTGCTGCGTCTTAAACCGGGTGATGAAGCGGAAGTTGTCTTCAACGCGCTGCCAGGCCAGGTATTCCCCGGCAAGCTCACCAGCATTCTGCCGGTTGTGCCGGGAGGTTCTTATCAGGCTCAAGGAGCATTGCAGTCTCTGACGGTGGTGCCGGGTACCGATGGCGTGCTGGCCACAATTGAGCTGGCTCCCAATGCTGATGTGGATGCGCTACCGGACGGTATTTATGCCCAGGTGGCGGTTTACTCCGACCATTTTGCCCACGTGTCGGTGATGCGTAAGGTACTGCTGCGTATGACCAGTTGGATGCATTACCTTTATTTGGATCATTGAGACCGTCATCACCTGCCATTTATGGTGACCTGAGCCATACTGATATTTTTGTTGGCAAAAAGGACCCGGCATGAAACTCATTGGCAGCTATACCAGCCCTTTTGTGCGTAAAATTTCTATTCTGTTACTGGAAAAGGGCATCATCTTCGAATTTGTGAATGAACTCCCCTATAACGCGGATAGCGGCGTGGCGCGTTACAATCCATTAGGAAAAGTGCCCGCGTTGGTCACTGATGAGGGTGAGTACTGGTACGACTCCCCAATCATCGCAGAATACATAGAGCTGCTGGATATTGCGCCAGCCATGCTGCCGCGTGAACCGTTGGCAGCACTCAAAGTTCGTCAACTGGAAGCGCTGGCCGACGGTATTATGGATGCGGGATTAGTCTCGGTGCGCGAGCAGGCTCGCCCCGCCGCGCAGCAGTCAGAAACTGAACTGTTACGCCAGCGGGAGAAGATAACCCGTAGCCTGGATATGCTGGAAGGCTATCTGGCGGACGGTACGCTGAAAACGGATACGGTTAACCTGGCTACCATTGCGATTGCCTGCGCCGTCGGTTATCTCAATTTCCGTCGGGTCGCGCCCGGCTGGTGTGTTGACCGCCCGCGTCTGGTCAAACTGGTGGAAACGCTCTTTCAACGTGAAAGTTTTGCCCGTACGGAACCGCCAAAGGCTTAAGGCTTGATGTGTATGTATGTCTGCCTGAGCAAAGTCACGGTACAATCCTTCCTATATCGATAGCCCTCTCCACGGTGGAGAGGGCCACCAACAGCCAGGCCCTTTCATGACAACCGACATGCGTTCACTCTACAGCCAGCTTCCCGCTATCGATCGTTTATTGCGCGATAGCGCCTTCCCAGCCTTACGTGAGTCTCACGGTCATACCCGGGTGGTTGACCTGCTGCGTCATATGCTCGACGAAGCCAGAGAAGCGATTCGCGACACGCACGCGCTCCCGGCATGGTGTGAGGACTGGGCGCAAGAAGCCAGTGCCCGGCTGGAACGAGAATCGCAAAGCGCGCTGCGTCCGGTGATTAACCTGACCGGAACGGTGCTGCATACCAATCTTGGGCGCGCGTCGCAGGCCGAAGAAGCGATCGAGGCGGTGGTGCAAGCAATGCGCACGCCGGTGACGCTGGAATACAGCCTGGATGATGCCGGACGTGGGCATCGGGATCGGGCGCTGGCGGATTTACTCTGCCGTCTGACGGGGGCGGAGGATGCCTGTATCGTCAATAACAATGCGGCAGCGGTGCTGCTGATGCTGGCTGCAACCGCTAATGGCAAAGAGGTGGTTGTTTCACGCGGTGAGCTGGTGGAAATTGGCGGCGCGTTTCGTATTCCGGACGTGATGTGCCAGGCCGGATGTGTTCTGCGTGAAGTAGGTACTACCAACCGGACCCATGCGAAAGATTACCGTCAGGCGGTGAATGAAAACACTGGTCTGCTGATGAAAGTCCATACCAGTAATTACAGCATTGAAGGCTTTACCAGCTCGGTGGATGAGGTTGAGCTGGCTGCTATTGGCAAGGCGTTGGATGTGCCAGTGGTGGCGGATCTCGGCAGCGGCTCGCTGGTCGATCTCAGCCAGTATGGATTACCGCAGGAACCGATGCCGCAACAGCTGATTGCCGCGGGCGTCAGCCTGGTGAGCTTCTCAGGGGATAAGTTACTGGGCGGGCCGCAGGCCGGGATTATCGTCGGTAAAAAAGAGATGATCGCGCGTTTGCAGAGCCACCCGCTGAAACGCGCATTACGGGCTGATAAAATGACGTTGGCTGCGCTGGAAGCGACGCTGCGGCTCTACCTTCACCCGGAAGCGCTGGCGCAGAAGTTGCCGACGTTACGCCAGCTGACCCGCACGGCAGAGGCGATCCGCGAACAGGCGCAACACTTACAGGCACGGCTTGCCGAGCATTACGGCGACGAATTCGCCCTGAACGTCATGCCTTGCCTGTCGCAAATTGGCAGCGGCTCGCTACCGGTTGATAGGCTGCCCAGCGCGGCATTAACGTTTACTCCCCATGACGGGCGCGGTAGCCGCCTCGAAGCCCTGGCCTCCCGCTGGCGTGCGCTACCCGTGCCGATCATTGGCCGGATTTATGATGGCCGCATGTGGCTGGACCTGCGCTGCCTTGAAGACGAGACCCGGTTTATGGAGATGATGCTGAAATGATTATTGCAACCGCCGGACACGTTGACCACGGAAAAACAACGTTATTACAGGCGATTACCGGCGTGAACGCCGACCGTCTGCCGGAAGAAAAAAAGCGCGGCATGACCATCGATCTCGGCTATGCCTACTGGCCGCAGCCGGACGGGCGGATACTGGGATTTATCGATGTTCCCGGACACGAAAAGTTTCTTTCCAACATGCTGGCGGGTGTCGGCGGTATCGATCACGCGCTGCTGGTGGTGGCGTGTGATGACGGCGTGATGGCGCAAACGCGTGAGCATTTGCAAATTCTGCAGTTGACGGGCAATCCGCAGATCACCGTGGCGCTCACCAAAGCCGATCGCGTGGATGAAGCTCGCATCAACGCGGTGCGTGCTGAGGTGCACACTACGCTTGAGAACTATGGTTTCGCCGATGCGGTTCTGTTTGTGACGGCCGCCAGTGAAGGCCGTGGAATCGAAGAACTGCGCGAACATTTGCTGCAATTAACGTCGCGTGAGCATGCCCGCGATCGCAGCTTTCGCCTTGCGATTGACCGGGCTTTTACGGTCAAAGGCGCGGGACTGGTGGTGACCGGGACGGCGCTCAGCGGTGAAGTGAATGTCGGTGATACGTTGTGGCTCACGGGCGTCAACAAACCGATGCGCGTACGTAGCCTGCATGCGCAAAATCACGCCACCGATCGCGCACAGGCGGGACAACGTATTGCCCTGAATATTGCCGGTGATGCGCAAAAAGAAGACCTTAACCGCGGTGACTGGCTGCTTGCTGATGCGCCGCCGGAGGCCTTCTCACGCGTCATTGTCTCTTTAGAACACGCTGCACCGCTGATGCAGTGGCAACCGCTGCATATTCACCACGCGGCCAGCCACGTCACCGGGCGTATTTCCCTGCTCGAAGGGACGCTGGCAGAGCTGGTGTTTGATACACCACTGTGGCTCGCCGATAACGACCGTCTGGTGCTGCGTGATATTTCAGCTCGCACGACGCTGGCCGGTGCGCGCGTGGTAACGCTCAATCCGCCGCGTCGCGGGAAGCGTAAGCCGGAGTATTTACAATGGCTGGCGGCGCTGGAGAAGGCGCAAAATGACGGCGACGCCCTGGCGCTGCATCTGACGCGCGGAGCGGTGAATATTCCTGACTTCGCCTGGGCGCGTCAGCTCAACGGTAACGGCATGCGTCCGTTGATTGAGCAGCATGGCTTTATTCAGGCGGGATACAGTCTGTTGAATGCCACCGTTGCCGCTCTCTGGCAGCGCAAAATCCTTGATACGCTGGCGACTTACCACGACCAGCACCGTGATGAGCCAGGGCCCGGGCGCGAACGCCTGCGCCGGATGGCTTTGCCAATGGAAGACGAAGCACTGGTTCTGCTGCTGATTGAAAAGATGCGTGAGAGCGGCGTCATCCATAGTCATCATGGCTGGCTGCATTTGCCCGATCATAAGGCCGGTTTTAGCGATGAGCAGCAGGCTATCTGGCAAAAAGCAGAACCGCTTTTTGGCGATGAGCCATGGTGGGTACGCGATCTGGCAAAACAGACCGGTACGGATGAGCAGATAATGCGTATGGCGTTACGGCAAGCGGCGCAGCAAGGCATCATCACCGCGATCGTTAAAGATCGCTATTACCGTAACGATCGGATTGTGGCCTTTGCCAATATGATCCGCGAACTGGATCAGGAGCGAGGATCGACCTGCGCTGCCGATTTCCGCGACAGGCTTAACGTTGGGCGTAAATTGGCTATTCAGATTCTGGAATATTTTGACCGTATTGGTTTTACGCGTCGTCGGGGAAATGATCATTTATTACGCGATGCATTACTGTTTCCCGAAAAGTAATGAAACAATTAATTCAGAAAATAAATGAATTAATACAAAATAGATATTGATTGAAATAAGCACATTAGATTATGAACCTAATGTGCTTTTTAATTTCTAATGTTATTAAAATAACAACCACGATCATATTTTGTTGGGATTATCACTCGTATGCTTCCTGCCTCTTTTGAGTAATTAAGGATCGTACAATGGCTGCTTCAACATTTTTTATTCCTTCCGTGAATGTAATTGGCGCTGGTTCATTAAAAGACGCAATGAATACAATGGCGGAATATGGTTTTCGTCGTACGTTAATTGTCACGGATGCCATGCTGGCGAAATTAGGTATGGCGAGTGAAATTCAAAAAGCGCTGCAGGAACGTGATATTTTCAGCGTAATTTACGATGGTACGCATCCTAATCCGACAACCAGCAACGTTGCCGCAGGTCTGCAAATGTTGAAAGAACACGACTGTGATAGCGTAATTTCCCTTGGCGGCGGTTCCCCACACGATTGTGCGAAAGGCATTGCGCTGGTGGCGGCTAACGGCGGCGATATTCGCGATTACGAAGGCGTAGACCGTTCTGCAAAACCGCAGTTGCCGATGATCGCCATTAACACCACCGCGGGCACGGCATCAGAGATGACCCGTTTCTGCATCATTACTGATGAAGTACGCCACATTAAAATGGCGATTGTCGATAAGCACGTTACGCCGCTGCTGTCGGTTAATGACTCCTCGCTGATGGTCGGCATGCCGAAGTCGCTGACGGCGGCAACCGGTATGGATGCGTTGACCCACGCGATTGAAGCCTACGTGTCGATTGCTGCCACGCCGATTACCGATGCGTGTGCGCTGAAAGCGGTCACCATGATTGCGCAAAACCTGCCGGTCGCCGTTGAAGAGGGCAGCAATGCTCAGGCGCGCGAAGCCATGGCCTATGCGCAGTTCCTCGCGGGCATGGCCTTTAACAACGCCTCTCTGGGTTACGTACACGCCATGGCGCACCAGTTGGGTGGCTTCTACGATCTGCCGCACGGCGTATGTAATGCCGTACTGCTGCCGCATGTACAGGTATTTAATAGTAAAGTTGCTGCTGCCCGCCTGCGCGATTGCGCGGCGGCAATGGGCGTGAACGTTGCGGGTTTGAGCGCAGAGCAAGGGGCGGAAGCCTGCATCACGGCGATCCGCGAGCTGGCGCAGAAAGTGAATATTCCGGCCGGTCTGCGTGAGCTGAACGTGAAGGACGAGGATATTGCCGTACTGGCGACCAATGCCCTGAAAGATGCCTGCGGTTTCACTAACCCGATTCAGGCGACTCATGAAGAAATCATGGCGATTTATCGCGCTGCCATGTAATTCGTGATACCTGTCGTAAAGCAGTAAATGGCTGGCGAATAATTCGCCAGCCCCGTCTACCCTTGTAGTACCCCTACAGCAAGGAGACGGTCATGACCAACAACCCCCCTTCAACGCGTATTTATCCCGGCGAGTATGGTTACCCTCTGAAGTTAAAAGCCCGATACGATAACTTTATCGGCGGTGACTGGGTCGCCCCGGTGGACGGCGAGTATTACCAAAACCTGACGCCGGTTACCGGGCAATTACTGTGCGAAGTGGCCTCTTCCGGCAAAAAGGATATCGATCTGGCACTGGATGCCGCGCACAAAGTAAAAGACAAGTGGGCACAGACATCCGTGCAGGACAGGGCGGCGATTCTGTTCAAAATCGCCGACCGTATGGAGCAAAACCTGGAACTGCTGGCGACGGCAGAAACCTGGGATAACGGTAAACCCATCCGCGAAACCAGCGCGGCAGATGTGCCGCTGGCAATTGACCATTTCCGCTATTTTGCCTCCTGTATTCGTGCGCAGGAAGGGGGAATCAGCGAGGTTGATAGCGAAACCGTGGCTTATCACTTCCATGAACCTCTTGGCGTGGTAGGGCAAATTATCCCGTGGAACTTCCCGCTGCTGATGGCCAGCTGGAAGATGGCACCCGCGCTGGCGGCGGGTAACTGCGTGGTGCTTAAACCTGCGCGCCTGACGCCGCTGTCCGTACTGTTGCTGATGGAAGTCATCGGCGATCTGCTCCCGCCTGGCGTGGTGAACGTGGTAAACGGCGCGGGTGGGGAGATCGGTGAGTATCTGGCGACGTCAAAACGTATTGCGAAAGTGGCGTTTACCGGCTCAACGGAAGTCGGCCAGCAGATCATGCAGTACGCTACGCAGAATATTATTCCTGTCACGCTGGAGCTCGGCGGCAAGTCGCCAAATATCTTCTTTGCCGACGTTATGGATGAAGAAGATGCGTTCTTTGATAAAGCGCTGGAAGGCTTTGCGTTGTTTGCCTTCAACCAGGGTGAAGTCTGTACCTGCCCGAGCCGTGCGCTGGTGCAGGAGTCCATTTACGAACGTTTTATGGAGCGAGCCATTCGCCGCGTGGAGAGTATCCGCAGCGGTAACCCGCTCGATAGCGTAACGCAGATGGGAGCGCAGGTGTCGCATGGTCAACTGGAAACCATTCTGAATTACATTGATATCGGTAAGAAAGAAGGAGCGGATGTTCTCACCGGCGGGCGGCGCAAGCAGCTGGATGGCGAGTTAAAAGAGGGTTATTACCTTGAGCCGACCATTCTGTTTGGCAAGAACAACATGCGGGTTTTCCAGGAAGAGATCTTCGGCCCGGTGCTGGCCGTCACGACCTTCAAAACCATGGAAGAGGCGCTGGAAATCGCCAATGACACTCAATATGGACTAGGCGCTGGCGTCTGGAGCCGTAACGGTAATTTGGCGTACAAGATGGGCCGTGGGATTCAGGCGGGGCGTGTATGGACCAACTGCTACCATGCTTACCCGGCACATGCGGCGTTCGGCGGCTATAAGCAATCGGGCATCGGACGCGAGACGCATAAGATGATGCTTGAGCATTATCAGCAAACCAAGTGCCTGCTGGTGAGCTACTCGGATAAACCTCTGGGACTGTTTTAATTTCTCGTCACTTATTGCCCGGTTTTGCGCCGGGCATATCTTTATTCTGCAGTTATATATAAACCCATATGTCGTTATATAAATAAGATAATTGCATTCCATATACATACTCATCTACTATCATTCAATCTATTTGTTAATCTAAATAGAGTTCTTATTTGTTATTTCAATCTCTGAGGCAAATATGTTTCTTGATTATTTTGCATTAGGAGTGCTTGTTTTTGTATTCCTGGTCATTTTTTATGGGGTTATTATTCTGCATGATATTCCCTATCTGATTGCAAAAAAACGTAATCATCCTCATGCCGACGCAATACATGTCGCGGGTTGGGTGAGTTTGTTTACCTTACATGTTATTTGGCCCTTTTTGTGGATCTGGGCAACACTGTATCGCCCGGAGCGCGGCTGGGGTATGCAGAGTGCGGACTCTTCTCTTATTCAACTGCAGGAACGGGTAGCCGATCTGGAAAAGAAACTGGGTGAGGTTAAGACCTATCCGGCGGAGTAATATTGATGGATTTACTGATCGTTTTGACCTATGTGGCGTGTGCATGGTCAATATTTAAAATTTTTAAAATACCTGTCAACAAATGGACAGTACCGACAGCAGCATTGGGCGGTATATTTATTGTGTGCGGACTGATATTACTGATGAATTATAACCATCCGTATACCTTTAAGGCGCAAAAGGCGGTCATTTCTATTCCCGTAGTACCGCAGGTGACGGGGGTCGTGACGGAAGTGACGGATAAGAAGAATACGCTGATCAACAAAGGCGAGGTGCTGTTTAAACTTAATCCGGGGCGTTATCAGGCGCGGGTTGATCGCCTGAAAGCCGATATTGTCACCGCACAACACAAAGAGCAGGCGCTGGTGGCGCGGCTGGACGAAATGAAAGCTAACACGCAGCGGGCAAAGGCTACCCGTGACAAGCTGGCGAAAGATTACCAGCGTTATGCGCAGGGGAGTCAGGCGAAGGTGAATCCTTTTTCTGAACACGATATCGATGCGGCGCGGCAAAACTATCTGGCGCAGGAAGCATCGGTGAAATCCTCTGTCGCGGAGCAGCAGCAAATACAGAGCCAGTTAGACAGCCTGATACTGGGCGAGAATTCGCAAATTGCCAGTCTGAAAGCGCAGTTAGCCGAAGCGGAGTTCAACCTGGACCAGACCGTGGTTCGCGCGCCCAGCGATGGCTATGTTACGCAGGTGCTGATGCGCCCGGGAACCTATGCCGCCGCGCTGCCTATGCGTCCGGTGATGGTGTTTATCCCGGATCAAAAACGGCAAATTATCGCCCAGTTCCGTCAAAACTCGCTGCTGCGTCTGGAACCTGGCGATGAAGCTGAAGTGGTATTTAACGCGCTGCCGGGTAAGGTATTTCGCGGTAAACTGGCTGCGATTAGTCCGGCTGTGCCGGGTGGTACATACCAGTCTAATGGGGCGCTGCAATCTTTAAATTCCACGCCCGGTTCGGAAGGGGTGATCGCCACGATTGAGCTGAATGATAATGCGGAGGTTAGCGCGTTACCTGATGGGATTTACGCGCAGGTCGCCGTTTATTCAGACCACTTCGAACATGTGTCCGTCATGCGCAAAGTCTTGTTGCGAATGACCAGTTGGGTACATTATCTGTATCTTGACCACTAAATATCCCCAGGTCTCGTTTACTCAGGCTGCAGATATCGCGCCTGAGTAAGCTGCTGGCGAATCTCATTTAACATTTCATCCAGTATGTACTGCACTCGCCAGGGCTGATATTCACGTTTGCGGAAAATAGCCACCAGATCCAGCCACCATTCATGCTGTTCAGAAAAGCACGGCTTCAGCAGCCCAGATTGGATATCGGCTTTTACACTTTCATTTGGCGCAAACACAATGCCCAGATGGTTTCGCGCCAACGACAGCGCAGATTGCGTATTGTCGCAAACATAATTACCCGTTACGCGATAGTCATGCATTTGTTTGCCATCGGAGGAAGAGAATCGCCAAATGTTGGCATCATCAATCATCATGGAATCAATCAGAATACAGGAGTGATGCTCAAGTTCTTCAGGAGTGCTGATGGGATGTTGGGCCAGGTATTGATTACTGGCGAAAGCGGTAACCACATATTTGGTAATAAAACTGGCGACCAAAGATTCATCTTTTGGATGTGCATAGGTAATTAAAACATCACAGTCATCAGGAAATTCGACTCCTTCATAAAAGGCTTTACGTTCCAGATTAGATGTTTTTAGCGAGAGACTAATATCGCCGATATCCTGAATTTTTGCGATCACATGTTGCGATAAATAAGCAATGATGCCCGTTGGAGCATATACCGTGACACGACCACGTTTTTCATGCTTATAATCAGCTATGAAATTATTAAGTTGGTTGTTCCTGTCCAGCATGTCATTGATATAGGGAAGCAGTGCCGTGCCAAACGGAGTAAGGGTGAGTTGTCGGGTGGTTCTGTCGAAAACCTTTAACCCTACTTTTGATTCAAAGTCAGCAAGATATTTACTGACGTTGGCTTGCGCAATGCCGAGGATAGTCGCTGCGTGGCTGATGTTTTCACTGGCAGCGATTACCGAGATAATCTTCAATTCCCGGTGTTTGAGTTGTAATTTATTCATCGCAAAGCCCAATATATATATGATTTTATATATTACTATATAAATATGAATGTTGCATCGATGAAATTGTAAGCATTATTATGCACGCGCTTTGTAGCTTATTTTAAAATGGAAAGTTGGCATGTTAACTAAACGCAATGTTGTGGCGCTAATTGCTTTTTCTTTTATGGCGAGTGCATCAGCCGCAGAATTTTCTCTTGGCGCTGGGGCTGTATATAACGAATCACCTTATCGCGGATATAATGATAATGTTCATGCCGCACCGCTGGTCAGTTATGAAAGTGAATCTTTTTATTTTAGACAAACAACCTTAGGGTATATATTGTCAAAAAGTAAAAGCAATGAATTTAGCGTAACTGCGTCCTGGATGCCGCTTCAATTTGACCCTGCCGATAACGACGATCATGCGATGAAACAGCTCGATAAGCGTGACAGTACCGCAATGGTCGGCGCTGCCTGGTATCATCATGAACAATGGGGCAGCTTAAAAGTATCCGCAGCTGCAGATGTTCTGGATAACAGCAACGGCTGGGTTGGAGAAATGTCTCTGTTCCGTCAAATGCCGATGGGCAAACTGATGTTAACCCCGGCGGTTGGCGTGCTCTACTATGACGAAAACTTTAACGAATATTATTACGGCATCTCTGGCAATGAATCCCGCCGTAGCGGGTTATCAAGTTATTCCCCAGGGGACAGCTGGACACCCTATGTTGCGCTGACCGCGAAATATCCGTTAACCGCTAACCTGACGTTGCTGGCCAGCGCCAACTATAGCGTGCTACCGGATGATATTAAAAATAGCCCGATGGTCGATCGCGACGACAGCTTCACTTTCCTGTCAGGGGTGAGCTGGCGTTTCTGATTCTCACCCGTTTGTCCTCAGGGAGGAGGGCAATCTTTTCAGTACGCCAGGCCAGATAAAGCGCGAAGCGTCGGCGCTACTTTGCTTCACGCCTTCCTGCCAGGCTCGGCTGAGTCGATGGTGATTTTTACCTGCTCATGCCACGGATAATCGCCGCTAATGCGTAATTTGCGCGTCCTGTTCTCAACGGGAACTTCCATGCTATTACCCACGTACATTTTGATTTACAGCGTGTTTTTCGTGGCGCTTTCCGGCTGACGTTAATCGAAGCGTTGCATCGCCAGCGGGTGAGAGCGGCAGAAAAACTGTTGATCAGTGATTTGTTGTCGCTTACCGAAGTGGCGATGAAATGTGGGTTTAATGACGTGGGCTAGTTTCGCAAAATCTTCCGCAAACACACCAGCCTGACGCCCGCGGCGTGGAAACGGCGCTATTGCAAAGAACATATCAATAGCGCCTGACCCGTTATTGCCCGTAATACGCATTCGCCCCGTGTTTGCGCAGATAATGTTTATCCAGCAGCTCAGACTGCATATCCGGCAACTGCGGGGCCAACTGGCGAGAGAACAGCCCCATGTAGGCGCACTCTTCGAGCACCACGGCGTTATGCACCGCGTCTGCCGCGTTTTTACCCCAGGCGAACGGTCCGTGGGAGTGCACCAATACCGCCGGAACCTGCAGTGGATTGAGATCGCGCTGCTCGAAGGTCTGAATGATCACCTCTCCGGTTTGATATTCATATTCGCCGTTGATCTCTTCAGTGGTCATCAGACGCGTACATGGAATAGAACCATAGAAATAATCGGCATGGGTGGTGCCCCATGCCGGGAGATCCAGACCCGCCTGCGACCAGATCGTCGCGTGGCGAGAATGGGTATGGACGATCCCGCCGATCTGTGGATAACGACGGTACAGCGCCAGATGGGTTGGCGTGTCGGACGACGGTTTTTTACTGCCTTCCACCACGTTGCCGCTGGCAATATCCACCACCACCATATCGTCGGCAGTCATCACCTCATATTCCACGCCGGATGGCTTAATCACCATCAGTTTACGTGTTTCATCCACTGCGCTGACGTTGCCCCAGGTAAAGGTCACTAAACCATGTGCCGGGAGCGCCAGGTTGGCCGCCAGCACCTCGGCTCTCAGTTGTTCTAACATGGAAATCCTCCTTCCTGCATGCGTGCTTCTATCCAGCGCCGTGCCTGGATAATTTCCAGTACCGGCTCTTTCGCTTTTTCAGTCCACATTTCAATCAGAAACGACCCGCGATAGTTCAGCTGATGCAGCGTTTTGAAGATGCCAACAAAGTCCACGCACCCTTCGCCAAACGGCACATCGCGAAACTGGCCCGGATGGGTTTCGGTTACCGGCAACGTGTCTTTCAGGTGGATAGCAGCGATGCGGTCAATACCCAGCGTCAATTCGGCCGTGACGTCATTCCCCCAGGCGCTGAGGTTACCGACGTCCGGATAGACGGTGAACCACGGCGAGGACAACATCTGGTCCCACTTTTTCCACTTGCTGATCGAGTTCATAAACGCGGTATCCATGATTTCTACCGCCAGCATCACCTGCGCGGCGGCGGCCTGCTCCACTGCCCATGCCAGTCCTTCGGCAAAGCGCTGCTGCGTGCCTGCGTCATGTTCTTCGTAATAGACGTCGTAACCTGCGAGTTGAATGGTGCGAATACCTAAATCGCGCGCCAGGCGAATGGCTTTGCTCATTATTTCTCGCGCCCGCTCACGCACGGTTTTATCGCGGCTGCCAAAGGGAAAACGACGGTGGGCTGACAGGCACATTGACGGGATCGCCACGCCTGTTTCCAGTATCGCGCTGACTAACGATGCGCGCTGTGTTGCGCTCCAGTCGAGACGTGACAGGCGCTCATCGGTTTCATCCACCGACATTTCGACAAAATCAAAACCGCAGCTTTTTGCCAGCACCAGCCGTTCTGGCCAGCTGAGGTCTTTGGCGAGTGCTTTCTCATAGATACCTAATGGATGATTACGCATGCTGTGTTCCCCAGATAGCGTCGATTTGCGCATGAAACTCACCAGCAACTTGCGCTGGGTTTTGCGCTCCCGCCAGCGCGCGCCCGGCAATAAAAGCTTTGACGTTAATATCGCGGAACAACGGCAGATCGGCGGGGGTGATCCCACCGGTAATCGACAGTTCCAGGCCGATATCGGAAAGCGCCTTCATGCGCGCCAGATCCGCTTCTCCCCACTGTTGTCCGCTGGCCTGAGCATCGCGCCCGCGATGGTAAATCGCCTGGCGAACGCCAACGCGATACCAGTCGCGGGCATCATCCAGCGTCCAGTTACCGAACAGCTCCATCTGAATTTCGCCGCCGCAGGACTGCGCGATGCCATGACCTTTCTCTACCGTCGCCAGCGGCGCAGCGCAGATGATGGTCATCCAGTTGGCACCTGCGCCAAAGGCTTGCTGCGCGAGGGTTTCGCCCGCATCGGCCACTTTCCAGTCGGCGACGATGATTTTATTCGGGCACTGAGCGCGCAGGGCTTTCACGGCGCGCAGCCCTTCGGTTAAGCAGAGAATCGTCCCCGCCTCAACGATATCGACGCTTTCGTGTAGCAGAGCGACGTCGCGTTGTGCGGCTTCAAGGCTGGTGTGGTCGAGCGCCAGTTGTAGTAATGGTCGACTCATCATTCGTGCTCCTTAATGCGGGCGTGGTAGCCCTGTAGTGCGGTAATTAAATCCAGATATTGGCGGTATTTACGCTGGTAGCTCGCCTGCGCGGCGGTGTCCGGCAATAGCGTGCGCACCGGGTGCTGTAGGCTGCGCTGGGCGTCGCTGAAGTTGGAATAAACGCCGGTGCCGACGCGGGCGGCGAGCGCAGCGCCAAAGCAACCGGTCTCTTCAATCTGCGGCAATTCGATACGTAAACCGCTGACGTCTGCCAGCATCTGCATCCAGATGTCGGAGTGCGCCGGGCCGCCGGTGACGCGCAGGGTATGTGCCTTCGTAAAGCGTTCGCGCATGCGGTTGAGGTGGGTCATGTGGCTGAAAACCACGCCTTCGTAGATAGCCTGCAATAAGTGGGCGCGAGTGTGTATCGCCTGCATGCCATAAAAGCCGCTGGTCATCTCCAGCCCGGCGTTGCTGCCGTACAAAAAGGGCAGGAAGAAAAGCTCGCTACCGGCTTTCGGTAAGCTGGCAACGGCCTGATTGATCTCAGCAAAAGAGAGTTCGCCCCACTGGGCGGTAAACCATTCCAGATTGCCGGAAGAGGTCGGACTGGCTTCGTGAACAATGTACTGCCCGTCGTTGACATAGCGCCCATAGACATAGGGATGGGCCTCGTGGTCGCGCAGGCCGTGAGCGATCCCGCTGGTGACGGCCCAGGTACCCATCACCGCGTTGAGGGTGTATTCATCTTCGATACCGGCGCAGAGTGCGGTGGAAACCACATCAAACAGTCCGCCGACGACGGGCGTGCCCGCCGCCAGACCGGTTATGGCGGCTGTCTGAGCGGTGATTTCCCCGCATATTTCTGCTGAGCCGACAATCGGCGGCAGCGCATTGTCGATCTCACTGATGCCCAGCCACTGGGTCAGGCGCGAGTCGTACTGACCCGAAGTCATGTTGTAGAGGTTCGACTCGGAGATATTGCTTTCTTCGCAGCCTTTGACGCCGGTTAAGCACCAGCGCAGATAGTCATGGCCCATCATGATGCAGCCAATTTGCGCGTAACGTTGGGGTTGATTCTCTTTCACCCAGCGCAGCAATGATGCCGGGTGCCCGGTCCATAACGTCTGGCGGGTGACCGGGTAGAGCTGCTCGGGAATTCCATCCTGCTGCCAGCGCTGGACGATTTCCATCGCCCGGCGGTCGGAAGAGAGGATGGCATTGCCCAGCGGTTTATCCTGCTTATCGAGAAGGAACAGGCCTTTGCCCTGAGCGGAAATACCGACACCTTTGATTTGATCGCCGCAGACGCCGGTGCGTGCTAACAGCCCGGCGATCGTGGCTACACACTGTTGCCACAGCTGGTGCATATCGCGTTCGGCGTAACCGGGCAATGGCGATGCGGTCTGCAACGATTGCCGGTTAATACCATGCTCATGACCTTTGGCGTCATACAACCCGGCTTTCAGATACGTACCACCACAATCAATGCCCAGCCAGAAGGTCTCTTTCTCACTCATCTTGTTATCTCATTTTTGCCGGATGGCGCTGCGCTTATCCGGCCTATGACGGTTGCAGCTTGTAGGCCCGGTAAGCGAAGCGCCACCGGGCATTGTTTTACGCTGTACGTTTATGTGGATTCAGTGTCTTTAGCGGAGCGGCACCGGCGTCGCATTTGGCTGGCAGCAGCAGCGCCATCAGCGCGGCCAGAGCCAGTGAGATAGCCAGGCAGTAAACTCCCGCATCTTTGCTATACAGGGTGATGAGTACGCCGACCGCGTAAGGACCGCAGAAGCCACCGAGGTTACCCAGCGCGTTGATGACCCCGCGTGCGCCACCGGCCATTTCCGCACTGAATAAACGTGCCGGAATGGTCCAGAACACGCCCGCTGCCGATTGCAGGAAGAAGCCGCAGCCGACCAGCGCGGCATAAGCCAGCCAGACGTTATTTTTCAGCGCCACGGAGAGGAACATGCACAGGGCAAAGCCAATCAATGGCAGGCAGACGAACAGCTTGCGTTTGCCGGTGCGGTCAGAAAGAGAAGAGAACAGGAACATCCCGGCAATGGCCCCGACGTACGGCAGAATGGCGAGCATACCGACCTGTCCCATGCTGCTGTGCGTCAACTCTTTGAGGATGGTCGGCAGCCACAGGGTGTAACCGTAAATCCCGGTCTGATAGAAGAAGTTCAGCGCGATGAGCTGCCACATGGTTTTATCGGAAAGCACCGCGCCCAGAGAGGCATTTTTGACTTCGGTTCCGGCAATGGCTTTTTGTTCGGCGGCCAGCGTTTCGACCAGATAATTTTTCTCGGCCTCAGAGATCCAGCGCGCCTCCTGTGGACGGTCGTAAACGGTATAGGCCCACAACACCAGTACAACGACGGAAAGCAAACCTTCAATAATGAACAGCCAGCGCCAGTCGAGAACGGTGATTATCCAGCCTGAGAGCGGGGCGGTAATGATCCCGGCAATCGGCACAAACATAATCACGATCGCATTGGCGCGACCACGCTCGGCGTCGGGGAACCAGTTACTGATCATCGTCAGCACCACCGGCAACATGCCGCCTTCGGCAACGCCGAGTAAAAAGCGCAGAACCAGCAGTTGGTACTGATTAGTGATTAACCCCGTGAGGACGGAAATCACCGCCCAGGCAACCAGCGACCAGCCGATAAATTTCTTGCCGCTGCCGTGAACGGCAATTTTTCCACCGGGAACCTGTAAAAACAGATAACCGATAAAGAAAATACCGCCCGCCAGTCCTGCCATGGTGGCGGAAATACCTAATTCCTCATCCATTCCGCCCGGCATCGCGAAAGCGATATTGACGCGGTCCATATAAGAAATAATACAGGCGATGAGAATAGGTGGAATAATCCGCAGCCAGCGCTGACGGGGTATATCTTTGAGTGTAGGGCGAGAGGTCATGTTCATATTAATATTCTCGTAGAGTAGTATTTTATTTTTATAGTTTTGCTTTATTTAATGCGGCGATACCGTCGCGCAATATTGCTACGCGATGGTTCACATCTGCATTGGCGTTTATTTCCAGCAATTTTATACCGGCAAATTGCAATGGTTCGGCTTCTGCGCAGGCGAATAATTCGCGGGCATGGTCGGTGGTCATCAGGCTTTGTGGGCAGAACGGGGCAAATGGGGCATGTAAGTCCTGCCACTCGCCGTAGTCTCCCGTTATTGTGGTGCCGGAGAACATCAACGCGCCCAGTTTTCCAGCCCGTTTGGCCTGCTGTGTGTGGGTCAGCGCCAGAGCGGGGTTCTGTCCTTCAATGGCCGATCGCGCCCAGTTAATGCACACGCTGATGTCATACCCGGCAATGACCTCCAGCACATTGTCTAACGGCAGAAAGCCTTTGCGCGGCGCAATGCCGGTCATGGCATCGCAATGTTCCAGCACCAGATCGCAGGACCAGTCCCAGGAGGTAATCTCTTTCAGCGAACGGGCAAACGCGTCGGTGGCCTGCGCAACATTTGGATTGCTGGCATTGGGTGCGGCATGCAACTCCAGCGCAATCACTTTTCCGGCGTGGATTGCATTGATATGGTTGATTTTCTGCTGCAGATGACGGTAATACGCTACGCAGGCTGTACGTTGTTCTTCGTCGCTGGAAGCCAGACCAAAAGCGCTGTTTGCGCCGCGACGGCGCATGGTTTCCATAATGGCGGTGACCACGATTTGCCAGTCGCCCGGCGTATGACGCAATAACCATTCGTCGCCTAACGGGTGAAGATGTTCAAGGCAGGGCTGCTCCAGACCGCGAATATCCGGGGTATCGGCGAGCAGCCGCCAGAATTCCTTCTCTTCCTCTTCACTCTTTTGGTGAAATGAGGGTGCACAGGGGTACGCACCGATAATATAACCGGCATTATTAACGCTCATGTTGTGCTCCTTTTATAAAACTGAAATAGCAACCTTCACAACTATTTTGCGGATCGCCGTGGCGACAGTTTTATGACATGCAGGGCGGTGAACATCCTGCGGGAAAAATATGGCGTAGCTTCCCGGAACCATTTCGATGAATGATTCATGTTCGCTGGCGTGATAAAAAATAATATCGCGCTGTTCTAATAACGATTCGCTGATTGGGTTATTCCCGGTATCAATCGCGATACCGATTTTTTCTTCACCCCAGGCCAGAAACTGAATATCCAGGTAGCGGCGATGCACTTCCGGGCGATTTTCGGCAACATCACGCGTGGTTAAATCGATAATCTGCGCGAAGATATTTTTACCGTCGATTTCCACCACGCCCGGTTCCAGTTTGCGGAAGTCTGTGCTACGCAGAAAGTCGAGCGCCCTTTCAATCGCCGCGGGTAAACGACACGGGTTAGGCTGAGCGATATGTCCAAAGATCATACTCTGACTCCTTACAACGCCTGAATTTTGGCCCAGACGCTGTCATCAACGGTGATACCGTTGCGGCGGTTTTCTTCCAGCAGCTTGGTAAACTCGTGGCCCGGCAGGCGGACAGGCGTGTTTTCATCTGCGCGTTCAGCGGCGGTGATGAAATCCATAATGCGCTGCAGTTTGGCGTCGCGGGTGGCGCCGTCGATCAACTTGTCTACTTCAATGGCGATGAAAATCTGTGAAACGCCATATTCATCGCTGTTGTCCTGGGTGACCTCAGCCACGGAAGAACCGTCTGAAAGCAGGGTGGCGATCATATCCAGCACAATCGACAGACCTGAACCTTTCCAGTAACCCATTGGCAAGATACGGCGATTTTTCTCGATAACGCCAGGTTCTCTGGTGAGATTACCTTTATCGTCGAACCCGCCGTCCACCGGCAGTTCACGGCCCGCCAGACGGTTAACTTCCAGCATGCCGTAGGAGAACATCGACATCGACATATCGACCATGGTGATCGGCGTGGAGGGGATGGCAACAATCAGCGGGTTAGTACCGATGCAGCACTCTTTAGAACCCCATGCAGGCATCACGGCAATGGAGTTGGTCCAGCAGATACCGATGTAGCCTTTCTCCGCCGCCTGCCAGCCATAGCTGCCGCCGCGCATCCAGTGGTTGGCGTTACGCAGCGCGACCAGGCCAATACCGTGATCGGAGGCCAGTTCAATGGCACGATCCATCATCTTTTTCGCCGTCAAATTGCCGATCGAACGTTGGGCATCCCACTGCTCAATTGCCCCCAGGCTGGTAATGCGCTGCGGTTTGGCCTCAGGAATGATGTCACCGTTATCCAGTTGCTGAATGAAACGGGGAAAACGGTTGACGCCGTGCGAATACACACCGGACTCGGTGGTACGGGCAAACATTTCGGCACAGGCATCGGCGGTTTCAGCGGCGATACCGCGTGCCAGCAGTACCCGATTGAACGCTTCTTTCAACTGCTCAAAAGTGACTTTCATTCCTGTTTCCTTGTTTAAATTTGATCGCTTTTTTATCTCTAAATTTCACTATGCGAAATCTGATTTCAAATATAGCGATCAAGTTTTGACAGATCAACGGGGTGCCATGTTTTTTAAAATCATTAAAATCAAATGGTTGTATTTTTTCGGTTCAGATCGTGAACTGAAACACACTTTGCGCTACCATCAGAGCGCGACGAAAAGGGGAGCGGAAATGATGGGCACAAAAGAGAGTGAGATGACGCAAGACAAAGAGAGGCCAGCCGGAAGTCAGAGCCTGTTCCGTGGTTTGATGTTGATTGAGATTTTGAGCAACTATCCGAATGGTTGCCCGTTGGCGCATTTGTCTGAACTGGCAGGGCTGAACAAAAGTACCGTGCATCGACTGCTGCAAGGGCTGCAATCCTGTGGGTATGTCACCCCCGCGCCAGCGGCAGGGAGTTATCGCCTGACCACCAAATTTATTGCCGTGGGTCAGAAGGCGTTGTCGTCACTGAACATCATCCATGTTGCTGCGCCGCACCTTGAAGCGCTGAATATCGCCACCGGTGAAACTATCAACTTCTCCAGTCGTGAAGACGACCATGCGATTTTGATTTATAAGCTGGAGCCGACGACGGGCATGCTGCGTACCCGCGCTTATATCGGTCAGCATATGCCGCTGTATTGCTCGGCGATGGGCAAAATTTATATGGCATTTGGTCATCCGGACTATGTGGAATCTTACTGGCAGAGCCATCAGGATCTGATTCAGCCGCTGACCCGCAATACGATTACTGGTTTACCGGCCATGTACGATGAGCTGGCGCAGATCCGCGAAAGCAGCATGGCAATGGATCGGGAAGAGAACGAGCTGGGCGTTTCCTGCATTGCCGTGCCGGTGTTTGATATTCATGGGCGGGTGCCGTACTCGGTATCGATTTCACTCTCTACCTCGCGCCTGAAGCAGGTCGGAGAAAAGAATTTACTCAAGCCGCTGCGGGAAACCGCGCAGGCCATTTCCAATGAGCTGGGTTTTAGCGTTCGCGATTAGGCGTATGCCTGGCGTCGTTCAGTCACCTGACAAAATTTAACCATTTCCCCTGTCCGATCAAAGCGACAGGGGCAACCTCTCTGGCACTCTGTGGTTTTCACGCAGAGGGAGGGGGGCAATGAACGCGTTTATTATGGCGGATGCGGCAAAATGTATTGGGTGTCGCACCTGCGAGGTGGCCTGTGTCGTCGCGCATCAGCAAAACCAGGACTGCGCATCGGTCTCTTCCACTGCGTTTACTCCGCGGATCCGCGTGATCAAAGATGACGCTTTTACGACGGCGGTCGCTTGTCATCAATGCGAAGATGCTCCCTGCGCTAACGTGTGCCCAACGTATGCTATTCGTCGTGAACATGGGCATATCTTCGTTGAACAGGCGCGTTGTATTGGCTGTAAAAGCTGTATGCTGGCTTGCCCGTTTGGGGCAATGAATGTCGTCGCCCGCTCGTCGCGGGTGCAGGCGATAAAATGCGATTTGTGCTGGCACCGTGAGGCGGGACCCGCGTGTGTCGAAGCCTGCCCGACCAGCGCGTTGCAGTGTATAGATGCGGTCAGCGTCCAGAAACAGCGTCTACGTTCCCAGCCGCTGTGAAATGAGCCCGACCCGTGGTAGGGTCGGGTTTATCATCAGCCTTCCAGCCAGGCGCGTTCGATCTCTTCAGCCAGAATTTTCACTCCCGCTTCGATTTTCTCCGGCTCTGGCACGTAGTTCATGCGCATGCACTGATGCGTATGCGGCCAGGGTTTATCCAGCCCTGGGAAGAAGTAATCTCCGGGAACCATCAGTACGCCGCGCGCTTTCAGGCGCTGATACAGTAGTTCAGTCGTGATGGGCAAATCTTTGAACCACAGCCACAGGAAAATCGCGCCCTCTGGTTTATGGATCAGGCAGCGATCTTCAGATAAATAGCGGCGAATGATCGCAATTGTCTCCTGAACGCGCTGGTAATAAAACGGTTTGATCACCGTCTCGGACAGACGTAGCAGGTCGTTACGCTTAATCATTTCACACATGATTGCCGGGCCCATTCCGCCAGGTGCAAGGCTGATGATGCCGTTCATATTGGTAATGGCGGTGATGATTTTTTCATTGGCGATAATGATGCCGCAGCGTGAACCGGGCAGACCCAGCTTCGAAAGGCTCATGCACAGCACAATGTTAGGGTTCCACAACGGGCGTGCTTCGCTAAAGATGATGCCGGGGAACGGTACGCCATAGGCATTATCAATCACCAACGGGATCCCATGCTGGTTGGCCAGCCGGTCCAGCTTCATCAGCTCTTCATCGGTGATCACGTTGCCTGTCGGGTTGGTCGGACGTGACACGCAGATCATGCCCGTCTCTTCACCGATGTGCAGGTGTTCAAAATCAACGTGATACTTAAACTGACCTTCCGGTAACAGTTCGATGTTCGGACGTGCGGAGACGAAAAGATCTTCTTCCAGCCCGGAATCGGCATAGCCAATGTATTCCGGGGCTAATGGGAATAACACTTTTTGTGTTGTTCCGTCAGCGCGGCGTCCGGCGAACAGATTGAATAAGTAGAAAAACGCGCTTTGACTACCATTTGTCAGTGCAATATTTTGTGGCTCTATATCCCAACCCAACTTCTCACGTAGTAGTTTCGCCAACTCAGACAGTAGCTCGGTTTTACCTTGTGGACCGTCATAATTACAAAGCGCATCAGTGGCTTTGCCGTTTTCCAGCATATCTGCCAGCAGAGATTGAAAGTAATTTTGCATCTCTGGAATTTGTGCCGGATTACCGCCGCCGAGCATGATGGCGCCTGGGGTGCGTAAACCGTCGTTGAGGTCCTCCATCAGGCGTGTGATGCCTGAATGGCGGGTAAATTTGTCGCCAAAAAGTGAGAATGTCATAGCAGGTGGTCTGTCGAACTCAGTATTAAAGTGGCTAACCATAGCGCTACCTATGGCGGGGTGCAAATCAGGCCTACAGAGCTGAATTGATGTTTTGTGCTGCAGATTTTTTTCTGGATAGTTTTTTATATTGAATCTGGCTTCCCGCGCCGTTGGGCATGAGAAGCCTGTTGGGTTCAGGGTTGACCGGCCCACACGACCATGACTTTATCGTCGCCGTGTTCGCGGATAAATCCGTATCCCTGTTTTAATGACAGCGTGGTTTGTTTACCCGCTCCGATTGCGGGATGACGAGCCCTGAACTGGCTAATACGCTGCCAGTGCGTGACACTGGTGGCAGATTTCCCGGTCACATCCTGCCAGTTCATCTGCGAGCGTGTACCCTGTAACGGGTCTGAACCGGTTGGGCCGAAAGGTCGTGCCGACTCGTCACCGTAAAAAAGTTGTACCGCACCAGGTGCCAGCAACAACAACTCGGCGGCTTTGTCTCCACCTTCGCGGAACAAACGCGTATCGTGCGAGGAGAGATAGCTCAGGACGTTGAAGTCCTGCAGTTTCTCCGCCATTTGTTGCCAGGTGAGATCCATATTTGCCAGACAATCGACGACCCTTGCCGCCTGCTCCTGATAGTCGAAATTGATCATCGCGTCGAAGCCGTGACGGTAATAATCGCTTTGCATTACGCCGTGACCCCAGGCTTCGCCGGTCATCCAGAAGGGTTTATCATCCAGCGCTTTGTCCGGGTTGGCTTTCTTCCATTCGACTAACGCCGCGCTGGCCTGTGTTTTTAGCTGCTGCCAGGCAGCAAGTTCGACGTGTTTGGCGGTATCGACCCGAAAACCGTCAATCCCGTAATCACGGACCCACTGACTGAGCCAGTGCGTCAGATAATCCCGGGGCGTGTAACCGGCAATGGCTTTGGCGTGCGTATCCGGCTTGTGCTGATAAAAGTTTGGCAGCCCGGAAGGTGTGGTGGATTCGGTTTTCAGATCGGGCAGGAACGCCAGCGACATGGTCAGGTCATCAAAGCCAGGATTATCGTAGTCGCCAATATCGGTACGGATCCACTTTTTCCCCCACCATTTTTCCCAGCCGGCTTTATCGCTGAAGTTGATGTAATCATTAAAACTGTGCCAGCTCTGCCCGGACACGGGTTTCCAGTTCGTCCAGTGTTCACCGAGCGTTTTTTTTAGTTCCTCACCTGACAAGTACAACGCCCCAAACTGATACTCCTGCATATCCGCCAACGTGGCGTAGCCGGTATGATTCATCACCACATCAAACAGAATGCGGATGCCGCGTTGATGCGCGCCATCAACCAGCGCGCGCAGGTCGGCCTCGTTACCCATATTGGCGTCGAGCGTGGTCCAGTCCTGGGTGTAGTAACCGTGATAGGCGTAGTGGGGAAAATCGCCTTTAGTACCACCGCCAACCCAGCCGTGGATTTGTTCAAACGGCGCGCTGATCCACAAGGCGTTGACGCCCAATTGTTGCAGGTAGTCGAGTTTGTTGGTCAGCCCGCGTAAATCTCCTCCGTGAAAGGTACCAATTTCCTGCATACCGTCATTGCGACGTCCATAGCTGTGATCATTAGTCGGATCGCCGTTTTCAAAGCGGTCCGTCAGGACGAAATATACCGTGGCGTTATGCCAGTCGAAGGCGGCAGGGGCATCGGTTTCTGCCCGTTCCAGCAGCAACAGCCCGTTACTGGTTGCGGCGGGCTGTAAGGTAATCGACCCGTTTTTCACCGTTGCCGTTTGCTGGCTATAGTAATCGCGTACCACGGCGCCTTCCGGGAATGTCTGGCTCACATCCAGCGTCAGCGGCGAGCCATCCCATTTTGGGCACTGGCGGATTTGGGCGGTGACGGGATCAGCCTCGTTTTTTACTGACAGCATTAGCGTCGGTGTACCGGAGCGGGTATCGACTTCCAATGTGTAATCGCCGTCTTTAAATAAACGCCACTGTGGCGGTGTGCCTTCACAGGGTTTTAGCGACAGCATCTGATTGAGTTTAATGGCATTTGTAGGCTGCCAGCACTGTTGGTCAAAATTCAGGGTCAAAGGGCGAGTACCCTTCGTCAACGCTGCATGGCTGACGAATTTACCCGTACCTTCCGCTTCGAAGGTAGGAAATTCCTGAGAAGTCCATGATGAGGCGATGGCAATGCCGGGCAGTAATACCAGCGCAACGGCGACAAGTTTCATAATGCTGTCCTTGATGCTGCGATTTACGCCAGTTTGCCAGTGAAATCAGAGCGGAAACTCATCCTTAGCGTCGATTCTGCCCGGATGAGAGATGAGGGTGAGCGATCGCGCGCAAAAAACGACCTGGTTTTGCGATAACCTCCACATTTTCTTCGAATTAACCGCACCCGGAACGGTTTGTACGTGACATAGTTTCAGAATTGGACTATTCCTTTGGGTGCTCTTGACGGCTATTTTTGATATGATTTGAGATTCATCTCTCATTTTTGTGAAAAATATAAGGTGTTGGAATGTTTAAATCCGACCAGGAGACCTAATGATATTGACTCCCATTCGACGATATGGGGCAATGATTCTTATGTTACTCACCGTTGCATTTTCGGGTGAGGTGCTGGCAAAGACACACACGGCGACAACGAATCATAAGCCCCAGGTAATCAAGGCAAGTAATACACAGGTAAGCAGTAAACAAGAGTATTCTCGCAATAGTGCAAAGAGTAGTTCACTTCCTGATTTGCGAAAATACCCTTCCGGAACACCAAGGAAAAAAGCGTTTCTCCGGACGGTTATGCCTTATATTACCAGTCAAAATGCTGCCATTACGGCGGACCGTAACTGGCTGATCTCAAAGCAGTACCAGAATCGCTGGTCACCAACTGAGCGTACGCGTATGAAAGATATCGCGAAACGCTACAAGGTGAGCTGGTCTGGTAACACGCGTAAAATTCCATGGAATACGCTGCTTGAGCGCGTAGACATCATTCCTACCAGTATGGTGGCGACTATGGCTGCGGCTGAAAGCGGTTGGGGCACATCGAAACTGGCGCGTAGCAATAACAACCTGTTTGGCATGAAATGTGTCAAAGGCCGCTGCAACAATGCACCCGGTAAGGTGAAAGGCTACTCACAGTTTGAATCGGTAAAAGAGTCGGTGAATGCCTATGTCATTAACCTGAACACGCATCCGGCTTACTCTTCTTTCCGTAAGTCACGCGTGCAGCTGCGAAAGGCCGATCAGGAAGTCACCGCCACCGCGATGATCCATAAGTTGAAGGGTTATTCCACGAAAGGACAGAGCTACAACAACTATCTGTTCGCCATGTATCAGGATAACCAGCGTTTAATTGCCGCGCATATGTAATTCCACAGGCCTGATGGCGCGACGCTTATCAGGCCTGTGAGCCGCTCTGTAGGCCGGATTAGGCGAAACCGCCATCCGGCCAATTCCCCCTACAGCAATACCTCACTGTTCATGTCACGGTACTCTTTTGGCGTCGTGTCGTATTCTTTTTTGAAAACGGAATAGAAATACTGCAACGACGGGTAGCCGCACATTTGTGATATTTCGTTTATCGCGAGCGTCGTGGAGATCAACAGGCTACGCGCTTTTTCCAGTTTTTCGGCATGAATCACGGCGTGGATGGTCTCCCCGACCTCGTCTTTAAAGCGCTTCTCGAGATTCGAACGTGAAATCCCGACAGCATCCAGCACTTGCTCGACTTTGATGCCTTTACAGGCATGGTTGCGGATAAAGTGCATTGCCTGAATGACAGCGGGATCGGTCAGTGAGCGATAGTCGGTTGAACGACGATTAACGACGCGTACCGGAGGCACCAGAATGCGTTGCAGCGGCAGTTCTTCATTCGCCAGTAAGCGGTGCAGAAGTTTTGCTGCCTGATAGCCCATCTGTCGTGCGCCCTGAGCAACGGATGACAGCGCGACGCGGGACAGGTAGCGGGTGAGTTCTTCGTTATCTATCCCAATAACACACAGTTTTTCCGGCACCGGGATATGCAAATGCTCGCAGGCCTGCAGAACATGCCGCGCACGCGCATCAGTCACGGCGATAATACCGGTTTGCGGGGGTAAAGTTTGCAGCCAGTCTGCCAGTCGATTTTGCGCGTGTTGCCAGTTTTCTGGTGCGGTTTCCAGCCCCTGATAGACAACGCCACGGTACTTCTCTTTGGCGACCAACTGGCAAAAGGCATATTCACGCTCGGCAGCCCAGCGCTTGCCGCTGGAAGAGGGCAGACCATAAAATGCGAATCGGTTGACCCCTTTTTCTTTCAGATGCAGAAAAGCGCTTTCCACCAGCGCATGGTTATCGGTCGCAATGTAATGGACGGGTGGATAATCGCTTTCAAGATGGTAGGAACCCCCAACGCCGATGATGGGAACATCGACATCGGCAAGTAATTGCGCAATGTCATCATCGTCATAATCAGCAATAACACCGTCGCCTAACCAGTCTTTGATATTATCAATACGGGCACGGAAATCTTCCTCAATGAATATATCCCACTCGGATTGTGATGCCTGTAAATATTCACCTACGCCCTCTACCACCTGGCGGTCATAGGCTTTATTAGCATTAAATAATAGAGTGATGCGGTGTCGTTTATCAAACATAAGAGCCTATCCTGAAAGGTTAACGTGGCCTGTCGATACTACCAAAACCGCAGGTGCGACTACTTGATGAAGCGTGACAAATTTCTTATTTGCGTAACGCTACGCAAAATTCACACACCACGACCAGGAAGACAATTGTCATTTCTTATCTGTGTATTACGGTTTTTTGTTTATTGATGAAGAGCCGAGCGAGATCGCTTTTTTAATTGCTTATTCAGTGTGCATTTTTGGGAGCCAGCGCACATTTGGGTATTCTCTTAATGGCGGTGTGAAATAACGTAATTGAGCAATAAATCAGGAAATTCCAGTATGACTGTATCGCAGTTTACTTGCCGTATTACCTGATTATGGAGCTTATTATGCAGGCTTATTTTGACCAACTCGATCGCGTTCGTTTTGAAGGTACAAAATCCACTAACCCACTCGCATTTCGCCATTACAACCCTGATGAAATTGTGCTGGGTAAGCGCATGGAAGAACATCTGCGCTTTGCCGCCTGCTACTGGCACACTTTCTGCTGGAACGGCGCGGATATGTTCGGTATGGGCGCTTTCGATCGTCCGTGGCAGCAGCCGGGTGAAGCACTGGCGCTGGCGAAACGCAAAGCGGATGTGGCATTTGAGTTCTTCCACAAGCTGAACGTGCCTTACTACTGCTTCCATGATGTTGACGTCTCGCCTGAAGGCGCGTCACTGAAAGAGTACAAAAACAACTTTGCGCAGATGGTTGATGTGCTGGCGGCAAAACAGGAACAGAGCGGCGTGAAGCTGCTGTGGGGAACGGCAAACTGCTTTACCAACCCACGCTACGGCGCGGGTGCGGCAACAAACCCGGATCCGGAAGTCTTCAGCTGGGCGGCCACGCAGGTGGTTACGGCTATGGATGCCACGCATAAGTTAGGTGGCGAAAACTACGTTCTGTGGGGCGGTCGTGAAGGTTATGAAACACTGCTGAATACCGATCTGCGTCAGGAACGTGAGCAGATTGGCCGCTTTATGCAACTGGTGGTCGAGCATAAACACAAAACAGGTTTTCAGGGCACCTTACTGATCGAACCGAAGCCGCAGGAACCGACCAAGCACCAGTACGATTACGATGCCGCGACCGTTTACGGATTCCTGAAGCAGTTCGGTCTGGAAAAAGAGATCAAACTGAATATTGAAGCCAACCATGCCACGCTGGCAGGCCATTCGTTCCACCACGAAATCGCTACGGCGATTGCTCTGGGGCTATTTGGTTCCGTCGACGCGAACCGTGGCGACGCACAACTGGGCTGGGATACCGATCAATTCCCGAACAGCGTAGAAGAGAATGCGCTGGTGATGTACGAAATCCTGAAAGCGGGCGGTTTTACCACTGGTGGCCTGAACTTTGATGCCAAAGTCCGTCGTCAGAGTACTGATAAATACGATCTGTTCTATGGTCATATTGGTGCGATGGATACCATGGCGCTGTCGCTGAAAATTGCGGCCCGTATGATTGAAGACGGTGGCCTGGATCAGCGCGTGGCAAAACGTTATGCCGGTTGGAATGGTGAGCTGGGTCAGCAAATTCTGAAAGGTCAGATGACGCTGACGGAAATTGCGCAGTACGCTGAACAACATAACCTGGCACCGGTGCATCAGAGCGGCCATCAGGAACAGTTGGAAAATCTGGTAAACCATTATTTGTTTGACAAATAATGGACTGCTGAGTACGTCCGTAAGCCCGGATAGCGATTCGCTACCGGGCCTTTCTTTAAGGAACGATACCCTATGTATATCGGGATAGATCTTGGTACATCAGGCGTAAAGGCCATCCTGCTCAACGAGCAGGGCGATGTGGTCGCTTCGCACACGGAGAAACTCACCGTCTCTCGGCCTCATCCATTATGGTCGGAGCAGGATCCTGAACAGTGGTGGCTGGCGACGGATCGTGCTGTAAAAACGTTGGGTCAGCAGCATTCACTCTGCGAGGTAAAGGCGTTAGGTCTTGCCGGGCAGATGCACGGCGCGACGCTGCTTGATAAGCAGCAGAAGGTTCTGCGTCCGGCAATCCTGTGGAATGACGGTCGCTGCGCCGAAGAATGCGTGATGCTGGAAAATCAGGTGCCGCAATCTCGTATGATTACCGGCAATCTGATGATGCCTGGCTTTACCGCCCCTAAATTGCTGTGGGTTCAGCGCCATGAACCGGACATTTTCGGCCAGGTTGATAAAGTCCTGCTGCCGAAGGATTACCTGCGTCTGCGTATGACCGGAGAGTTTGCCAGCGATATGTCGGATGCCGCAGGTACGATGTGGCTGGATGTCGCGAAACGTGACTGGAGTGACGTCATGTTGTCTGCGTGTCAACTGACTCGCGCACATATGCCGACCTTGTACGAGGGCAGTGCGATTACCGGAACGCTGTTGCCTGGTGTCGCGCAATCCTGGGGCATGTCAGAGGTTGCGGTTGTGGCGGGTGGTGGCGATAACGCGGCGGGTGCGGTTGGCGTAGGGATGATGAATGCAGGCCAGGCAATGCTGTCATTGGGCACGTCCGGTGTCTACTTTGCTGTAAGCGACGGTTTTCTCAGTAAACCAGAAAGTGCGGTACACAGCTTCTGCCACGCACTGCCTGAACGGTGGCATCTGATGTCAGTGATGCTGAGCGCCGCATCCTGTCTCGACTGGGCGGCAAAATTAACCGGGATGGCAAGCGTACCTGCGCTGATTGATGCCGCACAGCAGGCAAATGAGCAGGCTGAACCGGTCTGGTTCTTGCCCTATCTCTCAGGTGAACGTACGCCGCACAATAACCCGCAGGCGAAGGGCGTCCTTTTTGGCCTGACGCATCAGCATGGCCCGGCAGAACTGGCGCGAGCGGTACTGGAAGGTGTGGGATTTGCTTTAGCTGATGGGATGGATGTGGTACATGCCTGTGGCGTGCAGCCCGCCAGTATTACGCTGATTGGCGGCGGGGCGCGCAGTGAATACTGGCGTCAAATGCTGTCTGACATTAGCGGATTGCAGCTGGATTACCGTACCGGCGGTGACGTTGGCCCTGCACTCGGTGCGGCGCGCCTGGCGCAAATTGCCATCAATCCGCAACGACCATTATCTGACCTGTTGCCTCAGCTTACGCTGGAGCAGGCGCATTATCCTGACGCCGGGCGTCATGCTCTTTACCAACAGCGTCGAGAAACCTTCCGCCGAATCTATCAGCAATTACAACCGCTGATGTCCTGACCCTAAATCCCCTCTGGTAAACAGAGGGGATTTATCAAATATATATTTCAATCCAATAAATAATTAACGCGCATGAATTTATTCTGAAAGTCCTGCGCAGTGGCATTTTTCTGTGTTGTCTTTAGCGGGTTATTCATATTGTATCCATGATGGATAAGGAGATCCCAATGAAGACAACAAGGCTGTTGCTATGGATATTATTCCTTTCTGGCGCACTGATTTATGTTATTGGCTTATGGCGGGCATGCCCGTTGCTGAGTGGCAAAGGCTATTTTTTCGGCGTGCTGATGACGGGAATGTTTGTGACATATGTTTATCAGCGTGCTGAAAATCTCGATCAGGACGACGAACGCTTCGTCTCTGTATGTCAGATGGTGGCTCTTATCACGGTAGGATTGCTGCTGGTGGGGGTGTGGAACGCTCCATTAGCGCCCCTCGAAAAGGGGCTTTACCCGGCGGCGTTCTTTGTTTGTTTATGGGGGCAAATTTTATTGTTGCGCCTGCAAAATACGGGGGATTAACTTACCAGCCTGCGCGTATCGATGCGCTGCAACAATATGGACAACAGTAAACTTCCTGCCAGCGTGGCGCTAAAAATCCACAGTATATCCAGCGGTGGCCAGTTTTTGAGCTCAATGCCGTTGGTGCGCAGCGCGTGAATGATCAGCGCATGAAAGCCATAAATTCCTAATGAGTGGCGGGAAATAAGGCCCAGTACCGGCAGTGTGCGCGTGCTGAGCGTGTTTTTGATCAGCGTCAGAAGTGAGGCGGCACAAATAAACACCGCTGGTCCGCAGTAGAGATACCAGGTATCGGCAAAATTGCCTCGCCACTGGAGCTCATGTAGCGTCCCGCGGGAAATAACAAACACGGCGACGAGACACAACGCTGCGCAGAGCCAGGTGAGTGAGCGCTTTTGCGTGTCCATCATACCAATCGCCCGGCCCAGCATGCCGTACAGAATGTAGTAGAACGTATCGCCACTGATGTACAGGTTGATGGGAAGCCACTCAAAGCCGCCAATTTTTTGCGAGACGGTATTGGGATTGGCAATCACGCCTATCACCACCATCAATGCCAGCAGCATTTTTCCGCTGACATTTTTCACCTGAATAAGCGGGGATACCAGGTAGATAACGGCAATAGCGAAGAAAAACCACAGGTGGTAGAACACCGGCTTTTGCAGCAGGTTCTTCAGCGACAGCTCAGCGTTGATCGAGGTAAACAGCAGGATGTAGGCCAGCGCCACGCTACTGTAAAACAGAATGCAGAGCGCGATGCGCGTGAAATGGCGCGGTTTGGCGCTGCGTTCGCCGAAAAAGAGATAACCCGAGATCATAAAAAACAGCGGGACGCTGACGCGAGAGGCGGAATTGAGCACGTTGGCCAGATCCCAATTTACCGGGCTGACGCTTTGCGCATTGGTGATATACCAGGTCGTGGTGTGGATCATCACGACCATTAAACAGGCGATCCCGCGCAGATTATCAATCCAGTAAATTTTGGGCTGCATCAGTTCCTCTGTTTTCATTAAAAAAAGTCTGACCAGTATTTGCGGACATCGCTCACTGGATTAATCCGAGTTATTACGCTAAAGCTTGTGATGACCTGGGGAGATTCTCACAATAGGATCCGTTCCCAGACACTAATAATAAGACTGACCAGCAAACCAGGCGGTAATAAAATGATGATGAAGTATTTCTTTCCAGCAATCCTCACGCTGCTGCTGGTGGGGTGCGCCGATCCACAATCGTCAACACCCGTGCAGAAAGCGCAAAAGGGCAAAATTACTGCCACGCGTTCGCTGGATATGGAGTCATTGTGCAAAAGTGAAGCATCGGAGCTTTATAATACGGGCGTCCAGAAAATTGCTATCACCGGTCTTGAGCAATTTCAGGGTAGCTATGAGATGCGCGGTTCTACCTTCCGCAAAGAGAGTTTTGTCTGCTCATTTGACGCAGACGGGCAGTTTTTGCACCTTTCCATGCGCTAAGTTCCCCCTTTTTCCCGTTTCGTACTGTATATCTTGCAGCCAGCGGGTATACTGACCGCTTCCTTTAAATCCACACGTATCCAGCACGAAATAATATGCAAAAGTTTGATACCAGGACCTTCCAGGGCTTGATCCTGACCTTACAGGATTACTGGGCTCGCCAGGGCTGCACCATTGTTCAACCATTGGACATGGAAGTCGGCGCGGGGACATCTCACCCAATGACCTGCCTGCGTGCGCTGGGGCCGGAACCGATGGCGACTGCTTATGTGCAGCCTTCCCGTCGTCCGACCGATGGCCGCTATGGCGAAAACCCGAACCGCTTACAGCACTACTATCAGTTCCAGGTAGTGATTAAGCCGTCACCGGACAACATTCAGGAGCTGTACCTGGGTTCTCTGAAAGAGCTGGGTATGGACCCGACCATTCACGATATTCGTTTCGTGGAAGATAACTGGGAAAACCCGACGCTGGGTGCCTGGGGTCTGGGTTGGGAAGTGTGGCTGAACGGCATGGAAGTGACGCAGTTCACCTACTTCCAGCAGGTTGGTGGTCTGGAATGTAAACCAGTAACCGGGGAAATCACCTACGGTCTGGAACGTCTGGCCATGTACATTCAGGGCGTAGACAGCGTTTACGACCTGGTCTGGAGCGACGGCCCGCTGGGTAAAACCACATACGGCGACGTGTTCCATCAGAACGAAGTGGAGCAATCCACTTACAACTTCGAATACGCCGACGTGGACTTCCTGTTCACCTGCTTCGAGCAGTACGAAAAAGAGGCCCAGCAGCTGCTGGCGCTGGAAAACCCGCTGCCGCTGCCTGCGTATGAACGTATTCTGAAAGCCGCCCATAGCTTCAACCTGCTGGATGCGCGTAAAGCCATCTCCGTCACCGAGCGCCAGCGCTATATCCTGCGCATTCGCACCCTGACCAAAGCAGTGGCAGAAGCTTACTACGCTTCCCGTGAAGCCCTTGGCTTCCCGATGTGCAACAAAGACAAATAAGAGGCGGCCATGTCTGAGAAAACTTTTCTGGTGGAAATCGGCACTGAAGAGCTGCCACCAAAAGCACTGCGCAGCCTGGCTGAGTCCTTTGCTGCGAACGTTACCGCGGAGCTGGACAACGCTGGCCTCGCGCACGGCAATGTTGAGTGGTTTGCCGCTCCACGTCGTCTGGCGCTGAAAGTCGCTGCCCTGGCAGAATCTCAACCCGATCGTGAAGTTGAAAAACGCGGCCCGGCCATTGCCCAGGCGTTTGATGCTGAAGGTAAACCGAGTAAAGCGGCAGAAGGTTGGGCGCGCGGTTGCGGTATCACGGTTGATCAGGCTGAGCGTCTGACCACCGACAAAGGCGAGTGGCTGCTGTATCGCGCGCACGTGAAAGGCGAAAGCGCAGAAACGCTGCTGCCGAACATGATTACCACTTCGCTTGCGAAGCTGCCGATCCCGAAACTGATGCGCTGGGGCGCGTCTGACGTTCACTTCGTGCGTCCGGTTCACACCGTGACCCTGCTGCTGGGCGACAAAGTCATTCCGGCAACGATTCTGGGTATCCAGTCCGATCGCGTGATCCGCGGCCATCGCTTTATGGGCGAACCGGAATTCACCATCGATTCTGCCGATCAGTATCCGGAAATTCTGCGTGAGCGCGGCAAAGTGATTGCCGATTACGCTGAGCGTAAAGCGAAAATCAAAGCCGATGCTGAAGAGGCGGCACGCAAAATTGGCGGCAACGCCGATCTGAGCGAAAGCCTGCTGGAAGAGGTCACCTCGCTGGTTGAATGGCCGGTCGTGCTGACCGCGAAGTTCGAAGAGAAATTCCTTGCGGTTCCGTCTGAAGCGCTGGTACACACCATGAAAGGTGACCAGAAGTACTTCCCGGTTTACGCAAACGACGGCAAACTGCTGCCTAACTTTATCTTCGTTGCCAACATCGAATCGAAAGATCCGACCCAGATTATCTCCGGTAACGAGAAGGTGGTTCGTCCGCGTCTGGCGGATGCCGAATTCTTCTTCAATACCGACCGTAAAAAACGTCTGGAAGACAATCTGCCGCGTCTGCAAACCGTGCTGTTCCAACAGCAACTAGGTACGCTGCGCGACAAGACTGACCGTATCCAGGCGCTGGCGGGCTGGATTGCTGGTCAAATTGGCGCTGACGTTAACCACGCAACGCGTGCTGGCCTGCTGTCCAAGTGTGACCTGATGACCAACATGGTCTTCGAGTTCACCGACACCCAGGGTGTGATGGGGATGCATTACGCGCGTCACGATGGTGAAGCGGAAGATGTTGCTGTGGCGCTGAACGAGCAGTATCAGCCGCGCTTTGCCGGTGATGACCTGCCGTCTAACCCGGTGGCTTGTGCCGTGGCGATTGCCGATAAGATGGACACCCTGGCGGGTATCTTCGGTATTGGTCAGCATCCGAAAGGCGACAAAGATCCGTTTGCGCTGCGTCGTGCCGCGCTGGGCGTGCTGCGTATCATCGTTGAGAAGAACCTGAATCTGGATCTGCAAACGCTGACGGAAGAGGCTGTTCGTCTGTATGGCGACAAGCTGACCAACGCGAAAGTGGTTGATGACGTTATCGACTTTATGCTCGGTCGCTTCCGCGCCTGGTATCAGGACGAAGGTTACACCGTCGATACCATTCAGGCTGTGCTGGCGCGTCGTCCAACTCGTCCGGCTGATTTCGACGCACGTATGAAGGCGGTTTCGCACTTCCGTACGCTGGAGGCCGCGTCCGCGCTGGCTGCAGCCAACAAGCGCGTATCAAATATTCTGGCGAAGTCTGAAGAAACGCTGAATGACCGTGTGAATGCGGCAACGCTGAAAGAGCCGGAAGAAATTGCGCTGGCGATGCAGGTTGTGGTGCTGCGCGATAAGCTGGAGCCTGTTTTCGCCGCTGGCCATTACCAGGAAGCGCTGGTTGAGTTAGCGGAACTGCGTGAGCCGGTTGATGCGTTCTTCGAGAAAGTGATGGTCAACGTAGAAGATAAAGATCTGCGTATCAACCGTCTCTCCATGCTCGAAAAACTGCGCGAACTGTTCCTGCGCGTGGCGGATATTTCGCTGCTGCAGTAACGGTCCTGAGCTGACTTAGAAAATGCCGGATGGCGGCTTCGCCTTATCCGGCCTACGAGATAAACACCAGTAGGCCGGATAAGCATTGCGCCATCCGGCATTTTTTTATGTTGTTAGCGCAGCTGTAATTTAGTCAGACAGGTCTGGCTGTCTTCCATGGTCTTAATAGGATACTCCGCTGTTTTACCGTTGTAGCTTACTGCGATGGTGCCTGCCATATTGCGCGGTAGCCAAACCCCGACGAAGCCATTTCGACCGCTCTTCATCTCTTTTTGTAGCACTACATCACCCTTGTTATCCGTGACTTTGACATTGAATGTCTGCTCCGGCATTTCGCCCTGGCAGCCAGAAAGACTGTGGTTGAAGCAAGGATGTGTTTGCCACTCATAGGGGGCAAACGACAGATAGAACTTATCGCCGAGCGGCAGGGTATAGATCTGATCGCCCGAAGAGAGCTTTAGTTCAGTGCTGGTGATGGATGCCGAGTAGGGCAGTGGTCGGCTCTGGGGAGATTGGTCAATCGCCTCGACGATTTGCTCGACGGATTTCCCGCTGAGCCCGTGTTCCGCCAAAAAAGTGGCTTCAGGGGTTGCGGCGAACGCGCTACCGGTGGTGAGTAAACCTAAAACCAGCAGCAATGAGGATTTCGACATAGCTTCAATTCCTTGTGAACATTGTGGAATACAGACTGGCTCACTATAAAGCTTGCCCTTAGGGAAAGGTCAAAGGGGCGACGGGTAAAGTAATGCAAAGACGCGTGTGGGCGAGGTATTTTAGGAAGTACAGATAAAAAAAATCCCCGCCGTTGGGCAGGGATTCAGAATTTTGAGCTTTTTAAGCTTACAGGCTGGTTACGTTGCCAGCTGCCGGGCCTTTAGCGCCGCTTTCGATAGTGAAGGAAACTTTCTGACCTTCGTCCAGAGATTTGTAGCCATCGTTCTGGATAGCAGAGAAGTGTACGAACACGTCTTTAGAGCCATCGTCAGGAGTGATGAAGCCGAAACCTTTGTCAGCGTTGAACCATTTTACGATACCAGTCATTTTACCGGACATAGTGTATTACCTTTTAAAAAATAAGTGTGCCTTTCGGCGATATGGCGTGCTTTACAGATTTTTTAACAGTAAAGGAAATGCTCACTACGAGGGTATCAACGATAACTCTTGAAGGGACTTGCCTTACTAACTGCTGTAATGGTCTGTACGTCAAACCGTTGAGGGCATTAACTCATTTTACGCATGTGGATGCAACTACTATTTTCTTTTTTGTGGATAACCTCGGTATGGGAACGGCCCTTTTACAGGACCGTTATGAAGTAAAATTAAAAAATAGCTCAATCCATCAATTGTTTACTTAATCTCGGGTCTGCCTGAATCAGACGCATCAGCTTCAATTCGGTACTGGAAGGCTTTACGCGTTTAGACTCCCATTCGTGAACCATCGCGACCGTCACGCCCATTACCCGGGCAAAATCATCTGTTTTTAAACCTGTCCCTCGTCGTAGCTGTTCAAATTCGGTGAAAGGGTTGGTTTTTTGCGTCAGAGTGACGGTCTGCGATACATCTTTAAAAACAATCTGCTCCAGACTGCTTAGCAGTTCAAACATAGGATCTTTGTATTCCATTGAGAACTCCTATTAATCACACAGCGGGATCGTGAATTTTCTCGAAGCTCATTAAGAGTAGTCGCAAAAAATGAAGTCGGATTTGGGGTTTGAGAGATGGATTCGTTTCAGCAAACGGTGGGCAACAATATTTCGCAGGCTAACAAACTGATAAAGGTCGGGATCTCGAACGATCGATCCCGATTGTAAAGATGACTAAAATAGAGCGCCGTTATGTGAATGGAGCATTGTTTCGCAAAATGCAGGGTGGTGAGAACGGTTATTTTCCCCCACAAGATTACGCGGAAAGGGTATCTTGCGGGGCTGACCTGGACTATCCTTGTCAACGTCAGGCACGCGGGTGTCGTTGTGCGCATTTTTGGGTGAAAGGAGTATTAAAATGGCGACAGGTAAGTCCTGCTCTCGCTGGTTTGCGCCTGTTTTGGCGCTCTTAATGGTAGTTGGCCTGAGTGGGTGTTTTGATAAAGAAGGCGATCAACGCAAAGCGTTTATCGATTTTCTGCAGAATACTGCAATGCGTAGCGGAGAGCGTTTACCGACGCTGACTGCCGATCAGAAAAAACAGTTTGGCCCGTTTGTGTCCGATTACGCGATTCTTTATGGCTATTCACAGCAGGTTAATCAGGCAATGGACTCCGGTCTGCGCCCGGTTGTTGATAGCGTAAACGCAATCCGTGTTCCTCAGGATTATATGACTCAGCGTGAACCGCTGCGTCAGGCAAATGGCGCGCTGGGCGTGTTAGGACAACAGTTGCAGAATGCGAAGCTACAGGCAGATGCTGCCCATGGCGCGCTGAAGCAGGGTGAGGATCTGAAGCCGGTCTTTGACCAGGTTTACAATAAAGTCGTCACTGTACCTGCAGAGGCGTTACAGCCACTGATCCCAGCCGCGCAAGTTTTCACGCAGCAGTTGGTGCAGGTGGGCGATTTCATCGCGCAGCAGGATACACAAGTGAGCTTTGTTGCGAACGGCATCCAGTTCCCAACCTCACAACAGGCCAGTCAGTACAATACGCTGATTGGCCCGCTGGCGGCGCAGCATCAGGCATTTAATCAGGCATGGACTGCTGCGGTGAATGCCGCGCAGTAATCGTCGTACGGTAAGACAAATTAAAGGCCGGGTGAGCATCAATGCTACCCGGCCTTTTGTGTTATTTGGCCACTTGCGGATTCACGCAGTTCTTCTCAACTTTCCCCTGCAGTGCGTCAATTAAGTTATCCACAGCACAAGCCGCCATGTTATAGCGCGTTTCATGCGTGGCTGAACCAATATGCGGTACCGCCACCACATTCGGCAGCGACAGCAGCGGTGAGTCTGACGGCAACGGCTCTTGTTCAAACACATCCAGGCCCGCGGCATGAATCTCCCCGCTTTGCAGGGCGGCGATCAGTGCGTTTTCATCCACCACCGGGCCACGCCCGGCGTTAATGAAAATGGCAGAAGACTTCATTTTGGCAAACTGTTCGGTACTGAACAGATGGTGGGTTTCGTCCGTTAACGGCAGAATCAGGCAAACAAAATCCGATTCCTGCAGCAGCGTATCCAGGTCACAGTAGCGCGCGTTGAAACGCTCTTCCGCTTCCTGATGATGGCGGCGTGCGTTGTAGAGAATCGGCATGCTAAAGCCGAAATGCGCGCGTTGCGCCAGCGCCAGTCCAATGCGTCCCATGCCGACAATGCCCAGCGTCTTGTGGTGAACATCGGTACCAAACCAGTCGGCCCCGATGCTTTTTGTCCATTCGCCTGCCTTCACGCGTTCAGCGACTTCCACCACGCGGCGAGCGGTGCTTAACACCAGTGCCATTACCGTGTCCGCCACGGTTTCTGTCAGCACCGTTGGCGTGTGCATCAGCAGCACCTTACGTGCGTTTAAGGCCTCAACATCGAAGTTGTCATAGCCTACGGAAATGGTGGAGGTCGCGCGCAGTTTCGGCATTTTCTCCAGCAGGGCGGTATTGACGGCTTCACTGGAGCCCAGCAGACCTTCCGCGCTGGCAAAGGCTTCGGCGTGCTGTGCTACGGTTTCTGAACGCAGGTTAGGCACCTGAGTGACAGTAAAATGCTCTTCCAGGCGATGCAGTAAATCGTCAGGTAACGCTTTATAGAGAATAATGGACGGCTTCATGCGAATCTCCGTAAGTTAAAATTTAAGCGTGGCGTGCGCCAATAGGTAGCTGTTGATTATTAGCAGGCTTAACGATCAGAGTTAGCCATACTGAGACAAAAAGCGCTACCCCCATAAAAATGTATGAGGCGGACGGGCTGCCGGTGGTGCCATTGAGGTAGCCGACAAACCAGGAGCCAAAGAATGAGCCTAATGCGCCCATGCTGTTGATCAATGCCATTGCTCCCCCAGCGACGTTGCGCGGTAACATCTCAGGAATGATGGCGAAGAAGGGGCCATAAGGGGCATACATGGCCGCACCGGCGATAACCAGCAGTGTGTAAGAAATCCAGAAATGGTCTGCGCCAACGGCCCAGGAGCCAATAAAGGCGAAAGCGGCAATCAGCAGCAGTGGCCAGACAAACAGCTTACGATTTTGCAGTTTATCGGAAGCCCAGGAAACGAGGATCATCGCCGCCGTCGCCGCCAGATACGGAACAGACGAAAGCCAACCGACCTCTACCATACCCAGGTTGGCACCGCCACTGCGGATAATTGACGGCAACCACAGAACAAAACCGTAGACGCCAATACTCCAGGCAAAGTACTGCATGCACAGCAGAATAACGTTACGTGAACGGAACGCTTCGCCGTAGTTACGCACGGCTTTGATACCCTGCTGTTCTTTTTCTAACTGGGCCTGCAGCGCGGCTTTTTCGGATTCTGACAACCAGCCTACCTGCGACGGTTTATCTTTTACCAGTACCCACCAGCAGAACGCCCAGATGATGGCCGGAAAACCTTCAATGATGAACATTTCACGCCAGCCCAGCGCCTGGATCAGATACCCGGAAACCACGGACATCCACAGGACGGTGACTGGGTTACCGAGGATCAGAAAGGTATTAGCACGCGAACGCTCGGACTTCGTAAACCAGTTACTGATATAAATCAGCATTGCGGGCATCACGGCGGCTTCAACGACGCCAAGAATAAAGCGGATGGCGGCAAGCATTGGAATATTGCTGACCATCCCGGTCAGTGACGCGCAGGCGCCCCACAGAATCAGGCAGATAAAAATCAGTTTACGTACGCTGCGGCGTTCGGCGTAAATTGCGCCTGGGATCTGGAAGAAGAAATAGCCAAGAAAAAACAGAGCCCCCAGCAGGGAGGAGATCCCTTTGGTAATACCGAGGTCCTCGTTGATACCGGCTGCGGAAGCGAAGCTGAAGTTCGCGCGATCAAGGTACGCCAGGCTGTACGTGATAAACACGATTGGCATGATGTACCACCAGCGTTTTGCTGCATTGGTTGAGCTATTCATAGACTGCCCTCTGGTTATGCTGATACGCCGCCTCTGAATGTAGGATACAGAGACAGAGTTGGCCGGGAATTTATTCCCCTAATTGTTCACGTGTGGGTAATCCTTCGCTGTCGCCCTGAACCTGAATGGCCAGTGCGCCAATTTTATTGCCACGAGTCACCGCCTGATGCAGCGAGCGCCCTTCCAGCAGGGCGCTGATAACGCCCACGGCAAAGCCATCGCCTGCGCCGACCGTATCGACCACGTTGTCGACTTTTACCGGTGCGACGCAGCCTTGTTCACCGCTGGCGGTTTTGTACCAGGCGCCATCAGCCCCGGTTTTGATGATCACGGCCTTCACCCCGTGGCGCAGATAAAAGTCGGCGATGGCTTCAGGCGTCTGCTGACCGGTTAAAATCATGCCCTCTTTTAACCCCGGCAGTACCCAGTCAGCCTGGAATGCCAGTCGGTTGAGTTTTTCCACCATCTCGCCTTCGCTTTTCCACAGTACCGGGCGTAAATTCGGGTCGAACGAGATGGTCTTCCCTTGCACTTTCAGCGTGCGGGCGGTATGGGCCAGCAGTTCATAAGAGCTGGCCGAAAGCGCCGCCGCGACGCCGCTCAGGTGCAGGTGGCGCGCGCTGGCGAAGTAGGCTTCGTGAAAATCCTCAACGCTGAGGTGGCTGGCAGCAGAACCTTTGCGGAAATATTCCACAATGGGATCGGTTCCATTTTCGACTTTAGATTTAAGCTGAAAGCCGGTAGCGTAGCGCCCGTCCAGAGTGACTCCCTGCGCATCAATCCCTTCTTTCTCCAGCGACTTAATAATAAAACGGCCAAAACTGTCGTTACCTACGCGGCTTACCCAGCCTACGTTCAGACCCAGGCGAGCAAGTCCGGTTGCCACATTAAGTTCAGCGCCAGCAACGCGCTTGATAAACTGCTCCACATCTGCCAGTTCGCCGGTTTGCGTGGCGACAAACATCGCCATCGCTTCACCAATCGTGACCACATCCAGTGACTTTTTCATGCGTTACTCCTCGCGTAACAACTCGACGTAACGGCGGGTAACCGCCGTCAAATCCTGCCCTTCCAGGGGAAACTCAATGCCGCGTGGAACATCGCCGGGCAGCGTTTTTAGAAGCGCCAGCCAGCGCGGATCGGCTGCATCAGGCGGTACGGCGCGGTAGCTGTCGCGATGCACAACGGCGGCTTTGACATGGATATACCCAACGGTTGACGCCAGTTTCTGCGCCGCCTGTTCCGGGGAGTCGCCCACCCACAGCCAGTTGCCCATATCGAAGGTCAGAGATATCGGCAGATTTTGCGTCTGGCAGGCTTCGTTAAAGCGCTGCATCGGCTTCAGGCGTCCGCAGGCGGTCTGATCGTTTTCGACAACCAGTTCCATTCCGCTGTTGTCCAGCCATTCACGTAACACGTTGAACTGTTCGGTATGGGAGAAATGGCCGAGGGAGACTTTTAGCCACAGCGCCTGCAGGGCCTGTGCTTCTTCAAGTAGTGCAGGAAGTCGGGGATTGAGGCTACCGTCCTCAAGGAACAACGGCTCAGGCGCTGAGTAACAGGCCAGCAGGCCGAAGATTTCGATAGCAGATGCCACCGTAGACAGCGTGTGCAGCTCGGCGTCGGTCAGCAATTCGCGGCGGATTTCGACGCCGTCAGCACCGGCTTCAGCGATAATGGGCAGCATTGCCGTTTGCCCGCCAGCGGCCCGTACCTGGTCGTGGCCGTAAGCGGCGGTGACCACCATAATTTTTCTTTTCATGGAAACTCCAGACTAGCGTTCTTGCTATAACGCTAGATGGAACCGGTTCCAAAGAAAAGCTTATGATTTTGAATTTATGATCACCATCACGAAGGAAATTTAACGAGCGGTAGAGCCGCGAACGATCAGTTCGCCGGAGAAGACCTGTTCCTGAATGGCAGCAGAGCCGCCATCGATCCTGCGTACAACCTGCTCAACGGCGGTGTAGCCAATCTGCCAGGTAGGTTGTTTTAACGTGGTAATACCAACGCCCGCCAGCTCGGCCCATTCCAGTTCGTCAAAACCGAGCAGGCCGATATCGCTGCCCCAGTTAAGGCCAATGCGTTTCAGGGCGCGGGCAACCTGCAGTGTGAGAGCACCATTAGCTGAGATAACGGCTTTGCGCATTCCCCGGTGCTGCTGGTGGAACTGGCGCAGGGTGTCGTCCAGTTGCGTATTGTCCGTGAGCGGGACTTCGGCATTTTGCGCGATAACGCCGGGGTACTGTGCGAGGGTGGCGCGAAAAGCGCTCAGGCGCTCGCGGCGGGTATTCACCATGCCGAGTGGTTCGCTGAGGAACAGAATGGCTTCAAAACCTTGTTCGACCAGATGTTCCGTGGCAACCGTTGCCGCCTGGGTGTTATCCAGCCCGACCATATCACAGGCGAAATCGGGAATTTTACGGTCAATCAGCACCATCGGCAGCGCAGACTGCTGCAGCCGATTTAGTCCCTCTTCGCGCATCCCTACGGCGTTGACCACAATCCCTTCGACCTGGTAGCTGCGCAGTAGGTCGAGATAATGCAGCTCCTGATCCACTTCGTTGTTGGTGTTGCACACCAGTGGAGTAAAGCCTTTGTCACGGCAGGCGGCTTCAATACCGCTTAACACGTTGACGGAGTAGGGGTTGGTTATATCAGCGATAATCAGGCCAATCAGGCGGGTACGCCCATGTTTCAGGCCTCTTGCCATCAGACTGGGACGGTAGTCGAGATCGGCAATGGCTTGTTCAATGCGGGCCAATAGCGCGTCGGAAAGCAGATGCTTTTCACCGTTGAGATAGCGTGAAATGCTGGTCTTGCCGGTTTTTGCGGCCTTCGCCACATCGCTGATGGTTGCCCGTGTTGATTTGCTCATCGCTGATTTCCCTGAATTTCGTGTGAATACCTTAGCGGGAAAATCTGACGAAGCAAGTAATTTGCCCGGTGGCGCTGCGCTTACCGGGCCTACATGTCGAACGTAGACCGGGTAAGGCGAAGCCGCCACCCGGCTCAACGATTACTGCACAGGACTCAACGTAATCTCTACGCGACGGTTCTGCGCTTTACCTTCCGCCGTGCTGTTGCTGGCGATCGGATTTGCCGGACCCATGCCCTGAGTGCGGATACGGTTAGCGGCAACCCCTTGCGTGATCAAGGCGCTGGCCACGGAGTCCGCGCGTTGTTGAGACAGACGCATGTTCAAATCCTGGCTGCCAGTGCTGTCGGTGAAGCCCAGCACGTTGACGGCGGTTTTATTGTACTCTTTCAGTACCATTGCCACGCCGGTCAGGGTGTTGGCACCAGCAGGTTTCATGTTGGCGCTGCTGCTGTCGAAGGTGACGTTATTCGGCATATTCAGAATGATGTTATCGCCACTACGCGTCACGCTGACGCCCGTTCCCTGCATTTTGTCGCGCAGTTTGGCTTCCTGCACGTCCATGTAATAACCGACACCGCCGCCAACGGCCGCACCCGCCGCTGCGCCAATCAGTGCGCCTTTACCGCGATCTTTCTTCGAAGACGAGAGTGCGCCAATACCCGCACCAACCAGGGAACCGATACCCGCGCCGATGCCGGATTTCCCTGCTTCTCGCTCGCCGGTGTAAGGGTTTGTTGTGCAGCCAGAAACCGCCAGGGCGCCGCTCACGATGGCAGCAATAACAAAAACACGTTTCTTCATCTTAATTCCTTAATGACTTTTTTCTTCTTTACCACAGCGACCGTGGCGGTTGATTATGACGTGTGAACATGAAGAAAATTCCAGGGAAGACTCTGAAATTTGTAAGTAACATTGAACGGCATAACAATAAGCCGTCACATCGCATTCAGGAGCGCCATCTTGGCTAATTCACCCGCACATTACCCGGTGTTAACCGCCGCCCACTGGGGACCTGTTCTCGTCGACACCGATGGAGAGACGGTTTTCTCTTCGCGTGGCGCGCTGCCCACCGCCCATCCCAACTCTTTGCAAACCGTGGTGCGCGACCAGGTGCACAGTAAAACGCGGGTACGTTTTCCAATGGTGCGTAAAGGCTTTCTCGCCTCGCCGGAGAATCCCCAGGGCGTGCGTGGGCAGGATGAATTTGTTCGCGTCAGTTGGGACGACGCGCTGAATCTTATCCATACGCAGCATAAACGCATCCGTGACAGCTACGGCCCGGCCTCGATTTTTGCCGGTTCCTACGGCTGGCGCTCTAACGGCGTGTTACACAAAGCGGCGACCCTGCTACAGCGCTATATGGCGCTGGCAGGCGGTTATACCGGGCATCTGGGGGATTATTCGACAGGGGCTGCGCAGGCGATCATGCCTTACGTGGTCGGCGGCAATGAAGTTTACCAGCAGCAGACCAGCTGGCCTGTGGTGTTGGAGAACAGCGAGGTGGTGGTGTTATGGAGCGCTAATCCACTGAATACACTGAAGATTGCCTGGAATGCCTCCGACGAGCAGGGGCTCGCTTACTTTGAGGCTTTGCGCGACAGCGGCAAGCGACTGATCTGCATCGATCCGATGCGATCGGAAAGTGTCGAATTCTTTGGCGAAAAGATGGAATGGATTGCCCCGCATATGGGGACCGACGTGGCGCTGATGCTGGGCATCGCGCATACGCTGGTGGAAAACGACTGGCACGACGAGGATTTTCTCGCCCGTTGTACAACCGGATATGATTCGTTCGCTGACTACCTGCTGGGTAAATCCGATGGAATAGCGAAAACTGCAGAATGGGCTGCTGAAATTTGTAGTATTCCGGCAGCGAAAATACGCGAACTTGCGGCAATATTTCACCAAAATACCACCATGCTGATGGCCGGCTGGGGTATGCAGCGTCAGCAGTATGGCGAGCAGAAACACTGGATGATCGTTACCCTGGCCGCCATGCTTGGGCAGATTGGGACGCCCGGCGGTGGCTTTGGACTGTCGTATCATTTTGCCAACGGCGGGAACCCGACGCGCCGTGCTGCGGTGCTGGCTTCAATGCAGGGTAGCGTTAAAGGCGGCACCGACGCGGTGGATAAAATCCCGGTGGCGCGTATCGTTGAGGCGCTGGAAAACCCCGGCGGTTTCTATCAGCACAACGGTATGGATCGGCATTTCCCGGACATCCGCATGCTGTGGTGGGCAGGCGGCGCCAACTTCACCCATCATCAGGATACCAACCGTTTGATCCGCGCCTGGCAAAAGCCGGAGTTGGTGGTTATCTCAGAGTGTTTCTGGACTGCTGCGGCGAAGCATGCCGATATCGTGTTACCCGCGACCACCTCTTTTGAACGTAACGATTTGACCATGACCGGAGACTACAGCAACCAGCATCTGGTGCCGATGAAGCAGGTCGTGCCGCCACAGGCTGAAGCGCGCAACGATTTTGATGTTTTTGCCGAGCTTAGCGAGCGCTGGGAACAGGGCGGTTATGCCCGATTCACTGAGGGGAAAAGCGAACTGGCGTGGCTGGAAACTTTTTACGACATTGCTGCGCAGCGTGGTGCCAGCCAGCAGGTTACACTGCCGCCCTTCGCTGAGTTCTGGCAAAAGAATGCACTGATCGAAATGCCGGAAAACGCCGCCAGCGCGCAGTTTATCCGTTTTGCGGATTTTCGCCGCGATCCACAGGCGCATCCGCTGAAAACGGACAGTGGAAAAATTGAAATCTATTCTGCAAAAATTGCAGGTTACGGCTATGCAGATTGTGCAGGACACCCGATGTGGCTGGAGCCTGATGAGTGGTTCGGCAATGCCGAACCCGACCAACTGCAGGTGCTCTCTGCCCATCCGGCTCACCGTTTGCACAGCCAGCTCAACTACAGTGCGTTACGCGAACAGTATGCGGTGGCGGATCGGGAGCCAGTGACGATTCACCCGCAGGATGCGCAAGCGCGGGGGATTGCAGATGGCGATACGGTCAGGGTGTGGAACCACCGCGGGCATATCCTGGCGGGTGCCGTGGTGACGGAAGGCATCAAACCTGGCGTCATCTGTATTCATGAAGGCGCCTGGCCTGATTTGGAACCGACAGCTGACGGTATTTGTAAAAATGGCGCCGTCAACGTGCTGACCAAAGATCTCCCCAGCTCGAAGCTGGGGAATGGCTGCGCGGGCAACACTGCGTTGGCGTGGCTGGAGAAGTACAGTGGGCCTACTCTGACACTTACCGCGTTTGATCCACCTGCCAGCCCATAATCCAGGTTGGATGGTGAGTCTCTTCCTGCCATGCGCTGTCTTCAATGCGAAAGCCCAGTGCGTGGTAAAAGTTTACCGCTGATTGGTTCTTCTGGTAGACCTCCAGGCTGAGCAACGAAAAGCGCTGCTGCACATGTTGCACCAGCGCTTTACCGATACCGCTTCTGATGGCGGCAGGCTTGACAAACAGCGCGCCTAAAAAGCGCTCTTCCATCACGCTGGCAAAACCTTTGAGCACACCGTTTTCTTCCCACACCCAGGTTTGCGCGGCGGGCAGGTAGACATCACGTACGATAGGCTCACTCTCACGCCAGTAGCGTTTTTCGATAAACGGATGGGCATGGATCGTGCTTTCCATCCACAGCGCCAGAATCGACGGTAGATCGTCAGCCTTTGATTCACGAATCATGTCGTTCTCCTGGGTAACAGATGCAGCTGGTGACATGATCGTTGACCAGCCCGCACGCCTGCATAAAGGAGTAACAGATGGTGGTGCCGACAAACTTAAACCCACGTTTTTTTAACGCCTTAGACAGCGCATCTGACGCAGGCGTTGAGGTGGGGATATCGCTCAGGTTAGCGGCGCGGGTCAGTTGCGGTTGGTTATCAACAAATGACCAGACGAACTCGCTAAATGACTCTCCATTTTGCGCCATCGTCTGGTAAGCGCGAGCGTTACCGATAATGGCCTGAATTTTTCCGCGATGGCGGATAATACCGGCATCCAGTACCAGCCTTTCTACATCCTCTTCGGTCATCGCCGCAACGGTTACAGGATCGAAGTGGTGAAATGCCAGGCGATAGTTTTCCCGTTTCTTCAGCACCGTTATCCACGACAGCCCAGCCTGCTGGCCTTCAAGGCAGATCATTTCGAACAGCTTTTTACCATCGGTTTCCGGGACGCCCCATTCCTTGTCATGATAGGCAATGTATAGTGGATCCTGACTGACCCAGCCGCAACGCTGCATACTCTTCCTCGCTGTTTTTACTGGCGTAAAAATTTCATTCGGCCCGCCTTGACGCGCCCGCTAAAAAGACAATATTTAATACAGGGTCTCATGTGCCCGATATCCTTTAAACAATGACAATAATATCGCCGAATTCGGCTCTTTTCTGGAGTCGCGTTGATGATTATAAGAAACAGTAGTGGTCGTCAGAGGTTAACTCTGGCGAACGTCATCGTCTGTGCGCTGTTTGCCAATACGGCATATGGCTGGCAACAAGAATATATCGTTGATGCGCTGTCCGGTCATACGTCGGAACGCTATACATGGGACAGCGATCACCAACCACGTTATAACGACATTCTGGAAGAGCGCATTCGCTCCACCCAGAACGTGGCGGGGCCGGTGGTGAATCTGGCGGACCAAACGGCTCTGGATGCGACCAGCGGTATGAGCGTGGGCTGGAATTTTCCCCTTTCCCGTAAGGTGACGACGGGACCCGTCGCAGCCCTGCATTATGATGGTTCAGCCACCTCTACCTACAACGAATTTGGCGACAGTGTGACTTCGCTAACGCTGACCGATCCGATGTGGCATGCCAGCGTCAGTACCCTGGGCTGGCGGGTCGACTCGCAGTTTGGCGATGTACGGCCATGGGCGCAAATCAGTTATAACCAGCAATTTGGCGAGAATATCTGGAAGGCGCAATCGGGTCTCAGCCGCATGACGGCGGCGAGTCAGGATGGTAACTGGGTCGATGTTACTGTGGGTGCAGATATGCTGCTGAATCAGCATATGGCTGCCTATGCGGCACTTTCTCAGGCAGAAAACAGTACGAATGACAGCGATTATCGGTACACGATGGGAGTGAACGCCAAATTTTAACGAAAAAAAGCCTGGATAAAACATCTCTGTTACATGTTGGGATCAATAATCACACGCATTACAGCGATAGCGTGCACTAACTCCGGCAATAAAATTCAGTAACCCGACTTTTTGTCTCGTCATTCATTCCGCAATCCAGGCATTTCATTCCGTCCTGATGGCATTTCATGCCGTTTTCCCCAGGTCATAAAAGCGTTTCGGTATGGTTGTCGGCAGAGAATTTCCCATTTTGTATATGCAGGAAGACTGCCATGAAAACTTCTGATTATCAGCGTACCCGGTGGCTGACACTGATCGGCACCATCATTACCCAATTTGCATTAGGTTCTGTTTATACCTGGAGCCTGTTCAATGGCGCACTCTCTTCAAAGCTCGATGCACCGGTGAGTCAGGTTGCATTTTCCTTTGGTTTGCTGAGTCTGGGTCTGGCGATATCTTCTTCCATCGCCGGGAAGCTTCAGGAACGTTTCGGTGTGAAACGCGTCACCATGGCATCGGGTATCTTACTGGGTGTGGGCTTCTTCTTAACTGCGCATTCTGACAGCCTGATTATGCTGTGGCTGAGTGCCGGTGTACTGGTTGGCCTGGCTGACGGTGCAGGGTACCTGTTAACCCTGTCCAACTGCGTGAAATGGTTCCCTGAGCGTAAGGGGCTGATTTCCGCCTTCGCCATCGGTTCTTACGGCCTGGGTAGCCTCGGTTTTAAATTTATCGACAGCCAACTGCTGAGCACTGTGGGTCTGGAAAAGACCTTTATGATTTGGGGCGCGATTGTACTGGTGATGATTGTCTTTGGCTCCACGCTGATGAAAGATGCGCCAAACCAGGAAGTTAAAGCCGTAAATGGCGTGGTAGAGAATGACTACACGCTGGCGCAATCCATGCGTAAACCACAGTACTGGATGCTGGCAGTGATGTTCCTGACGGCGTGCATGAGCGGGCTTTACGTGATTGGTGTCGCGAAAGATATCGCCCAAAGCCTGGCAAAAATGGATGTGGCAACAGCGGCGAATGCGGTAACCGTTATTTCTATCGCGAACCTGTCAGGTCGTCTGGTTCTGGGGATTCTGTCCGATAAAATCTCCCGTATTCGCGTGATCACCATCGGTCAGGTCGTTTCGCTGGTGGGTATGGCGGCGCTGCTTTTTGCTCCGCTGAATGAAGTGACATTCTTCGCAGCCATTGCCTGTGTCGCCTTCAACTTCGGTGGCACCATTACGGTCTTCCCGTCACTGGTGAGTGAGTTCTTCGGCCTGAATAACCTGGCGAAAAACTATGGGGTCATCTACCTGGGCTTCGGCATTGGCAGCATCTGCGGGTCAATTATCGCCTCGCTGTTCGGCGGTTTCTATGTCACCTTCTGCGTTATCTTTGCGCTGTTAATCATCTCGCTGGCGCTTTCTACCACCATTCGTCAGCCGCAGCGTAGCGTCTATACCGAGGCTCACGCCTGAATCTATTAGCGGTCTTATTTATACCCGGCGCATATATTTACAAAAATATATGCGCTGTTTGCATTCACCATAAGCACTTTTCTCCTCTCCTGTGGTCTACTTAGCCGCGCCCGTAGACATTTCATCTCTGCTGTTGTCGCATTTTCCCCTGTTTGGTCGATTGACCACTTCACAGGGTGTTTTTATCCCGATTCCCAGGGTTTTTTTGCATGAGATACATTAAATCGATGACGCAGCAAAAGCTTAGCTTCTTGCTTGCGATCTATATCGGTCTGTTTATGAACTGCGCAGTTTTTTATCGCCGCTTCGGCAGCTATGTGCAGGAATTTACCGCGTTGAAAGGAATCTCTGCGGTTGTTGAATTGGCCGGCACCGTGCTGGTTACCTTCTTTTTACTTCGTCTTTTGTCTCTGTTTGGTCGGCGGGCATGGCGCGTACTGGCTACCTTTGTGGTGCTGTGTTCCGCTGGTGCCAGCTATTACATGACCTTCCTGAATGTGGTCATTGGCTACGGCATTATTGCCTCGGTCATGACAACCGATATTGATTTATCAAAAGAAGTTGTCGGCTGGCATTTTATCGTGTGGTTGGTGTCGGTCAGCATTTTGCCGTTGCTGCTTATCTGGAGTAACCGCTGCCGCTATACCCTGCTAAAACAAATACGTACGCCAGGTATGAGATGGCGTAGTGTGGCCGTTGTTCTGTTGGCTGGTTTGATGGTGTGGGCGCCGATTCGTTTACTTGGAATACAGCAGAGATCAGTAGAACGGGAAACCGGTATTGATTTGCCCAGCTACGGTGGCGTAGTGGCAAATTCATATTTGCCTTCAAACTGGCTGTCCGCGCTGGGTCTGTATGCCTGGGCGCAGGTGGATGAATCTTCAGACAACAAATCGCTGATGAACCCGGCGAAGAAGTTTACCTATGTTGCGCCCAAAAACCTCGACGACACCTACGTGGTCTTTATTATCGGCGAAACGACCCGCTGGGATCATATGGGTATTTTTGGCTACGAGAGAAATACTACGCCAAGGCTGGCTCAGGAAAAAAACCTGGCCGCTTTCCGCGGATATTCGTGTGATACGGCAACCAAACTTTCGCTACGCTGTATGTTTGTTCGTGAAGGCGGAGCAGAGGAAAACCCGCAGCGTACGCTGAAAGAACAAAACGTCTTTTCCGTACTCAGCCAGCTAGGTTTTAATACCGATCTCTACGCGATGCAAAGTGAGATGTGGTTTTACAGCAACACGATGGCTGAGAACATCGCATATCGTGAGCAGATTGGCGCTGAGCCGCGTAACCGTGGCAAAACGGTTGACGATATGCTGCTGATCTCTGAGATGCAGCAATCAATCAAACCGGACGATAATGGTAAGCACCTGATTATCCTGCATACCAAAGGCTCGCACTTTAACTACACGCAGCGCTATACCCGTGAGTACGCCCAGTGGAAGCCGGAGTGTGTCAATGTTGACAGCGGTTGTTCGAAAGCGCAGATGATTAACTCATTTGATAACTCGGTGACCTATGTTGACCACTTTATCACCAAAGTGTTTGACCAGCTGCGCGATAAGAAAGCGATTGTGTTCTATGCTGCCGATCACGGTGAGTCGATTAACGAACGGGAGCACCTGCACGGTACGCCACGTAAAATGGCACCGCCAGAGCAGTTCCGCGTTCCTATGATGGTGTGGATGTCTGATAAGTATCTGGAAGACCCCGATCATGCGAAAGCCTTCGCCCACCTTAAGCAGGAGGCTGATATGAAGGTTCCGCGTCGCCATGTTGAACTGTACGACACTATTCTCGGTTGCCTCGGTTATACCTCGCCAAATGGCGGTATAAATGAGAATAACAACTGGTGTCATGTCCCGGACGACAAGAAGGCTGTAGTCCAGTAGTGGGCTGCTGACTTTCTCGCCGATCGAATGGCATTTTGATACTAAGGGATTGACGGGCGTGCAGCTGAGCAGTAAGATGCGCCCCGCATTCGGTGATTGGCGCAGCCTGGTAGCGCACTTCGTTCGGGACGAAGGGGTCGGAGGTTCGAATCCTCTATCACCGACCAAATTAGAAAAGCCCGCTCTTTGAGCGGGCTTTTTGCTTTCCGGAATCCACGAGGATGAGAACCTCCGGGGGCAAGAGGTTCGACTCGAGCGGAGCGAGAGAACGTTGCGCCAGCAACGGCCCGCAGTGGCGAGTAATCCTCTATCACCGACCAAATTCAAAACCCTGCTCAGCGAGCAGGGTTTTTTGCTTTGTAGGCCTGATAAGCGCAGCGCCATCAGGCAATATTGGAGACATTGCCGGATGGCGGCGTGGACGCCTTATCCGGCCTACAGGCTCAGTTTCATCCCGGCGTGTATGGTGTTATTCCAACCCCACCTTTGACCTTCATTTTATCTGCAAAAATTGTGCACCACTTCCCACTGACTGTTAACGATTCTGTGACATATTCCATTGCCTTTTTTTATATTTGCTTGAATCTTTTTTTGCGTTACTTATGGCTGAACCCAGCATTTTCCGCTGTGCGTTTTAACGTTCATGGTATTAATCGCTCAGATATGCAGCATGTGTTGAGAAAATTTTCATAATTTGCATAAATGTTAATCACTAAATGTTTCTGAATATGAAGATGTTTATTCTGGCATAGTGCGCGTAGCACAAATTTCCCTGCTGAAAATACCCGCTTGCACTTTTTTTAATCTTTGTTTGCCAATTCTCACCGTTGATGTAAATCGTGGTTACCTGTATTGACGTTTTCACATTCTGTTGACAGATTGTAGGGCATGAGGGGCATTTCATGGAGAATCCGCACTGCAACTCAGTCGCTTATGTGAACGGAATCCCCATCCTCTTAACGCCGACCCGGCCGGGTAAAAAACAAAAAAGGCCAGGCGGTGCAAACCCACTGCAAAGGGTAAAACAACAAACATCACATTTGGAGCAGAAGAATGAGTATTTCCTTGAAGAAGTCAGGGATGCTGAAGCTTGGTCTGAGCCTGGTGGCTATGACCGTCGCAGCAAGCGTACAGGCTAAAACTCTGGTTTATTGTTCAGAAGGATCTCCTGAAGGCTTTAACCCACAGCTTTTCACCTCTGGTACCACCTATGATGCCAGCTCCGTGCCGATCTATAACCGCCTGGTCGAGTTCAAAACCGGTACAACTGAAGTGATCCCGGGCCTTGCTGAGAAGTGGGAAATCAGCGAAGACGGTAAAACCTATACCTTCCACCTTCGCCCTGGCGTGAAGTGGCAGGACAACAAAGATTTCAAACCGACGCGCGATTTAAACGCCGATGACGTGGTGTTCTCTTTCGATCGTCAGAAAAATGCCCAGAACCCGTACCACAAAGTGTCTGGCGGCAGCTATGAATACTTCGAAGGGATGGGTCTGCCAGACCTGATCGCCGAAGTGAAAAAAGTGGATGATAAAACTGTTCAGTTCGTGCTGACTCGCCCGGAAGCACCGTTCCTGGCTGACCTGGCGATGGACTTCGCTTCTATTCTTTCCAAAGAATATGCAGACAACATGCTGAAAGCCGGTTCCCCGGAGAAAGTGGATCTGAACCCAATCGGTACCGGTCCGTTCCAGCTGCAGCAGTACCAGAAAGACTCCCGTATTCTGTATAAAGCATTCGAAGGTTACTGGGGCACTAAGCCTAAAATCGACCGTCTGGTCTTCTCCATTACGCCTGACGCTTCCGTGCGTTATGCCAAACTGCAGAAGAACGAGTGCCAGGTGATGCCGTACCCGAACCCGGCTGATATCGCGCGCATGAAGCAGGATAAAAATATCAACCTGATGGAGCAGGCCGGTCTGAACGTTGGCTACCTCTCTTTCAACACCGAGAAGAAACCGTTTGATGACGTGAAAGTTCGTCAGGCGCTGACCTACGCGGTGAACAAAGAAGCGATCATTAAAGCGGTTTATCAGGGCGCTGGCGTCGCCGCGAAAAACCTGATCCCACCAACCATGTGGGGCTATAACGACGACGTTAAAGACTACACCTACGATCCTGAGAAAGCCAAAGCGCTGTTGAAGGAAGCCGGTCAGGACAAAGGCTTTACCGTTGAACTGTGGGCTATGCCGGTACAACGTCCTTACAACCCGAACGCGCGCCGTATGGCGGAAATGGTTCAGGCTGACTGGGCGAAAATTGGCGTTCAGGCCAAGATTGTGACCTACGAGTGGGGCGAGTACCTGAAACGCGCCAAAGCGGGTGAGCATCAGGCTGTGATGATGGGCTGGACCGGTGACAACGGGGATCCGGACAACTTCTTCGCCACCCTGTTCAGCTGTGCGGCAGCGAAAGACGGTTCCAACTACTCTCGCTGGTGCTACAAGCCGTTTGAAGACCTGATCCAACCGGCGCGAGCGACCGACGATCACAACAAACGTATTGAACTGTACAAGCAAGCACAGGTTGTTATGCACGATCAGGCCCCGGCTCTGATTGTTGCTCACTCCACCGTGTATGAACCAGTGCGTAAAGAAGTAAAAGGCTATGTGGTTGATCCATTAGGCAAACACCACTTCGAAAACGTCTCTGTCGAATAATTAAAAGCAATCAAGGAAGCGCTGCGCCCCGGTATTGTGTAGGCCGGATAAGCGCAGCGCCATCCGGCGTAATGCTTTACCCACGATGCAGTTTGCGTGGGATAAGATTTGTGAGCAATACAGACTCACGGTTCCAGGCCGTGCGTCATTAGAGAGAATCCGGGTTATGTTGCAGTTCATTCTCCGACGTTTGGGACTCGTCATCCCCACGTTTATCGGTATCACTCTTCTCACCTTTGCCTTCGTCCATATGATCCCCGGCGATCCGGTCATGATCATGGCGGGTGAACGTGGGATCTCCCCTGAGCGCCACGCTCAATTGCTGGCTGAACTCGGTCTGGATAAACCGATGTGGCAGCAGTACCTCCACTATATCTGGGGGGTTATGCATGGTGATTTAGGTATCTCGCTGAAAAGCCGCTTACCGGTGTGGGAAGAGTTCGTGCCTCGCTTCAAAGCGACACTGGAACTCGGCGTCTGCGCGATGATTTTCGCCGTCGCAGTAGGTATCCCGGTGGGTGTTCTTGCTGCCGTTAAGCGCGGCTCTATTTTCGATCACACCGCCGTTGGCCTGGCGCTGACCGGTTACTCCATGCCGATCTTCTGGTGGGGCATGATGCTGATCATGCTGGTCTCCGTGCAGTGGAACCTGACGCCGGTTTCCGGTCGGGTGAGCGACATGGTGTTCCTTGATGATTCCAACCCCCTGACCGGCTTTATGCTAATCGACACCGCTATCTGGGGTGAAGAGGGCAACTTTATTGATGCGCTGGCGCATATGGTCCTGCCGGCAATGGTGCTGGGCACTATCCCTCTGGCGGTCATTGTGCGTATGACCCGTTCATCGATGCTGGAAGTGTTGGGTGAGGATTACATCCGTACCGCGCGCGCCAAGGGCCTGACCCGGATGCGTGTCATCATCATTCATGCTCTGCGCAACGCCATGCTGCCCGTTGTGACCGTTATCGGCCTGCAGGTCGGTACATTGCTGGCTGGGGCGATCCTGACTGAGACCATCTTCTCGTGGCCGGGTCTGGGACGCTGGCTGATCGATGCGCTGCAACGCCGCGATTATCCGGTAGTGCAGGGCGGGGTATTACTGGTCGCGACGATGATTATCCTCGTCAACCTGCTGGTAGACCTGCTGTACGGCGTGGTGAACCCGCGTATTCGGCATAAGAAGTAAGGGGCCATCATGTCACAGGTTACTGAAAATAAAGTTATTGCAGCACCGGTGCCCATGACCCCGCTGCAGGAGTTCTGGCACTATTTTAAACGCAACAAAGGCGCAGTTGTTGGGCTGGTGTACGTGGTGGTGATGATCCTGATTGCGGTCTTTGCCAACGTTCTCGCGCCGTACAACCCGGCAGACCAGTTCCGCGATACGCTGTTGGCTCCTCCGGCATGGCAGGAAGGCGGTTCCATGGCGCATCTGTTGGGTACCGATGATGTGGGCCGCGATGTGCTGTCCCGCCTGATGTACGGGGCGCGTCTGTCGCTGCTGGTTGGCTGTCTGGTGGTGGTGCTCTCTCTGCTGATGGGCGTGGTTCTCGGGCTTATCGCTGGTTATTTTGGCGGGATTGTCGATAACGTCATCATGCGCGTGGTTGATATCATGCTGGCGCTGCCGAGCCTGTTGCTGGCGCTGGTGCTGGTGGCGGTATTTGGTCCCTCGATTGGCAACGCCGCGCTGGCGCTGACGTTCGTGGCATTGCCGCACTATGTGCGTCTGACGCGCGCTGCCGTACTGGTGGAGGTGAACCGCGACTATGTCACCGCATCCCGCGTGGCGGGCGCCGGTGCGATGCGTCAGATGTTCGTCAACATTCTTCCAAACTGCCTTGCGCCGCTGATTGTTCAGGCGTCGCTTGGTTTCTCGAACGCCATTCTCGATATGGCTGCCCTCGGCTTCCTGGGGATGGGCGCGCAGCCGCCGACGCCGGAGTGGGGCACCATGCTCTCTGACGTGTTGCAGTTTGCGCAAAGCGCCTGGTGGGTCGTGACCTTCCCGGGTCTGGCGATCCTGCTGACGGTGCTGGCATTTAACCTGATGGGTGACGGTCTGCGTGACGCGCTCGATCCCAAACTGAAGCAGTAAGAGGTTCGAGATGGCGTTATTAAATGTAGATAAATTATCGGTGCACTTTGGTGATGTGGGTTCCGAATTCCGCGCCGTGGACCGCATTAGCTACAGTGTGAACCAGGGTGAAGTGGTTGGCATTGTTGGGGAATCTGGTTCTGGTAAGTCCGTCAGCTCGCTGGCGATTATGGGGTTGATTGACTACCCAGGCCGCGTGATGGCCGAAAATCTGGAGTTTAATGGTCGCGACCTGAAGCGCATCTCTGAGAAAGAGCGTCGCCAACTGGTGGGTGCGGAAGTAGCAATGATCTTCCAGGACCCGATGACCAGCCTTAACCCGTGCTACACCGTCGGCTACCAGATTATGGAAGCCATCAAGGTGCACCAGGGTGGCAACAAAAAAACGCGTATTCAGCGGGCGATTGACCTGCTGACGCTGGTGGGGATCCCCGATCCGGCCTCGCGCCTGGATGTCTATCCGCACCAGTTGTCCGGTGGGATGAGCCAGCGTGTGATGATCGCGATGGCGATTGCCTGTCGTCCGAAGCTGCTGATTGCCGACGAACCGACAACGGCGCTGGATGTGACCATTCAGGCACAGATTATCGAGCTGCTGTTGGAACTGCAGCAAAAAGAGAACATGGCGTTGGTCTTGATCACTCACGATCTGGCGCTGGTGGCCGAAGCGGCGCACAAAATCATCGTGATGTACGCTGGGCAAGTCGTGGAAACCGGGGCCGCACAGGATATTTTCCGCGCGCCGCGCCATCCCTATACCCAGGCGCTGCTGCGCGCGTTGCCGGAGTTTGCTCAGGACAAAGCGCGTCTGGCCTCGTTGCCGGGCGTGGTGCCAGGTAAATATGATCGCCCGAACGGCTGTTTGCTGAACCCGCGTTGCCCCTATGCGACCGACAAATGCCGCGCTGAAGAACCTGAACTGAACCTGCTGGAAGGCGGTCGTCAGTCGAAATGCCACTACCCACTTGATGATGCCGGGAGGCCTGGGCTATGAGTACGCAAAAGGCCGCCGCGCAACAGCCGCTGTTGCAGGCTATTGATCTGAAAAAACACTACCCAGTGAAGAAGGGCATGTTCGCCCCGGAACGCCTGGTGAAAGCGCTGGATGGTGTTTCCTTTACTCTGGATCGCGGTAAAACGCTGGCGGTGGTAGGTGAGTCGGGCTGTGGGAAATCCACCCTTGGCCGTCTGCTGACGATGATTGAAATCCCGACCGGCGGTGAGCTGTATTACCAGGGACAGGATTTACTCAAGCACGACCCGCATGCGCAGAAGCTGCGTCGGCAGAAAATCCAGATAGTATTCCAGAACCCCTACGGTTCCCTGAACCCACGTAAGAAAGTTGGGCAGATTCTGGAAGAGCCGTTGCTGATCAACTCCACGCTCAGCAAAGAGGAGCGTCGTGAAAAAGCGCTGGCGATGATGGCGAAAGTGGGACTGAAAACCGAGCACTACGACCGCTATCCGCATATGTTCTCCGGCGGTCAGCGTCAGCGTATTGCGATTGCCCGTGGCCTGATGCTTGACCCGGACGTGGTGATTGCCGATGAACCCGTTTCCGCGCTGGATGTATCCGTACGCGCGCAGGTTTTGAACCTGATGATGGATCTGCAGCAGGAGCTGGGGCTGTCCTACGTCTTTATCTCGCACGACCTGTCGGTAGTGGAACATATTGCGGATGAAGTGATGGTGATGTACCTGGGCCGTTGTGTGGAGAAGGGCACCAAGGATCAGATCTTCAATAATCCACGCCATCCGTATACGCAGGCGCTGCTTTCTGCGACACCGCGCCTGAATCCGGATGACCGCCGCGAGCGTATTAAGCTGACCGGCGAGCTGCCAAGCCCGCTGAATCCGCCACCGGGATGTGCGTTTAACGCCCGTTGCCGCCGTCGCTTTGGCCCTTGTACCCAACTACAGCCACAGCTGAAAGACTACGGCGGTCAACTGGTGGCGTGCTTTGCCGTTGACCAGGATGAAAACCCGCAGCAATAAACGTGGGTTATGACCCAATAACCGGAGCCTTGTGCTCCGGTTTTTTTATAATTCGTTTTTACTCCCACAATGTGAGTCCATTGGCAGAACATTATTCCATAGTGTCTAGAATGTAGTCAGGTTGGCTTTCGTCACAGAAATATCTACTTCGCAGTTGCTAACTACCAGGAGCAAATGTGGTCACGATACGCTGGGATATTAAAACAATTGATCGTCTGTCGATGGTTGAGGATGTCCTGAAGGAATTTTCCTGCTGTGATATCAATATCATCTCCATGAAAGTTACGCCTGGACGCATTCTGATTAAATCCTGGTGTCGCCAGTTGCAGGATATTTCCTGCGTACAATCCTGCTTAAGCCAGCGCGCTGATATTATTAACGTTGCTTATCTGTGCGAAGAGATAAGCGAACTGTCGATGTCTGAACCGGAACGTCCGCGTTATTTTTCTGACATTATTTGCAGCAGCCAGAGCATGCAACTGCTGATAGAAAAAGCGATCAGAATCGCGGATAGCAAATATACCGTTTTGGTTCGTGGTGAAACCGGAACTGGTAAGGAACTGCTTGCCCGGGCCATCCATAATTCCGGGCCACGGCGTTTTTATCCGTTTATTCCGGTTAACTGTTCAGCGCTTCCCGAGTCGCTAATGGAAAGTGAATTTTTTGGCTATGAGAAAGGAGCCTTCAGTGGTGCGGACTGTAAAGGCAAAAAAGGGCTGTTTGAAATGGCTGATAAAGGCACCCTTTTTCTGGATGAGTTTGGTGAAATGTCGCTGAGCTTACAGGCCAAATTGTTGCGTGTCCTTCAGGATGGGGGGATCCGTCGCGTTGGCGGGGCACAAACCATTCCGGTTAATGCGCGTATTATTGTGGCGACTAACGCGAATCTGGAAGAGATGGTGGAGCAACGTCTGCTGCGCGCCGATCTCTATTACCGCATCAACATACTATCACTCACCATTCCACCTTTACGCGAGCGCCCGCAGGATATCAGTCTGCTGATCCGCCACTTTGTGCAGAAATACGCGAAGGAGTTCCAACGGCGAATTATTCTGGATAAAGCCTGTTTTGACGCTTTGCATCAGCACAGTTGGCCGGGTAACGTACGCGAGCTTGAAAACACGATTATTCGTCTGATGCTGATGGCCGAATCTGATGTTATAACCCGGGAAGACCTGGGGATGGCGAATCTGTCGTCAGGCGAATTGCGCCACACCCAACGTCCGTTTAAAGAACAGGTCCAGTACGCCGAGCGTCAGTTAATTGAGCAGATGGTGGAAGAGAATGTGTCGTCGCGGCATATTGCTAAGGCGCTGGGCGTATCGCATACCACGGTATTGAACAAAATTCGTAGCTACCAGCTTGAGAGCGTGAGTTAAGCGCCGCCAGACATTGACGGCGCTGTCATCGGATTATTCAATCAACTTCAACAGTGGTGACAGGCACAGTAAAACTCCGTAGATCAGGATTAGCCAGGTTTTTAGCCCGCGCAGTTTTTCCAGTTGCGCCACTTTATAGATCAAGAAAAACGGAATAATACACGACACAATTCCATATAGCGGGCTGCCTAACTGGAAGAACACCAGTACCGATACGCGAAACGATACCCAAATCACCAGCGTAATAACGATGAACGTGCAAATACCCAATGTAAGTACTAGTGGGTTTATTTTCTCAACATCAATTACACGGCTAAGTACGTTAAGGATAATCCCTTTAATCGCTTCATGGAAGCCCAGGTAAATACCGAAGAATGCGGTCAGAACAGCAAAGATATTCAATATCGTTGAGGTGATGTGAATAATCTGACCAGGAATGACCTGCGCCGCCAGAGCCAGTGCAGAAATATTCTGTTCGAAGGCTGAAACGGCCTCTTCGTGGCTAATCGAAAAGGTAAATGAGAATGAGAAAAAAAGGATTACTGCAATCAACGTAATGTAGCTGATGCGGTGGGTACGAATGGCCATGCGCGTTGCCAGCACCCGGTCAGCCACCCGTTTGCGGTAGGCAATGTTCATGGGGTTCAGCACCTGAATAAACACCGCCGAGAAGAAGCAGAATGGGATAGTCAACAGCACATCGCGAAAGAAGACCGATGCTTCAGGAAAGGCGCTGATATTGCTGAAGTTCCAGTGAGGGACCATCGCAAAGCCGAAGATGATGATAATGCCGACTTTTACCACCACCATCGGACCGGAGATTTTGAACAGTAGTTTTTCTCCACCGGAAGCAATGGCGACCAGTACCGCAAAAATAGCGACTTTATAGATGATTGATTGCGAAAGGTCGGTATCGGTTAGCCCGAAGGTTTTTATATATGAGGCACTGTCAAAAACAACCGATAATGAATAGATGAATATTCCATGAATAATCATCAAAAAGTAAATTACACCGAGGAATACACCCCAGTTTTTTCCAAGGTAATGACTTATAATATCGGTGTAGTCATTGCAGGTTTCACTTTCGGATAATGTTTTTAAATAAATGTCCTGCACAATATACGTTGCCGGGTAAGCGATAATAAAGGCGACAATAAAAACCCAAATGCCGGTTAAGCCAATTTGTACCGGCATCAGAACTGTACCAGCACCAATTGCCATGCCGATGCAGAGTAATACCCAGCCAAAATCGTATTTTGTAAACGGTATTTTCTTTGAGAATGGTACGGCGGTTGCTGTATTGTTGCTTAATTGTATTGTGTTGTCCTGCATAGAACCCCCTGCCCAAAATACCCGTTCTCCCCAAAAAAGGAGTGCGCGTATAGCCAGACTGTTGTGCCTTGATGCTCAACGACCTGAACCGAGCGTCGTCGGTTCAGGTCGTAATGGTCAGAATGTTGCCTTTCTGATGGCGTGTTCAAGGTCGTTAATAATATCTTCTGGATCTTCAAGACCGACAGAAAGACGGATAAGTCCGTCGGTAATACCTGCTTTAAGCCGTTCCTCAGGCGCAACGGGCGAATGTGTCATAGACGCTGGGTGCTGAATGAGGGTTTCGGTATCACCGAGACTGACCGCGAGGAGGCACAATTCTACAGAATTGATCATCCGTCTGCCAGCATCGAGGCCGCCGGCAATTTCAAAGCTGATAATTCCCCCTGGCAGGCTCATCTGCCGTTGGCCCAGCGCATACTGTGGGTGCGAAGTCAGACCTGGATAATACACGCGGGTAATGGAGGGATGTCCTTCCAGGAAACGGGCAATTTTTAGCGCGTTTTCACAGTGACGTTCCATACGAATGCCCAATGTTTTAACGCCGCGTAGGGTTAGCCAGGCGTTGAAAGGGCTCATACAGCCACCGGTAATATCCTTCAAACCGACAAACCGCGCCTGGTCGATAAACTCCTGTTTCCCGACAATGATGCCGCCAATCACATCACCGTGTCCGTTAATGTACTTGGTTACACTGTGAACCACGATGTCTGCGCCCAATTGCAGAGGCTGCTGACAATATGGCGACATAAAGGTGTTATCCACGACCAGCAAAGCGCCTTGCTGGTGGGCAATACCCGCCACTGTTTCGATATCAACCAATGAGAGCGTCGGGTTGGCGGGCGTTTCGATATACACAACTTTAGTTTCCGGGCGCATCGCGGCGCGGATTTCTTCCGGTTTCGCGGCGTCGACAAAACTCACGTTAATGCCGAACTTCGGCATGCTGTGCGACAGAAATGCGTGAGTACAGCCATAAATCGCGCTGGCGGAAACGATATGGTCGCCCTGTTGGCACAACGTCAGCAGCGTTGTGGTGATGGCGGAAATGCCGGATGCCGTTGCCAGCGCGGCTTCACCCCTTTCCAGTACTGCCAGTTTTTTCTCCAGCGCATCGGTGGTGGGGTTACCCAAACGGGTATAAATGTACCCGGACTCTTCGAGCGCAAAGCGGGCGGCACCCTGTTCGGCGCTGTCAAAAACAAACGTTGAAGTCTGGAAGATAGGCGTACTGAGCGCGCCGGTTGAGGGGTCGGGTTGTTGCCCCGCGTGAACGATCTGGGTATTGAATCCGTAAGTACGACAGTCAGACATGATATCTCCTTTAATTCGGAACAGAACAGCTCACACTCAAATAGCAATTGCTGTGCCAGAAAATTAAGATTTAAATATCAATGAATTAGATGGTTTTTGTTTCAGAGGAGCGTCAGGAAAGTTGCCAACTGGCAACAATCTTTCCAGTCATATCGAATTTGTAGCGCCGTAATTGCGAGGCTTCACGCAGAGTGGATGGCGCCGGGGTGCCAGGGCGAAAAGGTTACCGTAGAATCAGCAGCAAGCCGGGTTTACCCGGTGAGGCGCGATGTTGCGGGGGCTTGATCCCCGGCGGCATAGGTTGCTGGAAAGAGAAAACCCCCGCACGTTGTTCGGTATAAACCTGGCAACAAAACGGGGGCTAACTTGAACCTCAACAACTCAAGAATAGCCGCGAACAGTTGCCATTGCAACACAGGCGGCTATATGACGCTCATGCAACTGGGCACAGCCTTCTGGCACGATCTGGCAGCACCGATCATCGCTGGCATTATCGCCAGCCTGATTGTGAACTGGCTACATAACCGGAAGTAATGTGCTTCATGGGTGTCTGCCTGCCGTAATGGCAACATGCGCCCGAACCAGGCCGCAGGATTTAATCTTGCGGCCTTTTTCGCGTTAAATGCAGATAAATCTCGTCGCCAGGTGCCTATCCTGTCGCGATAATGCACGCTGGGAAGTTTTCAGATACCGCCTCTCTTAATACCGCTACGATGGGGTATACTCTGACGGCAGTTTTTGTCTATCCGTGGAGAGTCAGTTTGCGTGTCAGTCGCTCGTTAACAATTAAGCAGATGGCGATGGTTGCGGCCGTTGTCATGGTGTTTGTTTTTATTTTTTGCACCGTTTTGTTGTTCCATTTGGTTCAGCAGAACCGCTATAACACGGCTACGCAACTGGAAAGCATCGCTCGCTCCGTCCGTGAACCTCTGTCGGCCGCCATCCTGAAGGGGGATATCCCCGAAGCGGAAATGATTTTAAGCCGTATCCAGCCCGCTGGCGTGGTCAGCCGCGCGGATGTGGTACTGCCCAACCAGTTTCAGGCATTGCGGATGAGCTTTATCCCTGAACGCCCCGTTCCGGTTCCGGTGACCCGACTGTTTGAACTGCCGGTGCAGATTTCGCTCCCGGTCTATTCTCTTGAGCGCTCTGCCAACCCACAGCCGCTGGCGTATCTGGTGTTACAGGCGGATTCATACCGCATGTACAAATTCGTGACGAGCACGCTTTCAACGTTAGTGACCATTTACTTACTTTTGTCGTTAATCCTGTCGGTAGCCATTTCCTGGTGCATTAACCGCCTGATTGTGCACCCGTTACGTAAAATTGCTCGCGAACTGAACGATATTCCGCAGCAGGATCTGATCGGCTATCAACTGGCATTGCCGCCTATGCATCAGGATGATGAGATTGGGATGCTGGTGCGTAGCTACAACCTGAATCAGCAACTGGTCCTGCGCCACAGTGAAGAGCAGAACGACAATTCGATGCGCTTTCCGGTCTCTGAACTGCCAAATAAGACGTTCTTAATGGGGCTACTTGAGCAGATTGTTACTGGCCCGCAAACAACTGCGCTGATGATTGTCACCTGTGAAACCCTGCGTGATACCGCCGGCGTATTGACCGAGACCCAGCGGGAAATCCTGCTGTTGACGCTGGTTGAGAAACTGAGATCGGTGCTGGCACCCAGAATGGTGCTTACTCAGGTAAGCGGTTATGACTTCGCGATTATCGCGCACGGTGTGAAGGAACCCTGGCATGCAATCACATTAGGTCAGCAAGTACTCACTATCATGAATGAACGGTTGCCCATTCAGGGTATTCAGCTACGCCCGAGCTGCAATATTGGGGTGGCAATGTTCTACGGCGATTTGACGGCGGAACAGCTATACAGTCGCGCGCTATCAGCAGTGCTAACCTCGCGTCGCAAGGGTAAAAACCAGATCCAATTCTTTGATCCGCAGCAAATGGAAGAAGCACAGCAGCGTTTGACCGAAGAGAACGACATTCTGACCGCGCTTGATCACCAGCAATTTGCGCTGTGGATGCAACCGCAGGTAGAGATCGCCAGCGGCAAGATGTTGAGTGCCGAAGCTTTATTGCGGATGCAGCAGGCAGACGGAAGCTGGGAATTACCTGAAGGGTTAATCGACAGGATTGAATCCTGTGGTCTGATGGTGACGGTTGGATATTGGGTGCTGGAGGAGTCTTGTCGCCAGCTTGCGGCCTGGCAGGAACGTGGTCTGATGTTACCGCTGTCGGTGAATCTGTCTGCGCTACAGCTGATGCACCCCAGTATGGTGTCGGATCTGCTGGAATTGCTAAACCGCTATCGTATTAAGCCCGGCACGTTGATTCTGGAAGTTACCGAAAGCCGGCATATAGATGATCCAAACGCCGCTGTCGCTATCCTGCGTCCGCTGCGCAATGCGGGGGTACGCATTGCGTTGGATGATTTTGGTATGGGCTATGCGGGTCTGCGGCAGTTGCAGCACATGAAGTCACTGCCAGTTGATGTGCTCAAAATCGATAAGATGTTTGTTGAAGGCCTGCCAGAAGATAGCAGTATGATTTCTGCCATTATTCAGCTGGCTCATAGTCTCAATTTGCAAATGATTGCGGAAGGCGTTGAAACCGAAGCGCAACGCGACTGGTTATCACAGGCAGGGGTAGAAGTCGCGCAAGGATTCCTGTTTGCACGTCCGGTTCCGGCAGATATCTTCGAAGAACGCTATTTAGCGAAGGAATCAGCTGATTACAAAAGTTAAAAAAGGTAGCGCTTGTGCGAGCCAGTTCAAAATTTTTAACAAATTTGTATCAATTATGATCCGGGTGCATTTCTGTCATGTTGTGTGGGTGTTACTTTAAGGCCGCAGGTTAAACAAAACCTTACAAGACCTGTGGTTTTTACTTTAAGGACACCCTATGAAACCCTCTATCTTCAAAAGCCTTTACTTTCAGGTCCTGACAGCAATTGCCATTGGTATCCTCCTTGGCCATTACTACCCTGAATTAGGCGCCCAAATGAAACCGCTTGGCGACGCGTTCGTTAAGCTCATTAAGATGGTCATCGCACCTGTTATCTTCTGTACTGTCGTTACCGGCATTGCAGGTATGGAAAGTATGAAAGCAGTAGGCCGCACAGGTGCGGTTGCACTGCTTTATTTTGAAGTGGTTAGTACGATTGCGCTGATCATTGGTCTTATCATTGTCAACGTGGTGCAACCCGGTGCGGGGATGAACGTCGATCCGGCAACGCTGGATGCCAAAGCGGTGGCGATTTACGCCGAGCAGGCAAAAGACCAGGGGATCGTGGGCTTCCTGATGGATATTATCCCGGGTAGCGTCATCGGCGCGTTCGCCAGCGGCAACATCCTGCAGGTATTGTTGTTCGCGGTGATGTTTGGTTTTGCTCTGCATCGTCTGGGCAGCAAAGGCCAGATGATTTTCAACGTAATTGAAAGTTTCTCGCAAGTTATTTTCGGCATTATCAACATGATCATGCGCCTTGCGCCGATCGGTGCTTTCGGCGCTATGGCCTTTACCATCGGTAAGTATGGCGTCGGAACGCTGGTGCAACTGGGTCAGTTGATTATCTGCTTCTACATCACCTGTATCCTGTTTGTGGTCGTGGTGCTGGGCTCGATTGCCCGCGCAACCGGCTTCAGCATCTTTAAGTTTATACGCTATATCCGTGAAGAACTGCTGATCGTTCTGGGGACCTCTTCTTCCGAGTCAGCGCTGCCGCGTATGCTTGATAAGATGGAAAAACTGGGCTGCCGGAAGTCCGTCGTTGGTCTGGTTATTCCCACCGGCTACTCGTTTAACCTTGATGGAACATCGATATATCTGACGATGGCGGCGGTGTTTATCGCGCAGGCCACCAATAGTCATATGGATATCTTCCATCAGATAACCCTGTTGGTGGTGCTGCTGCTCTCCTCGAAAGGTGCAGCGGGCGTGACCGGAAGTGGTTTTATCGTGCTGGCAGCGACAATTTCCGCAGTAGGGCATCTGCCGGTAGCGGGTCTGGCGCTCATCCTGGGTATTGACCGCTTTATGTCTGAAGCGCGTGCGCTGACTAACCTGGTCGGTAACGGTGTGGCAACGGTCGTTGTGGCTAAGTGGGTGAAAGAACTGGACCACAAAAAGCTTGATGATGTGCTGAATAATCGTGCGCCGGATGGCAAAACGCACGATTTATCCTCTTAATCTCGTCACTTATGCCCGTAGTCCCTTCCAGGACTGCGGGCGTTTGCGCATAATTACCCCCTGTGCCTGAAACTGTCTGTTCGACGGTTTCGGGATTTTTTCACTTCTTCCGTGACATTTTTATGTTCTTGCGGTCTAACACGAAGTGTTTTTAACGTCATATTCAGAGGGTCCTTCTCAGGGCTGTCTTTTTATTACCAGGATAGTTGATCAGGGGTTCACATGCAGGGCACAAAAATTCGACTTTTAGCGGGCGGCTTGCTGATGATGGCCTCTGCCGGCTATGTGCAGGCAGATGCGCTCCAGCCTGACCCGGCGTGGCAACAGGGCACGCTGGCGAATGGTCTCCAGTGGCAAGTGTTAGCCACCCCCCAGCGCCCCAGCGACCGTATTGAGGTTCGCCTGCTGGTAAATACCGGTTCACTCACCGAAAGTACGCAACAGAGTGGTTTTAGCCATGCGATCCCACGTATCGCGCTGACGCAAAGCGGTGGCCTTGATGCCACGCAAGCCCGTTCTCTGTGGCAGCAGGGGTTTGATCCTAAACGCCCCATGCCGCCCGTTATCGTTTCCTATGATTCCACGCTGTATAACCTTAGCTTGCCCAATAGCCGGAATGACCTGCTGAAAGAGTCGCTCTCATATCTGGCGAATATCTCCGGCAAGCTGACCATTACCCCTGAAACGGTTAACCATGCGCTGAGCAGCGAAGATATGGTGGCAACATGGCCGACGGATACCAAAGAAGGGTGGTGGCGTTATCGTCTGAAAGGCTCCACGCTGTTAGGGCACGATCCCGCCGATCCGCTGAAAAAGCCGATTGATGCAGCAAAAATTCAGTCGTTCTACCAGAAATGGTATACCCCGGACGCAATGACGCTAATTATCGTCGGTAACGTTGACGCGCGTAGCGTGGCTGAGCAAATCAATAAAACCTTCGGTGAGTTAAAAGGAAAACGTGAAACGCCTGCGCCAGTACCGACGCTTTCGCCGCTGCGTGCAGAAGCCGTGAGCATTATGACCGATGCGGTACGCCAGGATCGCCTTTCCATTATGTGGGATACGCCGTGGCAGCCCATCCGTGAATCTGCCGCGCTGTTACGTTACTGGCGCGCGGATTTAGCCCGTGAGGCGCTGTTCTGGCACATTCAGCAGGAGCTGAGTAAAAATAATACCAAAGACATTGGTCTTGGCTTTGATTGTCGGGTGCTATTCCTGCGTGCGCAGTGCGCCATCAACGTTGAGTCGCCGAACGATAAGCTGAACGCGAACCTCGGTACGATTGCGCGTGAGCTGGCCAAAGTGCGCGATAAGGGCTTGCCGGAGGAAGAGTTCAATGCGCTGGTAGCGCAAAAGAATCTGGAGCTGCAAAAGCTGTTTGCCACCTATGGCCGCACCGACACCGATATCTTGATCAGCCAGCGTTTGCGTTCGTTGCAAAACCAGGTTGTGGATATTGCGCCGGAACAGTATCAGCGTTTACGGCAGAACTTCCTTAATGGCCTGAGCGTTGAGATGCTGAACCAGGATCTGCGTCAACAACTGTCGCAAGATATGGCGTTAATTCTGCTGCAACCGAAGGGTGAGCCTGAATTCAATATGAAGGATCTGCAGGCGACATGGGATAGCATTATGGTGCCGGTTACCGCAGCGGCAACGTCGGTTGAAACGGATGAATCACATCCTGAAGTGACGGATATCCCGCCGGTACAATAATCTGTAGGCCAGATAAGGCGGTTACGCCGCCATCCGGCATTGGAGATGCCGGGGGCGCTTCGCTTGTCCGGCCTACGGTATGCAGACCGGATAATCGACGTTACTGCGGCATGGCATCGCGTGGGATAATCGCCCCGCGATGCTGAATAACGGTGCTTGCTGTCAGGTGGCCGCGTTTTGCGGCTTCAGCGGCATCGCCACCGGTTAAACGCACTGCCAGATACCCGGCACTGAAGGAGTCTCCTGCCGCCGTGGTATCGATCACTTTTTCTTTCGGTAATTTTACAGCCGGTACATCGATAAGTCCTTCACCCTCGATGGACACCAGGCAAGAGTCTGCGCCGCGCTTCACAACCACTTCCTGTACGCCAGCTGCGTGAGTCCGGGCAATTACGTCCTCTACGGGTTTTTCACCCCACAGCGCGTCTTCATCGTCCAGCGTCAGGAACGCAATATTGGTGCACTCCAGCATCTGCTGATACACCTGCTGAGTTTCTTCTTTGCTGCTCCACAGACGCGGGCGGTAGTTGTTGTCAAAAATGACCTTGCCGCCGTTGGCGCGACACTCGCGCAGCAGCGACAGCAGTTTGTCACGGCTGGCCGGGCTTAAAATCGCCAGGCTGATTCCGCTCAGGTACAGGTAATCGAATGTCGCCAGTGTTTTGCAAATGGCGTCGGATTGTTCGCTCTCCAGCCAGAATTTTGCCGCCGCTTCATTACGCCAGTAATAGAAGGTGCGCTCGCCAGTACTGTCAGTCTCAATGTAATAGAGACCCGGCAGACGGTTTTCCATACGCTGGGTTAATGACGTATCGACGTTTTCTCCCTGCCAGGATTCCAGCATTTGCTGGCTGAAACTGTCAGTGCCCAGCGCCGTGACGTAATGTACGGAAAGGGCCGCAGAATCGACCTGACGGGCAATATAAACGGATGTATTCAACGTGTCGCCACCGAATCCGCGCTGAACGTCGGCGCCTTTCTGTGACAGCTCAATCATGCATTCGCCAATCACGGCAATCTTCCTGGACATAGTCGTAACCTGCTCTGAAAAAAATTAGCGTTAGTGTGCGCTGTGGGTGTTAAGTGGTCAACTATATTAAAACAACGTTCCATTATTTTTTTGAGCCAGAACGTGTTCTGTGTCGTTTTTACCGCTGTTTTTATTTTGCGTACTGCTGAACGTAAAGTTCTGCGCCTGAGCGCCGATAACCTTTGACGAGTCCGGTCAGTCACACTCTTATTTACAGGACACCTCAGATGATAAAGCAGGTCACCCAGCAGCTAATTACGCCAGATGCGAGTATCGAATGCTTGCAGGAGCGACGCTATTGGCTGCAGTGCGAGCGTGCTTACACTTATCAGCCCATTTACCAGACCAATGGTCGGCTGATGGCCGTAGAGCTGCTAACCGTCGTGAGTCATCCTGATAACCCTGCTCAACGCATTGCGCCAGACCGTTATTTTGCTGAAGTTGCTGTTCGGCATCGCGTTGAGGTAGTGAAAGAGCAGCTTGAACAACTTGAATTGAAAAGTGGTTTTTTCAGAGCCCACGATCTGCTGGCCTCCGTCAATGTCGATGGCCCGACGCTCATTGCGATGCGCCAGGACCCCGAGATCCTGAAAATCATTGAATGCCTGCCCTGGTTACGCTTTGAGTTGGTAGAGCATATCCGCTTACCGAAGGGATCGTCATTTGCCTCGATGTGCGAGTTCGGCCCGCTCTGGCTGGATGATTTTGGTACCGGGATGGCCAATTTCTCGGCCCTTAGCGAAGTGAGCTACGACTACATTAAAGTGGCGCGGGATCTGTTTGTCATGCTGCGTCAGACGCCGGAAGGCCGTAACCTCTTCACTTTGCTGCTCCAGCTTATGAACCGCTATTGCCGTGGCGTGATTGTCGAAGGTGTTGAAACCCTGGAAGAGTGGCGCGATGTGCAAAACTCACCGGCTTTTGCTGCTCAGGGCTATTTCCTCTCTCGTCCGGTACCGCTGAGTACCCTTGAAGAGGTGATTCTGTCGCTTTGATGCGGATGTAGCGTGCCTCCTTTTCGCCCTGCTGGACTATCTTTAGGACTGGCAAGGGAGGAAGTCAGGAGGAAAACATGACAAAAACAAGCAAAATAGCTATATCTACAGTAGGGTTTTTCTTGTTGCTGATCGTCGTGCTCATCATTGTGATTGCGACATTTGACTGGAACCGGCTCAAACCGACCATCAACCAGAAAGTCTCTACTGAACTCAACCGTCCATTCGCCATACGCGGTGATCTGGGCGTCGTCTGGGAACGCCAGAAGCAGGAAACCGGCTGGCGCAGTTGGGTTCCGTGGCCGCATGTTCATGCTGAAGATATTATCCTCGGCAACCCGCCAGATATTCCCGACGTCACAATGGTACATCTCCCCCGTGTTGAAGCGACGCTTGCCCCGTTGGCGCTGCTGACAAAAACCATCTGGTTACCGTGGGCCAAGCTGGTGAAACCCGATGCGCGGCTCATTCGGCTGTCGGAGGAAAACAACAACTGGACCTTTAACTTTGCTGGGGATGAAAACCGCGACCCCAATGCGCCGCCATCCGCGTGGTCTTTCCGGCTGGATAACATTTTGTTCGATCAAGGGCGGATCGCCATTAACGATAAGGTGACGAAGTCGGAGCTTGAGATCCTGGTCGATCCACTAGGCAAGCCGCTACCGTTTAGCGAAGTGACAGGCACCAACAGCAAAGAAGGGGGCACCAGCGTTGAGGATTACATTTTTGGTCTGAAAGCCCAGGGCCGCTACAACGGTGAGCCGCTAACCGGAACGGGAAAAATTGGCGGGATGTTGGCGTTACGTGGCGAAGGTACCCCTTTTCCGATACAGGCAGACTTTCGCTCGGGCAACACGCGCGTGGTATTTAGCGGCACGATAAATGACCCGATGAATATGGGCGGTGTCGATCTACGGCTTAAATTCTCTGGGGATTCACTTGGGGATTTATACGATTTGACCGGCGTGCTGCTCCCGGATACACCACCGTTTGAAACTGACGGGCGTCTGATTGCGAAAATTGATCCGGAAAAATCCTCTGTTTTTGATTATCGCGATTTCAATGGCCGCATTGGCGACAGCGATATTCACGGAACGTTGACCTATACCACCGGTAAACCGCGACCCATGCTGAAGGGGGACGTTGAGTCGCGCCAACTGAGGCTGGCAGATTTGGGGCCGCTGATCGGTGTGGATTCAGGCAAAGGGGCGGAGCGGGTAAAACGCGCTGAGCAGCGTAAAGGCGAGAAGAACGTCCAGCCAGCGGACAAGGTCTTGCCGTATGACCGATTTGAAACCGACAAATGGAACGTGATGGACGCCGACGTACGTTTCAAAGGGCGGCGTATCGAACACGGCAGTAGTCTGCCGATTAGCGATCTCTCCACTCATATCATCCTGAAAAATGCCGACCTGCGCCTACAGCCGCTGAAATTTGGCCTCGCGGGGGGCAGCATTGTCTCCAGCATCCACCTGGAAGGGGACAAAAAGCCGATGCGGGGGCAGGCGGACATTCAGGCTCGCCGCCTGAAGCTAAAAGCGCTGATGCCGGATGTGGCGCTGATGCAGAAAACGCTCGGTGAGATGAACGGTGACGCCAGGTTGAGCGGTAGCGGAAATTCAGTGGCTGCGCTGCTGGGTAACAGCAACGGTAACCTGAAGTTGTTGATGAATGATGGATTGGTCAGTCGCAATCTGATGGAGATCGTTGGGCTGAATCTGGGCAACTATATCGTCGGACAGATATTTGGTGATGATGAGGTGCGGGTAAACTGCGCGGCAGCGAATCTGGATATTGTTAACGGGGTTGCGCGTCCACAAATTTTTGCTTTCGACACCGAAAACGCGGTCATCAATGTCACCGGTACGGCAAGCTTTGCATCGGAGCAACTGGATTTAACCATCGACCCGGAGAGCAAGGGTATTCGTATTATTACCCTGCGTTCACCGCTGTATGTTCGCGGGACATTTAAGAACCCACAGGCCGGGGTAAAAGCTGGGCCGTTGATTGCACGCGGTGCGGTGGCTGCCGCGCTGGCAACGCTGGTTACGCCAGCGGCGGCGCTGCTGGCGCTAATTTCTCCGTCAGAGGGGGATGCGAATCAGTGCCGGACGATCCTGTCGCAGATGAAGAAGTGATGAGAGCGCCGGATGCGGTGTAAACACCTTATCCGGCCTACGGGGGATTGCAGTCTGTAGGCCTGATAAGCATAGCGCCATCAGGCAATCAAATTACAGCGATTGATGCCGTGTCTCATGGGTTAACAGCAGGGCGACCAGGGTTAACGCTGCCATTGATGCCAGATAGGTTCCTACCGCCGCCAGACCGTAGTTCCCCTGCAGCCATGCGGCAATATAAGGGGCAACAGAGGCACCGAGAATCGACGAGACGTTATACGAGAATGATGCGCCCGTGTAGCGAACTTCGGTCGGGAACAACTCCGGCAGCAGTGCCCCCATCGGGCCGAATGTCAGCCCCATCAGGCTCAATCCCAACAACAGGAAAGCGAACACCAGCACCGGGTTACCGGAACCCAGCAACGGCTTAAAGGCAAACAGTGCAAACAAAATGATAAGCGTGGTGATGATGAGCATGCTTTTGCGACGACCAAACGCATCGGCCAGCAGACCTGCCACCGGTACCATAACGCCGAAGCCAATCACCGCCATCATCAGCATCCACAACACTTCATTACGCGGCAGGCCAAGCCCTACGGGGGCTGCGGCGGTGCTGAACGTCATCGAGTAGACGGTCATAATATAGAACAGCGTATAGGTCGCCAGCATGATGAACGTGCCGAGGATGGTTACGCGAACATGCTTTGTCAGCAGAGTGCCCAGCGGGATTTTTACCTGCTTTTTCGCTGCGGCGACTTTGGCAAATACCGGCGATTCGTGGAGCGAAACACGGACGTACAGACCGATAATGACCAGTACGGCAGAGAAGATGAAAGGTACGCGCCATCCCCAGCTCATAAATTGCTCATCGGTCAACAGCCAGGAGAGCAGCAGGAACGTGCCGTTAGCGAAGAAGAAACCGATAGGCGCACCCAACTGCGGGAATGAACCGTACAGCGCGCGTTTACGCGGTGGCGCGTTTTCCGTCGCCAGCAGTGCAGCACCGCCCCATTCACCTCCCAGGCCTAAACCCTGGCCAAAACGCGCCAGCGCCAGCAGCAACGGGGCGAAAATGCCGATGGTTTCATAACCCGGTAGCAGACCGATGACGACCGTTGAAATCCCCATGGTAAGCAGTGAAGCAACCAGCGTGACTTTACGTCCAACACGATCGCCGAAATGGCCGAATACGGCGGAGCCGATCGGGCGAGCCACGAAGGCGATAGCAAAGGTAGCCAGCGACTGTAACGTTGCCGCCGCGGGGTCACCCTGCGGGAAGAAGATGTGGGGGAACACGATCACCGCCGCGGTCGCGTAAATATAGAAGTCGAAGAACTCAATGGCAGTGCCGATGAGTGAAGCGACGACGACTTTATTGCGCGAATTGACCGGGGCGTGTTCCTGTTCGTTATCGAGTGTTGTGGCGGTTGCTTGCATAATATTTTCTTATTTTGGGTCGAACGAAAGGTCATATTACGCACAGCAAAAGAGACATTTCAATCTGTAACAAACGCTGAGTCTGGTCAAAATAAAGTCAAAAAGGGGATAATTTTTATGCTGGCGTTTTCACTTCTATGAAATGCTTCACATAATTTAAAACCTGGATGATAAAACTGGTTTTGAGTTAAATAAAAGTTACAGGTTGGATTTATTCACTAAATCGGTGAAAGCAGGCGGCATTATAATTGCCGGATGGCGCTGCGCTTATCCGGCCTACAAAACTCACCCGTAGGCCGGATAAGACGCATGCGTCGCCATCCGGCAATTCACAACTCATCCGGCGGTGGCTATTGCGTTTTCCCCGGCATGCGCGGGTCATCTTTGTATTCAGCGGTGGCAATCCAGGCTGCGCAGAACAAGGTCAGACGGGCGAAGAAGTAGAAAAATGCCATCAGCCCAAGTACAGAGCCAAATGCTGCGCCCGACGGTGATTGCACCAACGATGGCAGCGTATACGTCATAATCATTTTGATCGCTTCAAAGCCCAGCGCGGCGATAAATGTGCCACGAATCAACGCTCTCTTGCGTGGACGATGGCGCGGCAGACGCCAGAAAATCCAGAAGAACAGCAAATAGTTGGCGAAAATGGAGATCGTCAGGCCAATCAATCGCCACGCGGGTTTCAGCCATTCAATACCGTCGAGATATAGTGCCGAGATGATCATTTGCTGGGCAGAACCGGCAATGGAGGTAATCGACAGCGTAACGATCAGCGCAATCAGTAATCCAATCAATGAGACAAAATCACGCAGGTATTTAACCCATATTTTTTCCTGATCCTGCGGTGTGCGTTCCCAGACGTCCCGCGACTGTGCACGAATAGCTTCACGCAGGTTTCCCATCCAGTTAATACCAGAGTAGAGGGCGATGCCAAGTCCCACCAGACCCACGGTGGTACGTTGCTGAACGGCAGTATTGATGGTGTTTTTCAGCGTCGAGGCCAGCGTCGGATCGCTAACGTTGAGCAATATTTTGCTGAAGATATCCTGTAATAACGTGGGGTGTGAGGCGAGAATAAAACCGGCCGCCGCAAACGACACCATCAGGATAGGGATCATCGACAGGAACGAGAAATACGTGATGGCTGCGCCAAACTGATTCCCCATTCGGTCATTAAAACGCTCTGCTGCGCGGATCAGGTGGGCGATAACAGGTTGACGTTGAATTTTATCTGCGAAGGTTATGGCCGTTTTCAGCGCCTGGTTCGCTGTGGCGTTTTTCACCGGCGTTGTGGTGGTTTGCTGTTGTTCAGGCGTAGGGTGCTTTGCGTCGTGTTCCTGCGTCATCCGATCGGTAGTCCTTATTTTGTTTACTCATGACATTATAGCCGCTCACACCCACTTCCCGAAAAATGGGCTAATCCACATAGTCTTTCATCACACCGGTCAACCATTCCATGAACAGATGTACCCGGCGGGAAAGGTTACGGCGATGTGGATAGAGCAAAGAAACGGGCATGGGTTCGGCCCGATATTGCGGCAACACTTCAACCAGCGTACCGGCGCGAAGGGCTTCACGCACCCCGACGCGTGGTACCTGAATAATGCCCAGCCCGGCAAGGCATGCGGCATGATAGGTTTCGGTGCTGTTCACCGTCAGCATGCCGCCGGTTTTGACCCATTTAGCGCCGCTGTCTGTTGCCACTTCGAAGCCTTGCGCACGCGTTCCCAAATTGACCGAATAGTGCACCACCGCGTGCGAGGCTAAATCCTCCAGGCTTTCTGGATACCCAAATCTGGCGAGATACTGCGGGCTGGCGCAGTTGACCTGCGTGAGTTTTCCCAGCGGACGCGCAATCAGGCCTGAATCTTTCAGCGTGCCAACGCGGACAACGCAGTCGAAACCCTCACGAATTAAGTCTACCAGGCGGTCACTGCTGCTGAGTTCGAGCTCCAGCCCGGGATATTGATGCAAAAAGGCGGGCAGGCGGGGCATGACCAGATTTCTCGCCACGCCAACCGGCATATCGACGCGCAGCTTACCGCTGATACTGGCTGGATCGTGATGGAATAACCCATCCAGTTCATCCAGATTGCTCAACAGATCTTTTGCACGCTCGTAATAGATCATGCCGTCCTGCGTCAGCTGAACGCGCCGGGTGGTGCGGTGCAGAAGCTGCGTGCCCAGGTGATTTTCCAGGGCCTGAATTTGGCGCGATACGCTACCTTTAGGAAGTCCAAGGGTGTCTGCCGCACGCGAAAAACTCTCCAGTTCTGCGACGCGGATGAACAACTGCATTGCGTGAATTTTATCCATTTCCATGCCCTATTGTTGTTCTGAATGAAACAGTAATGCGCAATTAGCGATATTTATTGTTCTTCTACCACCTAATAAGCTTTGTCTCAATCATCACAACACCTGAAATGAGGTTTCTTATGACGCAACGTATCGCATTAGTGACCGGTGGCGGTCGTGGGCTCGGTAAAAACGCGGCACTTAAGCTGGCGAACAAAGGAATGGGTATCGTCCTGACGTGGAACAGTAATGAAAAAGAGGCGCAGCAGGTTGTGGATGAAATTCGGCAATCTGGTGGAAAAGCAGCGGCATTACCGTTAAATGTCGGAGATATTTCAACTTTCCCATCCTTCGTTGAACAGATGAAGCAAACCTTAAAGACGCAGTGGCAAAACGAAGGGTTTGATTATTTATTGAACAACGCCGGAATCGGCATTACTGCGCCGTACTCTGCATTCACCGAAGCGCAATTTGACCAACTGCTGAGCATCCAGTTTAAGGGGCCATTTTTCCTGACGCAGAGTCTTCTTCCGCTGATGAACAAAGGGGGAAGGATCCTCAATGTCTCGACCGGTCTGGCGCGTTTTGCCCTACCGGGCTACAGCGCCTATGCCGCCATGAAAGGGGCGATGGAAGTGCTTACCCGGTATCAGGCTAAAGAGTTGGGGGAACGCGGTATTACGGCGAATATTATTGCGCCGGGCGCGATTGAAACTGATTTCGGCGGTGGGAATGTGCGTGATAACGCGCAACTGAATGCGTATATTGCCTCGCAAACGGCGCTGGGACGCGTCGGGCTACCGGATGACATCGGTGATGCCATCGCCGCGTTGCTCAGCGATGAACTCGCCTGGATGACTGCACAGCGTATTGAGGTATCTGGCGGGATGTTCCTGTAATGCGGCAACGTGCTTATTCAATAGACTGCGGTAGCTGTTGAATAAGCACTTAATGCTATATTGTAATTTGTAACATATTTATTATTTGTTCAGGATGTCTTATTTTAAGCTAAAAATGTATTCTCTGAAAAATAATATTAATAAGGAATTCTGACCCTCGATAAATGAGGAATGTCTCAGAAATCTATCCTGTTCTGCCCGCTTTGTGTAATCCTTTTTCTTGAGCTGTAACTATTCATAACTCTTGCTTTTCTATTCTTTGCTTATCGGTAGAATGACCCCTGCCAAATGGTGAGTTCTTATTTTTCCTTATGAAGAATACCCTTTCGCGTCTCAAGGCTACTATTTTTTTAGACGGAGAGTTAATAATGCAGGTAATAATGTTTGACAGGCAGTCAATATTTATTCATGGAATGAATGTAAGTTTGCAGCAACGAATTCCAGGAGTGAATGTTCAGGGTGTCAGTCAGGCAGATGACCTTTGGCAAAAACTGGAAAACACCCCGGATGCGCTACTTATGCTGGACGGTGATCTCGACGGTGAGTTTTGCTGCAGCTTGTTGCAACAGATTGCACACTCTTTTTCAACGGTGAAGGTGCTGATCTCAGCCACTGATTGCAGTAAGAAATGGCTGCAGGATGTGATGCAATTAAACGTGCTGGCCATTGTACCACGTGACTCTGATGCAGAAACCTTTATTCTGGCGCTTAACAGCGTTGCGATGGGCATGATGTTTCTTCCCAGGGATCACTTAGCGACAAACGATAGCAGCAGGCAAAATATAAAAACATTAAGCGCCCGCCAGCGAGAGATCCTGACCATGCTGGCGGCTGGTGAGTCAAATAAACAAATTGGTCGGCTGTTAAATATCAGTACCGGAACGGTAAAAGCCCACCTTGAGTCACTTTATCAGCGCCTGGAAGTTAAAAACCGTACTCAGGCGGCAATGATGTTAAATGAATTTCTATAATTGATATTTATTTCACGGTCAGACGCTATCTGGCTGTGAAATATTAACCGACCACATTTCTGCGTGACAAAAGCGCGTTATCCCAACACTTAACATCCACGCAATAAAGACTTCTTGTTGAAACGGGTCGTTAAGCTGAGGTTTATTTGTGCGTATTAATGCTTTGCAGATATCCAGATCCGTGAGCAGCAGAGATTCTGCCTGCGCCATTGAAATGGGGGTAACAAAGGTTTCATCGGGTGTAATTTCATGCCCGTAGCCAATGACCCATACACCATTTTTATCCTGATACTTTTCCAGCGACAGGCCCTGCCATTGCTTGATAAATCCAATACCGGCGGAGGTAAAATGAGCGGCGCAATGCGGCATAATGATTTCTCTTAAAAGAAAAACAGTATAAAGATAATTATCAACAGACGTAGTTGCCATATGGCCATTTTTGGCCATAAACGTCTTACGACTTAAGGGGCGGCATTCACGTTTTAACCGGCTGAACATCCTGTCATCTCAGGCACTTTTCCCGATACGTTGCTGCGTCTTACCAGACATAGCCAGTCACCCTTCGTCATTGGGGATTGTCGCGCTGTTTTCCACACAGACACGGGTTTATCTCCAGAATAAATTTCAATGATTTTGCCGTTGTCACTGTAAAACGCATTTATTTGTTATATGAATGTATTCTGGTCTACAGCGGCACAATTCTGCGCTGTGCCACGTTTATAAAAAGATAACGAAATACATCGTGAGGCTGCACCTTTCTGGGCTCTTTTAGGGAAGATAATGACCAATAGCGCGTTACAGGCGACATGTGCGCCATTTGAACACTGTTTGGGGATCATCCGTCAGGCGTCGGTGGAAATTTTGCTGCTGTTAGGCGTACATGTGGCAGAAGGCAAAGATCCGCGTTGGTTTCTGGAGCAACTCGATCAGGCCCGACTGAACCTGGGCGGTTGGGGGGCTGTCGCCAGACGCTTGCAGATGAATGATGCACAACTCAGCCAGTTCACGTTGCGTTTACGCCATCTTCAACAGAGCGTGCCTCAGTATGAAAGCGGTCAGGATGTCAGTGAAAACCAGCTGATTTCCGCGCTGCGTTTTGTGGCAGCACTGGAGCAATTACGCCAGCAACAGCCGCTCCTGAACTATCAAACCGATATCGAAATCGGGGGGCCGGATGCGCAGATGTGGGCGCAGCGTCAGCTTCGCGCAATAGAGTTAACGCTCAAAGCCCTCGTCGCCCGGGTATGGCCAGATCAGCATCCGCTAAACAGTTTCCTGAAGCAGCACTTTGGCGCCGAACGCTTGCGTCGCTGGTTAAAGCTGGGCGAAGGGCGTGATGCGCTGGACGGCATGTTGTTTAGCGAACTGGCGTTGATGGTGGTCGATAAGAAGCTATTTGTTCGCCACTTTACGCAGATTTTTAATGATACGTCAGTGTTGATGCTGTTTGTCGAACCGCGCTTAACGCTGCGAATGTTTCTGGATGATTGCCGACTGGCGCGAAACGCTGTCATTGCTCAGCAACCGCTGACGTCAGTACAGCTGATGCTGTTAAATTACCAGTACCAACAAATTACGCATTCTGTGCAGCGGGCGTTTGAAGAGCGCCGAACGCGTATCAATCCTGCATCGTATCTGGAATCTGATGAGCCGACGGTTCGTCAATTCTGGGAAACGGCAAGGCAAAAAGACGAGCAGGCTGGAGGCGATAAAAAGGAAATTGCCGACAGTATCGATCCTCCTGAAAAGCGAGCGCAGCGCACGGCCGAAGAGCGTGAACAGCTGATTTCCGGCATGCTGTGGGTGGCTGTCGGTGTCATGGTTCTGGCGATCTCGCTGGGCGCTTTCTGGCTATTTAATGCACCTGCACCGCAAGCATCTTCAGGGCAAACTGTTGAGATAGTGCAGGAAGAGCCGCGGCGTGATGCGCCTTCCGCGCGAGACTCGGTGACCCGAATGGGCATTACATGGGATACCTTTAATATGCGAGCGGCTATCGATCGCAACGATACCCGCGTCACGTCACTGTTCCTGCAAGGGGGGATGGACTGGAAGCTGGCGTGGACGGAGCAGGCATTTTCCGCAGGGAACACCGCAGTTCTGAAGCTGCTGCTGCGGTATCCCTCACAGATGGATGAGGCTAAACCCTGCCAGCAGTTTATGACTACGATCAGTCATGCCATGTCGAATGGTGCATCACTGACGTCACTGCATAAAAGCTACCTACAAAGTTTCTGCTCGACACCGGAGGTCGTTGCTCGTCAGCTATATGATGTGGAACAGGCCCAACTGCGTGTGCGTGCAGATCCAAATGCAGAGAACAAGAAATGGCAGAAAATCCACACCGCGCTGTACGATGCCATTAACTAACGGCCCGATGCATTTCGTGGCATCAGGCCGTCAGACATTTACGGTTCACCGTACAAACCGATTAATCGGCGCACCACGCCATTCGTCCAGCCAAAGCCGTCCTGCAACGGATATTCCCCACCGCCGCCTTCGCGCGGCGTGCCGTCAGCGATATGGTATTTTTCGATTAGCTTGTGGTGTTCCTGATAAAAAATATTAACCGTTTTCAGCCAGTTACGGGCTATCTCATCGCCGAGATGGTCATCGCCATACAGTTTAAATCCCTGAATCGCCATCCATTGCAGCGGTGCCCAGCCGTTGGGTTTATCCCACTGTTCACCGGTTTCATACTCGGTTGCTAAAATGCCGCCTGGCGTGAGTAAGCGACTGCGTACCGTGTTGGCGAGTCGGTCAGCTTGTTCGTGGGTCGCCATGCCGACATACAGCGGAACGATGCTGGCGGCAGAGAAGAGGGCCATTTGCTCACGTCGCCAGTCGTAATCGCGATAGCAGCCATTTTCGTCGTCCCACAAATAGCGGTTCACGGCGGCACGGCGGTCGCTGGCTTTCTGGCGAAACAACGCTTCGGTATCTCGCTCTCCCTTTAATGCAGAAATGTTCGCAATCGTACTTTCCAGCTTGTAGAGGAACGCATTCAGGTCAATCGGGATGAACTGGGTGGTGCGGATACTGGCGAGGCGACCGGCATCGCGCAACCAACGTGATGAATAATCCCAACCGGAGGCCGCACCTGCACGCAGATCCCGATAAACCTCATTAGGTGGTCGGCCTGAATGCTTAGCCGTTTCTACGTCTTCAAGCCAGGACTCATCGCGCGGGGTATCACGATCGTCCCAATAGCGGTTGAGCAGAGAACCGTCCGGCATTCTGATCACGTGGCGGTACGCCTGATTAAGCACCAGCGAGTCGGCGCCATCCATCCAAAACGTGTACTCCATTTTGAGATGTTCAAGATAACGACGCGCACCGCGTACGCCATCCTCTTCAAACAGTTCGACCATTAGCGCGAAGACCGGTGGCTGGGAGCGGCTCAGATAGTAGGTGCGGTTGCCGTTCGGGATGTGACCATAGTTTTCGATCATCCAGGCAAAGTTATCTGCCATACATTTCAGTAAGTCTTCCCGGCCACTCTCCGCAAGACCCAGCATGGTGAAGTAGGAATCCCAATAGTAGGTTTCGCTAAAGCGTCCGCCTGGCACGATGTATGACTGCGGTAGCGCCAGCAGCGAAGACCAGGGAATATGATCCTGCGGCTCGCGAGTCAGCACGGGCCACAGTTGATCAATATGCTCTTTCAGCGAGCTTTCAGGGTCGGAAACATATTCGCTGGTGGGGGTTTCCGGCAGCCAGAAATGGTTCTCGACAAAGCGTTGCAGGTCAAAGTCCCGGTGGCGTTTAACCTTGCGATAGCGAATCAAAATATCCAGCGGGTCCATTTTGGGTGCGCAGTCTGGAAAGGTTTTGCTATCAGCAAACAGTTTTGATGACTGGACGTGTTCAAAAAGCTCAAGGTAACGATCGGCGGGGGTTAACGCGTCCGAGGCGGGAAGTCCCTCAATTATTTCCGGTTCAGGCTCCGCCTCAATCATTTCATCCAGCTTTAACTCGCACGGATCCATTTCATAAAGTAGATCGACGTCGATCGTCAGTTCTTCTGAAGGGGCGTGGGGTAGTTTCTGGTTGAGCATAATGAGAAAGACCTCCGGTAACTGTTGAAATGCTAAGGCTATTGCCTGGTTGTCTGTTAAGCGTAGACATTCGCTTCGATGCCGGGTGAGTAAAGCGTGCGGTCGATCACGTTTTTATGCTTTCCAATAATAAAGAAATAAAACTATCCCAATGATAACAATGAGAAATTTATAATTATTCACAATCTAAAACTATTTCATTTTCAGAACATTCGATTGCAACGAGGTGTGAATAGAACCAGGTAACGGCTCATTCTTATAATAGGCGCAGGCTATTCTATCGATAGTTCCCGCCCATGTAATTGATTGATACTTATCAAAAAAGTAATCCCCCCATTTCCTATGATGGTCAGGTCTGACAAAGACGGTGCATTAATTATTCTAATTTTCTGGGTCACAATAACTCACAACGGTGAGGGTAAAATAATGAAAATCATTACCCGTCTTACCGCGATGGCTATAGCAGGCATCGTGATTTGTTATTTTGGATTATCCGGTTATGTGTGGTATCACGATAATCAACGTAGTAAACAAGCTGATGTCCAGGCTTCTACGCTGGAAGAAAATAATAAAGTATTAGGGTTTTTACGCGAAAAAGGATGCGATTATTGTCATACCCCTTCAGCGGAATTACCTTTCTATTCTTCTTTTCCTGTCGCTAAACAGTTGATGAATTACGATATTCAACTGGGATATAAATCCTTCAATCTTGAAGCCGTACGTGCGGCACTGGTCGCGGATAAACCCGTTTCGCAAAGCGATCTGAATAAAATTGAATGGGTGATGCAGTACGATACTATGCCGCCGACGCGTTATACCGCGCTGCACTGGGCCGGTAAGATTAGTGATGCTGAACGCCAAGAGATTCTTGGCTGGGTAGCAAAACAACGTGAGCAGTACTACGCCAGCAGTGATACGGCAGCTCAACATCGCAATGAACCGGTTCAACCGATACCGGAAAGTATCCCGACAGATGCCCGTAAAGTGGCGCTCGGTTTCTCGCTCTATCATGACCCACGGATTTCCGGTGATAGCACGATTTCTTGTGCGCATTGCCATGCCCTGAATGCGGGCGGCGTGGATGGCAGAAAAACGTCAATCGGCGTGGGGGGCGCTGTCGGTCCTATTAATGCGCCGACGGTATTTAACTCGGTGTTTAATGTGGAGCAATTCTGGGATGGGCGTGCGCCGACGTTGCAAGCTCAGGCGGGGGGCCCGCCGTTAAATCCCATTGAAATGGCATCGAAATCCTGGGATGAAATTATCCAGAAACTGGATAAAGATCCGCTTCTGAAGCAACAATTTATCGCGGTTTATCCGCAGGGATTTAGTGGTGACAATATTACTGATGCGATTGCTGAGTTTGAAAAAACGCTGATTACGCCAAATTCGCCGTTTGATAAATGGCTACGTGGTGATGAAACGGCGTTAACTGCCCAGCAAAAAAAGGGTTATCAGCTGTTTAAGGATAATAAGTGTGCGACCTGTCATGGTGGTATTATTTTAGGCGGACGCTCATTTGAACCATTGGGTTTGAAAAAGGACTTTAATTTTGGTGACGTCACCGCGGCAGATATTGGCCGGATGAACGTTACGAATGAATTACGTGACAAGCTGCGTCAGAAAGTGCCTGGTCTGCGTAACGTTGCGCTAACTGCACCTTATTTCCATCGTGGCGATGTACCGACGCTCGATGGCGCGGTAAAACTGATGCTGCGTTATCAGGTCGGTAAGGAACTGCCGCAGGAAGATATCGACGATATTGTGGTATTCCTTGAGAGTCTGAATGGGGTGTATACGCCGTATATGCAGGGTAAATAGACTTTGCCCTGGTCCTGATTCGGGCGTAAAAAAACCGACTTCACGTCGGTTTTTTTACGCTTCAGCCCGAGTTGGTGGCTCTGGCCGGAGTGAGATAGTTATCATCTAACGCTTCAATCCTATTACCTTAACGGTACTATTGCAAGAATGCGCTGGCAGTTACGATTAAAAGAACTGTATATTTATCCAGTTGGCTCTGTAACTTATCCCTTCCGGACGCGCGCTAAACGCTTTCTAAGTCCTGATCGGCGAAACGGGTGGTGCCGTTGGCCGATGCTCTGGCCGGGGTGAGATAGTTATCATCTAACAATGGAGCATGCCCCGTGACAGGCAATGGATGAGTAAGCGGGTGCATTCTCACTCCATCTGATGGAGAAAACGGGTGATTGATAAAGCAATCATCGTTCTGGGAGCGTTAATCGCGTTGCTGGAGCTGATCCGCTATCTGCTGCAACTTTTGAACTGATAGAGGAAACGTAACTAAGGGCAAAGAGCTAACCCCTCTTTGCCCTTTAACACTCATGAAGTGCGATTAACGCATGGTCACGAACTCTTCTGCCGCCGTCGGGTGAATGGCAACGGTGTTATCGAAGTCTTTCTTGGTGGCGCCCATTTTCAGTGCCACCGCGAAGCCTTGCAGCATTTCGTCCATGCCAAAGCCGATGCCGTGAATACCGACAATCTTCTCTTCTGGCCCAACGCAGACCAGCTTCATGCGGCACGGTTGGCGGTGAGAGGTAACGGCGGTATACATCGCGGTAAACGATGATTTATACACTTTTATCTGGTCATCGCCGTGCTGTTCGCGTGCCTGCTGCTCGGTTAACCCTACAGTACCAATTGGCGGATGGCTGAAGACCACGGTTGGAATGTTGCTGTAGTCCAGATGCTCGTCCGGCTTGTTATTAAACAGACGTTCGGACAGACGACGGCCTGCGGCAACCGCAACCGGCGTCAGTTCAACGGCACCGGTATTATCGCCGACGGCATAAATCCCCGGAACGCTGGTGTTCTGGTATTTATCCACGACGATGTAGCCTTTTTCGTTGGTTTTCACACCCGTTGCAGCCAGATTGAAGTTGTCGGTTGCCGGTTCACGACCGATCGCCCAAATCAGGCAATCTACCGTTTCGCTACGACCATCTTCCAGTTGCAGAGTCAGGCTGCCGTCTGCATTTTTAACCACGGCTTTTGGAATAGCGTGAGTATGCAGGGTCGGGCCTTCAGTGTTCATCACTTCAACCAGGGTTTCGACAATCATCGGATCAAAGCTGCGCAGCGGCGCGTGTTTACGCACAAAGAGATGTGTTTGCGCGCCCAGACCGTTAATCACGCCAGCCAGTTCAACGGCGATGTAGCCAGCGCCGACGACCGCCACGCGTTTCGGCAGCGCGGGCAGCTCAAAGAAACCGTCGGAGTCGATGCCGTATTCCACACCCGGAATATTCGGATGGCTTGGGCGGCCGCCGGTCGCAATTAAAATATGATCGGCAGTGATTGTTTCACCGTTCACTTCAATGGTTTTAGCATCAACGAAGCGGGCAAAGCCTTTAATGACATCGACGTTATTTTTACCTAACACGTTATCATAAGAGGTATGGATGCGATCGATATAGGCGGTACGGCTGGCGATCAGTTTATCCCAATCAAACTTATTGATAGTGGTGTCGAAACCATAATCCGGGCCATACATATGAATAGCTTCGCGGATCTGCGCGGCATGCCACATCACTTTCTTCGGTACGCAGCCAACGTTGACGCAAGTGCCGCCTAACGCTTTGGCTTCAATCAGTGCGCATTTCTGGCCGTACATTGCCGCACGGTTAATGGAAGCAATACCGCCGCTGCCGCCGCCGATAGCGATGTAATCATAGTGCTTGGTCATGACCGCTCCTTCATGTTCATTGTAGGGCGGAGAAGCGTTATGCCATCCGCCAAAATATCCGCGATTGTATACCTGAATTTAAAAGGTTCCACCGATGGCTGCGATTACTCCGGCACGATCCAGCTGACGGAGGTGTGCCCGGTTCCTGCCGGAACCAGTTTGCTGTGTAGCCACGGCAGGACGTTGTTCATCTGCTGTTCCAGCTTCCACGGCGGGTTAATCACAATCATGCCGGAAGCCGTCATACCACGCTGATCGCTGTCCGGGCGCACCGCCAGCTCAATTTGCAGGATGCGGCGAATGCCGGTGTCTTCCAGATCATGAATCATACGTTTGATTTGCTGGCGCAGAACCACCGGATACCACAGCGCATAGGTGCCGGTCGCGAAACGCTTGTAGCCTTCGTTAATACCGGTCACCACCGCCTGGTAGTCGCTTTTGATTTCATAGGGTGGATCGATAAGGATCAGCCCACGACGTGAAACCGGCGGCAATTTTGCTTTCAGTTGCTGATAACCATCGGCTTTGGCCACGCGCGCGCGCTCATCTTTCTGAAATTCGCCGCGCAGCAGAGGAAAGTCGCTCGGGTGCAGTTCTGTCAATTGCAGGCTGTCCTGCTCACGCAACAACTGGCGGGCAATCAGCGGAGAACCCGGGTAGTAGCGCAGCTGACCGCTGCGGTTGAAGTGCTGCACCACGCCAATGTAGGGTTCCAGTTCGGCTGGCAAATCGTCCTGTTGCCAGATACGGGCGATCCCTTCCAGATATTCACCAGTACGTTCGGCATGCTCACTGCTCAGCTGATAACGGCCAGCACCAGCATGGGTGTCCAGATAGAGAAACGGTTTTTCTTTCTCTTTGAGCGATTCAATGATCAGGCTCTGGACGGTGTGTTTCAGGACGTCGGCGTGGTTGCCTGCGTGATAACTGTGGCGATAACTGAGCATGGGTAATGAAATTCCGCTGAAATGACGATTTGCCACAGTTTACAGCAGATTGGCACAGATTACCCGTAGGCCCGGTAAGCGCAGCACCACCGGGCGTCTTTCCGTCACGGTTAGCATTGAAATCCTCTACACTTAACCCCATTCTACAAATAATATGTACAGCGCCGGATACGCGCTTCATTCACTCTTTTCAACAGGACCGCGCTAATGACCAATCCATTGCTGACTCCCTTCGAACTGCCACCGTTTTCTAAAATTCAGCCTGAGCATGTCGTGCCCGCTGTGACTAAGGCGCTAAACGATTGCCGCGAAAACGTTGAACGCGTGGTTGCGCAGGGCGCGCCGTATACCTGGGAAAATCTCTGCCAGCAGTTGGCGGAAGTGGACGATGTCCTGGGACGTATTTTCTCTCCGGTCAGTCACCTGAATTCGGTGAAAAACAGCCCGGAGCTGCGCGAAGCCTACGAACAAACGCTGCCGCTGTTGTCTGAATACAGCACCTGGGTTGGGCAACATGAGGGGCTGTACAAAGCCTACCGCGACCTGCGCGATGGCGATCATTACGCCACCCTGAACACCGCACAGAAAAAAGCGGTTGATAACGCGCTGCGCGATTTTGAGCTTTCTGGTATTGGCCTGCCGAAGGAAAAACAGCAGCGCTATGGTGAAATTGCCACCCGCCTGTCTGAGCTCGGCAACTTGTACAGCAATAACGTCCTTGATGCCACGATGGGCTGGACGAAGTTAGTCACCGACGAAGCCGAACTGGCAGGTATGCCGGAAAGCGCGCTGGCTGCGGCGAAGGCTCAGGCGGAAGCCAAAGAGCAGGAAGGCTATCTGTTAACGCTGGATATCCCAAGCTACCTGCCGGTGATGACCTACTGTGATAACCAGGGGCTGCGCGAAGAGATGTACCGCGCTTACTCCACCCGCGCGTCTGACCAGGGGCCAAACGCGGGTAAATGGGATAACAGCCCGATAATGGAAGAGATCCTCGCGCTGCGTCACGAACTGGCACAGCTGCTGGGCTTTGAAAGCTACGCCTTTAAATCTCTGGCTACCAAAATGGCGGAAAACCCGCAGCAGGTCCTCGACTTCCTGACCGATCTGGCGAAACGTGCCCGTCCGCAGGGGGAGAAAGAGCTGGCTCAACTGCGCGCCTTCGCGAAAGCGGAATTTGGTGTTGATGAGCTGCAGCCGTGGGATATCGCTTACTACAGCGAGAAACAAAAACAGCATCTCTACAGTATCAGCGACGAGCAGCTGCGCCCCTATTTCCCGGAGAACAAAGCCGTTAACGGTCTGTTTGAAGTGGTTAAACGTATCTATGGCATTACCGCCAAAGAGCGCGCCGATGTTGACGTCTGGCACCCGGAAGTTCGTTTCTTCGAGCTGTATGACGAAAACAACGAGCTGCGCGGCAGCTTCTACCTCGACCTGTATGCCCGTGAACATAAACGCGGCGGGGCGTGGATGGACGACTGCGTCGGCCAGATGCGTAAAACCGACGGCACGTTGCAAAAACCGGTCGCCTACCTGACCTGTAACTTTAACCGTCCGGTGAACGGTAAACCGGCGCTGTTTACCCACGATGAAGTGATTACCCTGTTCCACGAGTTCGGCCACGGTCTGCACCATATGCTGACCCGTATCGAAACCGCCGGTGTTTCCGGTATCAACGGTGTGCCATGGGATGCGGTCGAACTGCCGAGCCAGTTTATGGAAAACTGGTGCTGGGAGCCGGAAGCATTGGCGTTTATTTCTGGTCACTTTGAGACCGGTGAACCGCTGCCGAAGGAGCTGCTGGATAAAATGCTGGCGGCGAAAAACTACCAGGCTGCACTGTTTATTCTGCGTCAGCTGGAATTCGGCCTGTTTGATTTCCGTCTGCACGCTGAGTTTAACCCGCAGCAAGGGGCGAAAATCCTCGACACGCTGGCCGAAATCAAGAAACAGGTCGCCGTGGTGCCTGGCCCAACATGGGGTCGCTTCCCGCATGCCTTCAGCCACATTTTTGCTGGTGGCTACGCGGCGGGTTACTACAGCTATCTGTGGGCCGACGTACTGGCGGCAGATGCCTTCTCTCGCTTCGAAGATGAAGGGATTTTCAACCGTCAAACCGGACAATCGTTCCTCGATAATATCCTCACCCGTGGCGGTTCTGAAGAGCCTATGGAACTGTTCAAGCGCTTCCGTGGCCGCGAGCCACAGCTGGATGCAATGCTGGAGCATTACGGGATTAAAGGCTGATTATTCGCGTGAAAATCTGCTTACTTGATGAAACAGGCGCCGGAGACGGCGCCTTATCTGTTCTTGCCGCCCGCTGGGGACTGGAGCACGATGAAGACAACCTGATGGCGTTGGTGATGACAGCGGAGCATCTGGAACTGCGCAAACGCGATGAACCTAAACTCGGCGGTATCTTCGTGGATTTCGTGGGCGGTGCCATGGCCCATCGGCGCAAGTTTGGCGGTGGCCGCGGTGAAGCGGTGGCGAAGGCTGTCGGCATTAAAGGCGATTACCTGCCAGATGTGGTAGATGCTACCGCAGGACTGGGGCGTGATGCGTTTGTGCTGGCCTCCGTTGGCTGCCATGTACGGATGCTGGAACGTAATCCGGTGGTGGCGGCGCTGCTCGACGATGGCCTGGCCCGTGGTTATGCAGATCCGGAAATCGGGCTGTGGCTGCAGGAGCGATTACAACTGATCCATGCGTCCAGTCTGACGGCGTTGACCGATATCACGCCGCGCCCGCAGGTGGTGTACCTCGATCCGATGTTCCCGCATAAGCAGAAAAGCGCGCTGGTGAAAAAAGAGATGCGCGTGTTTCAGTCGTTGGTGGGGCCAGACTTAGATGCCGATGGTTTGTTGGCACCAGCACGTCAGCTGGCGACTAAACGTGTGGTAGTGAAGCGCCCGGACTACGCGCCGCCGCTGGCGGATGTCGCCACGCCGAACGCGGTAGTTACCAAAGGGCATCGGTTCGATATTTATGCGGGAACGGCATAGGCCAGATGGTCAGCTATAGTGCCCGATGGCGCTACGCTTATCGGGCCTACAGTTCGGCGCCGTTAGTAGGCCGGATAAGGCGTTAGCCGCCATCCGGCATCACGGGTTAAACAAACGGAGCATAAGGATCGGCAATCTCAAACGCCACGGCCTTGTCAGCCTTCGGTGGATATATCAACTCACTGACAATTGATACCTTCAGCTTCTTCGCGTCTTCACGCGTCAGTTTCACCTGCTGATCCCACCCTTCGGTATATACCGCGCCCCATGCGCCAAGATCCAGACAGGTGACGTAGTTTTCCTGACGATACGGCAATGGCGCAACGTTCAGCAAGCTGGCGGCGGCGTTGTTACCGGCAAATTTGCCCAGTAAAATAGCGTGCTGGCAGGTCATTAGCGCGTGATTACCTTTGTCATCGGTGGCGGCGTAAGCCACATCGCCGGTGGCATAGATATCATCATGGCCGATGACCTGAAGGTTTGCGTCCACATGCAGGCGGCCCTGACGATCGTGCGGTGCGTCAATTTGTGCCGTTAGCCCGTTTGCCTGCACGCCAACCGTCCAGATAACGGTCTGTGAGGCGATGGTCTGCCCATCTTTCAGCGTTACGCCGGACGCATCCACGCACTCTACTTCCGTATTCACCCGCCATTCAACGCCCAGTTCGGCTGATGCCTGTGCGATGACATCCCGCAGCTCCTGACTCCAGCGTGCGCCCGGCTGTGCACCGCGTTCAACTACGACAACTCTGGTCTTAGCATCGGCACCCAAAATCTCGCGCAGACGGCCCGGTAATTCCAGCGCCATCTCAATCCCGGTAAAGCCGCCGCCGCAGACTACCACGGTATTACGAGCCTCGCTCTCTGGCTGCTGCGCCAGATCCTTAATGTGTTGTTCCAGTACGGCGGCACTTTCGAGCTGGTCGAGGTCGAAGGCGTGTTCTGCAGCACCGGCAACGGCGTCGCGGTTTACGTGACTGCCGCTGGCGAGTACCAGGCGGTCGTAGCGGCGTAGATGAATATCACCGTTGGCATCTTTCCAACTGACTTCTTTAGAGGCCGGGAGGATCTGCTCGACGTGACCTTGCAGGAAGTTAACGCCGGTGGCGTCGAATAACGGTTGCAGCGGGGCGACCAGCGAGTGGACCGCGCTTTCATAAAAACGCGGGCGTACACGCAGCTCTGGCTGAGGCGCAATCACCGTAATATCAATGGTTTGCTGGTTTTTATCCGCCAGGCGTGCGGCGCTCAATGCTGCCCACATACCGGCAAAACCGGCGCCCACGATCAGAATTTGTTTTTGCATTGGTTTTATCTCACTGGTGACTACGATTTATTTACTCGGATTTTATTGGTCGTAGTTATGGATTGCAATGCGATCCTGATCCTTTTTTCTGTATTGCGCCAGGGTATTTTGTTATCTATCTGATAATTATCTATTTATCTTTTTATTCTCATAAGGAGTTACTCTGTTCTCTGGAATGCCTTAGATGAAAAAGCTACAATAAACTCAGATTCATTTTGGCTGAGATAAAAATGGCATTTTACAGTTCCGGGGTTGAGTACGGCATTCATAGCCTGATGTGTATGGTCGACAGTAAGGGCGACGCGCGGGATATGAGCGTGCGGGAAATTGCCGAACTGCAAAGTGTGCCATATGACTACCTGGCTAAAATTTTCACCCGTCTGTCCAAAGCGGGTCTGGTGCGCAGCATCGAAGGCAAGGGCGGTGGTTTCCAGTTCGCTAAACCTGCTGAACACATCACCGTGCTGGATGTGGTGAATGCTATTGATGGTGATAAGCGCATCTTTGAATGTCGTGAAATTCGCCAGCGGTTGGCGGTATTTGAGGAGCATCCACCAGAGTGGGCCTGTGAAGGCATTTGTGGTGTGCGTTCGGTAATGGACATGGCCCAGCAGCGGATGGAAGAAGCGCTCGGCCAGCATACGATTCTGGACTTGGCGCGCAAAATGTACCGCAAAGCGCCGGACACCTTTGTGGTGGAAGTGCAGGAGTGGATAGACGCGCGTAAAGGGTAGTGAGTGAAAATGCCCGATAGCGCAAGGCGACCGGGCATGTTGAATGTAGGCCGGATTGGGCAATAGCCGCCATCCGGCACTGAAGGTTATTGCTCGGTGCTCGGCGTATTAATCATGCGGTTCAGCCATGGCACCATAATCGCCATCACCACCGTTACCGCCAGGGTGACCAGGCCTATCTTACTGAAGACGTTGGTGTAGATAGGCAGCGTTTGCAGCGGGTCGGTGATGTTCTCTGGTACGGCGGTGAACGTGGCGACATAACCCCCCATCAGGAAGGCGGCGGCCTGCGTCAGGAACCACATCCCGAGAATGAAGCCCATCAGGTGCTGCGGCACGAGAGCGGCGACCATCGCCAGTCCCAGGGCGCTAATCAGCAGTTCACCCAGGCTCTGGAACAGATAAACCAGCACGATAAACCACGGCGACGTCAGCCCTTGCGCATCAGCAAACCACATTCCGGCAGCGACGGCCGTCAGGAAGCCCAGCGAGCACAGGAACATGCCAAGCGTAAACTTCATCGGCATGGTCAGATCTTTGCCTTTGTTTCCCAGACGGGTATAGATTGCGGCCAGCACCGGACTCGCCAGTACCACCCAGAACGGGTTCAGGGCCTGGAAGCTTACCGGGTTGATGGCGAAACCAAGAATTTCATGGTGCACGTTATTGATAGCAAAGAAGTTCAGCGAAGTTGGCATCTGCGCGTACAGCACGTAGAACACCACCGCTTCCAGCATCAGGATAAAGGCCACGAACATCTTATTGCGTCCGGTTTTATCCAGTTTGAATGCCTGGCGGAAGAAGATGATAGTCACGGCAATCGACAGGACGATCAGTACCAGGTTGGCAATCTGCACGTTGTGCATCAGCCAGGCGCAGATAAATACCATCACTACCGTTCCGGCCAGCACGCAGAATAGATTACGGAAATTCAGCGGCTTATGGTCTGGCTCTGAACCGATATTCTTCACCATTCCACGGCAGGCAAAGTAGACCAACAGCGCGACAATAAGCCCGGCTCCACACAGGTTGTAGGTCACCGCGTAGCCAAACTTATCGGCAATCACCGGCGCCAGCGATAGCGACAGCAGCGAGCCGATGTTAATCGACATATAAAACAGGGTGAAAGCACCGTCCAGACGGGCGTCTTTCGGCGGATAGCATTTTGACAGCAGGCTTGCCGGGTTGGCTTTAAACAGCCCGTTACCGACGGCAATGGTACCCAAAGCAATAAAAATCAGGTCGGGCTTGAGCAGTGACATCCCGGTCATGAAGTAACCAAGTGCCAGCACGATAGCGCCGAGCACCAGCGTGCGTTTGGTACCTAAAAGATGGTCGCCGACATAGCCGCCGATGGAGATCAGGCCGTATACCAATGCCGCAAACGCGCCAAAGGTGACAAATGCCTGTTCCTGAGAAAATCCGAGTTGCTTAACAAAAAATACCGCCAGGATGCCCTGAACGCCGTAATAGCCAAATCGTTCCCATAATTCCACAAAGAAGATCATGAAGAACGGACGAGGTTGCTGCAGCAAGCCCGTAGGTGCAGTAGTATTCATATTCCTTCGCCTTTCAAAGCCATCCCGAAAAGTATGAACGCGTATGCTTAAACGCGCCGAAAAAGTCTTATTTTGTTATAGACTGCGGTGATTGGCCGCAGTCGTAGAGTATTATAGAGATAGATTTCGATCCAATTAGTTGATCACACTAATTATGATTTGTTTGTTGGATTGATGTACTAATTGTGTCTGAATGATAAAAACAAAAACGCCCGCACAGGCGGGCGTTTACAGGCTTAACGACTTGCAGCGCGCCGGGTTATCTCCCGACGGCCAGCGTTTTATGCTTCTTCGTCGTCACGCAGCGGAACAATCAACATGTCGACGTGGACGGTGTTGATCAGTTGGCGCGCGGAGGACATCAGCTTGCTCCAGAAATCCTGGTGGTGGCCACAAACGACCAGATCCATGTCGTATTTTTTGATGGCATCAACCAGAACCTGACCCAGGTCGCCGCTACCGCTCAGGGTTTCGGTGATTGGGTAGCCTGCATTGGTGGACAGCTCGGTTAACGCGTGGTGGGTTTCTTCAGAAATGCGTTTCTGCATATCGCCCAGATTCACGTCGATTAGCCCGGTGTACAGGTCAGAATAGTTTACGTCAACGTGGATAAGGGAGACTTTCGCATTGTAAGGCCGCGCCATAGAGACCGCTTTTTCAACCAGAACTTTGCTTTCTGGAGAAAGATCAACCGCGATAAGAATGTGTTTATAAGCCATAGTGTTACTCCTTCCATAAGTTGTCGATGACTAGCCTGCTGGCGTTCATTTGCCGCCGCGTCATCCGCGTCCTGCGAACTTTATGCGCGGGGCTAGCCCAGTCGTAAAAACGTACCTTTTAAGGACTATCCTTACATTATAGCGACCGGGATAATCCGTCAATCCGCCTTGCTTGCCAAGTAGTTAAACAAATTTTTTAGTTAATTGCATTGATAGTGATTAACCTTCTGGCAAAAAAATTAACTAATCTCCTACACTATTTAGAGAGGCGCTCGGATGCGTGACACTAACACGAGCGGTTTCGGTTGTGCTCTTCACTGAATGGTTTGGCAGGGTATCGGGGAGCGGTAGTCCCGGAAAGGAGTTCCGTGGGCGGGTCGCCGGGGAGGAGATATGATAAGCACCATTGCGTTATTCTGGGCTTTATGTGTCGTTTGCATTGTTAATATGGCGCGTTATTTTTCTTCGCTACGCGCACTGTTAGTGGTACTTCGTGGTTGCGATCCATTACTTTACCAGTATGTTGATGGGGGCGGCTTTTTTACCTCGCATGGGCAACCTAACAAGCAGATGCGTCTGGTGTGGTATATCTACGCTCAGCGTTACCGTGATCATCATGACGATGAGTTTATTCGCCGCTGTGAGCGGGTTCGCGGTCAGTTCATCCTTACCAGCGCGTTATGTGGGCTGGTGTTAATCAGTATGGTCGCGCTGATTATCTGGCACTGATGTCAACGACAGATACAAAAAAAGCGGGTCAGTTTGCTGACCCGCTTTTTTACTGTGCATGCGCTTAGATTAGCTTCAGGGATAGCCAGTACAGCACCCCGGAAAGCATAATCGCTGCTGGCAGGGTGAAGACCCAGGCCATCAGAATGCTGGTTACCGTTTTACGCTGCAAACCGCCACCGTCAACAACCATCGTCCCTGCAACAGAAGAGGAGAGAACGTGCGTGGTGGAAACAGGCATACCGGTGTAACTGGCGAGACCGATAGAGACTGCGGCAGTCATCTGTGCCGACATCCCCTGAGCATAGGTCATGCCTTTCTTACCGATTTTCTCACCGATAGTGGTCGCCACGCGACGCCAGCCAATCATCGTACCGCAGCCCAGAGCCAGAGCAACAGCCATGATAATCCAGACGGGTGCGTACTCAATGGTGCTCAGCATGTCGGTTTTCAGTTTCTTCAGCAGTCGCTGATCGTCGCTGCTTACGCCAGGCAGTTTCACGACTTTATCGGTCGTATCAGAAATGCACAGCATAATGCGACGCAGCTGGCTACGCTGATCAACGCTTAACTTGTCGTAGGTTTCCAGGTTCGCCAGCATACCTTTTGCACGCTCAAGCGCGTTGATGGTATTTGCCGGGTGACAATGGAACTCTGCTGGGGTCGTTGTCGCCGTTTCCGTCGGAGACGGAACCAACTGATCAACGCCGGTCGCCTGTTTGAGCAAATCAGGACGCTGCTGGAAGTAGGTTTCGACGTTATTGATAGCATCACGGGTACGCGTAATTTCGTAACCAGAAGCATTCATATTCACCACGAAGCCTGCAGGCGCTACGCCAATCAGTACCAGCATTACCAGACCAATACCTTTCTGCCCATCGTTAGCGCCATGAGAGAACGCCACACCGATAGCGGAGAGGATCAGTGCGATACGCGTCCAGAACGGCGGCTTTTTCTTACCGTCTTTCTTTTCACGCTCTGCAGGAGTCAGGTGAATACGCGCCCGCTTCTTGGTGCCGTTCCAGTAACGACGCAGCAAGAAGATCAGACCGCCAGCGAACACCAGACCGACAATAGGGGAAATGATCAGCGAACCGAAAATATTGAGCACTTTCGGGATGTTAAGTGCATCCACCACTGAAGTCCCGTTCATCAACGCATTGGTTAAACCAATACCGATGATCGCGCCAATCAGCGTGTGGGAGCTGGATGCAGGCAGACCAAAGTACCAGGTACCGAGGTTCCAGATAATTGCCGCCAGAAGCATAGAGAACACCATGGCGAGGCCATGTGAAGAACCCATGTTGAGCAGCAGATCCGTTGGTAGCATATGCACGATGGCATAAGCTACGCTGAGACCACCCAGCAAAACACCAAAGAAGTTGAACAACGCAGCCATGACCACCGCCAATTGCGAACGCATTGCACGGGTATAGATCACGGTTGCGACAGCATTGGCTGTATCGTGGAAGCCGTTAATTGCTTCGTAGAACAGCACAAAAGCCAGAGCAAGCAATAATAAAAGCCCGGTATGTAAATCCAGGCCAGCAAACAAATGTAGCATAGGACGTTACGCCATTTTGAGGACATGAACGCGGCGCATTATCAGTGACTTTGGCGGCGCGGGCAAAGTGAAATATAGAGTTTTTTTGATTTGTCTCCTGCTTTGTTTTACACCACTAAAGAATTATCCTATAGAATTCATATAAATACCTATTATTGATAGTTTGGTGCTGGTGCGACCACTGAGGAATCTTTACAATTCACGCCCGCTTTTTAGAGAGGATCGCAACGTGGAAAGGTTTGATACCGTTATTATAGGCGCTGGCGCAGCGGGTATGTTCTGTGCCGCGCAGGCAGGGCAAGCAGGCAGTCAAGTACTGCTGATTGATAATGGTAAAAAGCCTGGACGTAAGATCCTCATGTCCGGCGGAGGTCGTTGTAACTTTACCAATCTTTATGTGGAACCGGCTGCATATTTGAGTCAAAACCCGCATTTTTGCAAATCGGCGCTGGCTCGCTATACGCAGTGGGACTTTATTGATCTGGTGGGTAAACACGGCATTGCCTGGCACGAAAAAACGCTCGGTCAGCTGTTCTGCGATGATTCGGCCCAACAAATCGTCGATATGCTGGTTGCCGAGTGCGAAAAAGGTAACGTTACGATGCGGTTACGTAGCGAAGTCCTGAGCGTCGCACAGGATGATGATGGCTTCATTCTGGAACTGAACGGGATGACGGTCGGTGCGAAAAAATTGGTTATTGCCTCCGGTGGGCTTTCCATGCCGGGTCTGGGGGCAACGCCGTTTGGTTATAAAATTGCCGAACAGTTTGGACTGAAGGTGTTGCCGACGCGCGCAGGCCTGGTGCCCTTTACGTTGCATAAGCCATTGCTGGAGCAGCTTCAGGTGCTCTCAGGCGTGTCTGTTCCTTCCGTTATCACCGCTGAAGACGGCACCGTATTTCGTGAAAACCTGCTCTTTACGCACCGTGGGCTTTCAGGCCCGGCCGTTTTGCAAATTTCCAGTTTTTGGCAGCCCGGCGAATTTGTCAGCATTAATTTGTTGCCGGATGTTGACCTTGCGAGCTTTCTCGACGAACAACGAAGCGCACATCCAAATCAGAGCTTAAAGAACACGTTAGCGATGCAGTTACCGAAACGTCTGGTGGAATGCCTGCAGCAATTAGGGCAAATCCCGGATGCGACGCTGAAACAACTTAACGTGCGCGATCAGCAAACGCTGGTGGAGACGCTCACTGAATGGCGGGTGCAGCCGAACGGTACCGAAGGGTATCGCACAGCGGAAGTCACGCTGGGTGGCGTGGATACCAACGAACTGTCTTCGCGCACGATGGAAGCCCGCAAAGTGCCAGGGCTGTACTTTATTGGTGAAGTGATGGATGTCACCGGCTGGTTGGGTGGGTATAACTTCCAGTGGGCGTGGTCGAGCGCCTGGGCATGTGCGCAAGATTTAGCGCCAGCCTGACTGTGACGCCCGACAACCTGAGCTGCCGGGCGTTATCATTAGTTCAGACCAAGAAAGTGCTGGGCGATTTTAAAGTAGATAATTAACCCGGTACCGTCGATAAGCGTGGCGATAAACGGGGCTGAAACCACGGCGGGATCAATGCCGATACGCTTAAGCACCATGGGGATCACTGATGACACCACGGCGCTCCACAATGTAATGCAAACCAGCGTCAGGCTGACGATCAGCGTGATTTCCATGCCGATGCCCATCATCCACGCGCGCAAGCACCCTGCCAGGCCCAGCGTCAGAGCGATCAGCAGCGAAGTTGAAACTTCTTTGCGGATCACCCGGCCCATATCGCGCAGTCGCACTTCTCCCAGCGCCATTGAACGTACCAGCGTCGAAGTGATCTGCGTACCGCTGTTGCCGCCAGTACCAATTAATAGCGGAATAAAAAAGGCCAGGGCAATTGCGGATTCCAGCGCCTCTTCAAAATGCTGAAGCACGCTGCTGGTATAGGCTTCTGCGACAAACAGCAGCAGGAGCCAGACCGAACGCTTTTTCCACAATGTCCACGGACTAATTTCCAGATAGGGTTTTTCCAGCGGTAGCGTGGCGCCCTGAAGCTGAACGTCTTCGGTAACATCATCTTCCTGTAGATGAGCGATCTCTTTTTCCATCAGACAACCGACCAGCTCACCTCTCTCAACGACAGCAACCAGATCGACTTCGCGTTCGGCTAACTCGGCAACGACCTGCGCCCGTTCATCATCAGGCTTTACATGAAATAAACAGCTGTCCGTAAGATGGTTGATGTTCAGCGACGTATCTTTTTCCTGCAATAAGCGCTTGATGGATAACACCCCGCGCAGCGCTTTTCCAGCCACAACAAAGACCTGGCCTGGGATGTCATCCGTTTTGAGTTGGGAGACAAAGTACTCGCGAGCGCCGTTAACGCTGAGATGGTCCGGCAGAGTAATAAAATCGGTGCGCATATATTGGGCGATAGCGTCGCCATTGAAATCCGGCATAGGATGATGAGCGGCGCAGAGTGGCATAGATGACATGGTGTAATTCCCTATAAAAATCTCTCATAGGGGCGAACAAGACAGGGTTAGCACAGGCAGATCCCTACGTCCTGGTTTTAGCACTGAACAACGTATCTGTCCGATGGTGAAATCGTCAGAAGTTACCTTGGCAACACCTTGATTCGATGGATGCCTGTATTTCCCTGAGTGGTCTCTCTCGATACCAGCAGGGCGGTAACTTGTATTTGTACAGGAGCCTCGCCATAACGAGATCGGTAAATGAGCCGCTATTATAGGGATGCCTAATCATTGATTATGTTTATAGTTGCGATTGTTTATCAATCGTTGATATACGAAATATTTCTTGTGCCAGGGCTGAACTGGAAACGACAACCGAATAGACATATCGAAACCAGGTGTTAGTATTCAATAGACAGCAGTTATGAGTATGCGTGTTTCATTTCCGGCCAGGAACGCTGATGATGACAACATTACTACCCGATTTCACAGCATTTTCGTCACTCACTTCCTTCGCGGTATGCGTTGCCTTAACGCCTGTCCGCTCTTTGGCCATTATTTCTCATTCCTTCTCATCCCGGATGGAATCTCTCACTGAATAGCAGTTCAGTGGGTTTTGTGACACGCATCGTTTGATAACAGGGATTACGGCGGGTCGAATATGGATAAGATTAAGCGTCATCTGGTGTGGTGGGGCGCGGGTATTGTGGTGGTGGTTGCTGCAATAGCATGGTGGATGTTGCGTCCTGCGGGGATACCGGAAGGGTTTGCCGCCAGCAACGGCAGAATTGAAGCCACTGAAGTGGATATTGCCACCAAAATTGCCGGACGTATTGATACGATCCTCGTGTCGGAAGGGCAGTTCGTTCGTCAGGGCGAGGTGCTGGCGAAAATGGATACCCGCGTGCTGCACGAGCAGCGGCTGGAAGCGGTCGCGCAAATCAAAGAAGCGGAAAGTGCGGTGGCGGCGGCACGGGCGTTGCTGGAACAACGGCAAAGCGAAATGCGCGCCGCGCAGTCGGTGGTAAAACAGCGTGAAGCAGAGTTGCAGTCGGTCTCTAAACGCCACGTACGCTCCCGTTCACTGTCCCTGCGTGGTGCGGTATCTGAGCAACAACTGGATGACGACAGGGCCGCCGCTGAAAGTGCGCGTGCTGCGCTGGAATCGGCAAAGGCGCAGGTCTCTGCCGCGAAAGCGGCGATTGAAGCCGCCCGTACCAGCATCATTCAGGCGCAAACCCGGGTCGAAGCCGCACAGGCTACCGAACGACGCATTGCGGCAGATATCGATGACAGCGAGCTTAAAGCCCCGCGCGATGGTCGCGTGCAGTACCGCGTGGCTGAACCGGGCGAAGTGCTGTCAGCAGGCGGGCGCGTGCTGAATATGGTCGATCTCAGCGATGTCTACATGACATTCTTCTTGCCGACCGAACAGGCTGGCCTGCTGAAGATTGGCGGTGAAGCGCGACTGGTGCTGGATGCCGCGCCGGATCTGCGTATTCCTGCGACCATCAGCTTTGTCGCAAGCGTCGCGCAGTTCACGCCGAAAACGGTTGAAACCAGTGATGAGCGGCTAAAACTGATGTTCCGCGTGAAAGCGCGTATCCCGCCGGAGCTGTTACAGCAGCACCTGGAGTACGTGAAAACCGGTCTGCCGGGCATGGCCTGGGTGCGTGTTGATGAAAATCGCCCCTGGCCTGACGACCTGGTGGTGAGGTTGCCGCAATGACGCATCTGGCGCTGGTTCCCGTTCCTCCCGTGGCGCACCTTGACGGCGTGAGTCAGCATTACGGGACAACGGTCGCGCTGAACAATATCACGCTGGATATCCCCGCCCGCTGCATGGTGGGGCTTATTGGCCCGGATGGCGTCGGAAAATCGAGCCTGCTGTCGCTCATCTCCGGTGCGCGAGTCATTGAACACGGCAACGTGATGGTGTTGGGCGGCGATATGCGCGACCCAAAACATCGACGGGATGTCTGCCCGCGCATTGCCTGGATGCCGCAGGGGTTAGGGAAAAACCTGTACCATACGCTGTCGGTGTATGAGAACGTCGATTTCTTTGCCCGGCTGTTTGGTCATGATAAAGCGGAACGCGAAGCGCGGATTACCGAGCTGCTGAACAGCACCGGCCTGGCACCGTTTCGCGACCGTCCCGCCGGGAAACTCTCGGGCGGGATGAAGCAAAAGCTGGGGCTGTGCTGCGCGTTAATCCACGACCCGGAACTGTTAATTCTCGATGAACCCACCACCGGGGTCGATCCGCTGTCCCGCGCCCAGTTCTGGGATCTAATTAACAGCATTCGCCAGCGACAGACCAACATGAGCGTGCTGGTTGCGACCGCTTACATGGAAGAAGCCGAGCGCTTTGACTGGCTGGTAGCGATGAACGCCGGGGAGGTGTTAGCCACTGGGAGCGCCCAGCAGCTACGCGAACAAACCAACAGCAACACGCTGGAGCAGGCGTTTATCGCGCTGCTACCTGAAGCCCAGCGCCAGGCGCATAAACCGGTGGTGATCCCGCCGTATCACGCTGAGCAGGAAGAAATTGCTATTGAAGCGAAAGATCTGACCATGCGCTTCGGCAAGTTTGTCGCCGTTGACCACGTTAACTTTCGTATTCCCCGCGGGGAAATCTTCGGTTTTCTCGGCTCCAACGGCTGCGGTAAATCCACCACCATGAAGATGCTCACCGGTCTGCTACCCGCAAGCGAAGGTGAGGCGTGGCTGTTTGGGCAAGCGGTTGACCCGAAGAATATCGATACCCGCCGCCGGGTGGGCTATATGTCGCAGGCGTTTTCGCTCTACAGCGAGCTGACCGTCCGGCAAAACCTCGAACTACATGCGCGACTGTTCCATATCCCCGAAGCGGAAATCCCCGGGCGGGTACAAGAGATGAGCGAGCGCTTTTCGCTGACCGATGTCGAAGACGCGTTGCCCGGCGCGCTGCCGTTGGGGATCCGTCAACGCCTGTCGCTGGCGGTGGCAGTGATCCATCGCCCGGAAATGTTGATTCTTGATGAGCCGACCTCCGGGGTCGATCCGGTGGCGAGGGACATGTTCTGGCAACTGATGGTCGATCTGTCGCGGCAGGACAAAGTGACCATTTTTATCTCTACCCACTTTATGAACGAAGCGGAGCGCTGCGACCGGATGTCGCTGATGCACGCCGGAAAAGTACTGGCCAGCGGCACACCGCAGGAACTGGTGAAACAGCGTGGTGCCGCCAGTCTGGAAGAGGCGTTTATCTCCTGGTTACAGGAAGCGGCAGGCCCGGCGCCGGAAGCTCAGTTAGCGCCAGCCAATGTCCCGGCAGTGCATGAAAACAGTCAGCCGCCGCGGCAGGGCTTTAGCCTGCGGCGCTTGTTCAGCTACAGCCGCCGTGAAGCGCTGGAGCTGCGACGTGACCCGGTTCGTTCAACGCTGGCGCTGATGGGCACAGTGATCCTGATGCTGATCATGGGTTATGGCATCAGCATGGATGTGGAAAACCTGCGTTTTTCGGTGCTCGATCGTGACCAGACCGTCAGTAGCCAGGCGTGGACGCTGAATCTGGCGGGATCGCGCTATTTTATCGAACAGCCGCCGCTCACCAGTTATGACGAGCTGGACAAACGGATGCGTTCGGGCGAAGTGGCGGTAGCAATAGAGATCCCGCCAAACTTTGGCCGCGATATCGCGCGTGGCACGCCGGTGAAGATTGGCGTCTGGGTCGATGGCGCAATGCCGAGCCGCGCTGAAACGGTCAGAGGCTACGTGCAGGCGATGCACCAGACCTGGCTACAGGACGTGATGGCGCATCAACCCAATGCCAGTGGGCAAAACGGGCTGATGACCATTGAAACTCGCTATCGTTACAACCCGGATGTGAAGAGCCTGCCGGCGATTGTTCCGGCAGTGATCCCGCTGCTGCTGATGATGATCCCTTCCATGCTCAGTGCCCTCAGCGTGGTGCGCGAAAAAGAGCTGGGATCGATTATCAACCTGTACGTTACACCCACGACTCGCAGCGAGTTTTTACTCGGCAAACAGTTGCCGTACATCGTGCTGGGGATGCTGAACTTCCTGCTGCTGTGTGCGCTGTCGGTGTTTGTGTTCGGCGTCCCGCATAAGGGCAGCTTTATGACTCTGACGCTGGCCGCGCTGCTGTACGTCACCATTGCCACCGGACTGGGGTTGTTAATCTCCACGTTTATGAAAAGCCAGATCGCCGCCATTTTTGGTACGGCAATTATTACGCTGATCCCGGCGACGCAGTTTTCCGGGATGATCGACCCGGTCGCCTCGCTCGAAGGACCTGGACGCTGGATTGGCGAAATTTATCCGACCAGCCATTTTCTGACCATTGCGCGCGGGACGTTCTCTAAAGCGTTGGATCTGACGGATCTCTGGCAGCTGTTTATGCCGCTGGCGGTAGCCATTCCGGTGGTGATTGGTTTGAGCGTATTACTGCTGAAAAAACAGGAGGTGTGATGCGCCGACTACGTAATATTTATAACCTTGGCATCAAAGAGCTACGCAGCCTGCTGGGTGATAAAGCGATGCTGACGCTGATCGTCTTCGCCTTCACGATTTCGGTTTACTCTTCCGCCACCGTGCTCCCAGGTTCGCTGCACCTGGCACCGATAGCCATCGCCGATATGGATCAGTCGCAGTTGTCGAATCGCATTGTGAACAGCTTTTATCGCCCGTGGTTTTTACCGCCGGAGATGATCACCGCCGATGAGATGGATGCCGGGCTGGATGCCGGACGCTATACCTTTGCTGTGAATATTCCGCCTGATTTTCAGCGTGATGTGCTGGCCGGGCGGCAGCCGGATATTCAGGTTAACGTCGATGCCACGCGGATGAGCCAGGCCTTTACCGGCAACAGCTATATTCAGAATATCATCAGCGGCGAGGTGAACAGCTTTGTGGCGCGTTACCGTGACAACAGCGAGCCGCCGGTGGCGCTGGAAATGCGCATGCGTTTTAACCCCAATCTGGAACCCGCCCGCTTTGGCGCGGTGATGGCGATTATCAACAACATCACCATGCTGGCGATTGTGCTCACCGGCTCGGCGCTGATCCGCGAGCGTGAGCACGGGACGATAGAACATCTGCTGGTCATGCCGGTAACGCCATTTGAGATCATGATGGCAAAAATCTGGTCGATGGGGCTGGTGGTGCTGGTGGTTTCTGGCCTGTCGTTGATGTTGATGGTAAAAGGCGTGCTCGGCGTACCCATTGAAGGTTCGATACCGCTGTTTATGCTGGGCGTGGCGCTGAGCTTGTTCGCGACCACCTCGATCGGTATTTTTATGGGCACACTGGCGCGCTCCATGCCGCAGTTGGGACTGCTGATGATTCTGGTGTTGCTGCCGTTACAGATGCTCTCCGGCGGCTCTACGCCGCGTGAAAGTATGCCGCAGGCGGTGCAGGACATCATGCTAACCATGCCGACCACCCACTTTGTCAGCCTGGCGCAGGCGATTCTTTATCGTGGGGCTGGGTTCAGTATCGTCTGGCCGCAGTTCCTGACGCTACTGGCGATTGGCGGTGCGTTTTTCCTGATAGCGCTGTTACGCTTTCGCAAGACGATTGGCACGATGGCGTGAATATTATTGCCGGATGGCGGCGGCGCCTTATCCGGCCTACAAACGAGAACGGGTGTAGGCCGGGCAAGCGAAGCGCCCCCGGCAACGAATAAGGTAATTACTCTTCTTTTGGCAGGCACTGCAAATGACCGTGGCGCACCCCGCGCTGGGAAATCACATCATCGGCAAAATGCTGAACATCGCCCATATCGCCTTTCAGAACGGCGATTTCCAGGCAGTCGTCATGGTTGATGTGAACGTGTAGCGTAGCGACCGACAAATCATGGTGATGGTGCTGCGTCGAAACAATGCGACTGGCCAAATCACGCTTCTCATGTTCATAAACATATGAGAGTACCGCGAAGCCCTGAGTGCCATGTTCCTGGGTCGTTTCCTGCGCCAGCGCACCACGCAAAATATCGCGAATCGCTTCAGAACGATTGTTGTAACCACGGCGCTGGCTCAGGCTATCCAGCGTTTCCAGTAAATCGTCATCGAGAGTAATGGTGACTCGTTGCATCTGCAGTTAACCTTTCATGTCGCGCGTCGGCGCACAGGGAATGCGGGAGTTACAGCCTCTGCACGGCGTCGGCTGTCAGGGTAAATGGCGTTGGCGTGCACACGGCCAGACTCAGGGTTTCGAGCTGGCACTGGCTAACGGAGAGCGAGGATGTCAGCGTAGTGCTATCGATGCTGACAATTTGCCAGGCGCTGCCGCCACGCTGCTTAACGATGGCTTCTTTGCGCGTCCAGATGCGCCAGAAAGCCGCCAGTTGGTGGTCCGGATGTTCTGCTTCGATTTCGGCATGCTCCCTAAGACTGAACACCGTATTCGCCAGCGTCTTCCAGTTTTCGCGCGGGCGCACGACTTCAATATCGCAGCCCACTTCCCCTTCGTCGCTAAGCAGCAGAGCAATGTCATCACCGCTGTGGCTAAGATTGAACCACAGCGGCGTGTCGGCCGAAAAGGCCGGTTTTCCTTGCTCGCCGTAGACGATATCAGGCAATGGCGAAAGGACATGGGAAAGCAGCACGCGGCCCGCCAGCCAGCGTGCGCGGCGTGCGCCCTGCGGTGCCTGCTCATAGAGCGCATCAGGCAGCACGCCGGTGCTTAAATCAGAAACTTTCCCTAGAACGATCCGGTACATATCACGGCCAACGTTTGATGATGATAGAAGTATTGATGCCGCCAAACGCAAAGTTATTGCTCTGCAAAAACTCGCAATCAATCTTGCGGGCTTCACCCATAATGTAATCCAGCGCGCCACAATTGGCATCTGGCTGACTCAAATTCAGCGTAGGCGCAAACCAGCCTTCACGCATCATTTGCAGACTCATCCAGGCCTCAAGTGCGCCACAAGCGCCAAGGGTATGCCCAAAATAGCTTTTAAGCGAGGATAGCGGCACATTATCACCATAAATTGCGGCAGTCGCCTGACTTTCTGCAATATCGCCACGATCGGTTGCGGTACCGTGCGCTGAAATATAGCCGATATCCCGGCTGCTAATACCGGCCATGCTCAGCGATTTTTCCATGCAAATCTGCATTGTCTCACGCTGTGGCTGGGTGATATGGGCAGCATCGCAGTTAGTGGCAAAGCCGACGATTTCACCGTAAATCGTTGCTCCGCGCGCTTTAGCGTGTTCCAACTCTTCCAGCACCAGCGTACCAGCACCTTCCCCGATGACCAGACCATCGCGTTTTTCATCGAATGGGGAGGGGGTGGTTTTCGGTTCGTCGTTGCGCTGGCTGGTGGCGAACAGCGTATCAAATACGGCGGCTTCGGAAGGGCACAGTTCTTCTGCACCGCCGGCAACCATCACCGTTTGATAACCGTGTCGGATGGCTTCCCATGCGTAACCAATTGCCTGGCTACCGGAGGTGCAGGCGCTGGATGTCGGGATGACTCGCCCACGCAGGCCGAAAAACAATCCGGTGTTAACAGCCGTGGTGTGCGGCATCATTTGCACGTAGGTCGTGCCGGTGATGTTATTGGTGTGCTTCTCGGTCAGCATGGTCGCGAACTCACTCACCGGCCCGGTGCTGCCTGTGGAGGAACCGTATGCTATTCCGGTTTCACCGTTGGTCAGTACCCGATCGCCAATCAGTCCGGCCTGTTCTAACGCCAGTTCCGATGCGCGAGTGGACATCAGCGACACGCGACCCATGGCGCGAATGCGCTTGCGGGTATAGTGTTCCGGCAGAGTGAAGTTGTCGATCGGCGCACCCAACAGCGTGTGCAGTCCGTCATAAACCTGCCACTCCGGCATTTTGCGTACCGCATTTTCATACGCCAATAGCCTGGCGGAGACATCCTGCCAGTTTTCCCCAAAGGCGGTGACGCCGCCCATGCCTGTAATCACGACACGACGTGTCATAACATCCCTCCATTGATGGAAATCACCTGGCGAGTGACATAGCCCGCCACATCCGACATTAAATAACTGGCAAGCCCGGCCACTTCTTCAGCCTGACCTATCCGTTTCATGGGGATCATCGACATCGCCTCTTTCAATGCGGCTTCTTCCATCTCGATCATCCCGGTATCAATCAGCCCTGGTGCAATGCAGTTTACGGTAATTTTGCGTTTTGCCAGTTCGATGGCCAGCGCTTTGGTGGCGCCAATAATACCGGCTTTTGCTGCACTGTAATTAACCTGACCGCGGTTGCCCATCACGCCGGATACTGAAGACAGTGTGATGATACGCCCCCCCTGGCGTGCGCTAATCATCGGCATAATGCACGGATGAATGACGTTGTAAAAGCTGTCGAGGTTAGTGTGGATCACCGCATCCCAGTCGTTATCGCTGAGCGCAGGGAAGGCGGCATCACGCGTCACTCCGGCGTTGCTGACAATGCCGTACCATGCGCCGTTAATCTCAATATCGTGCTCCAGTACTTCACGGCACTGCTCGCGATTGGCAACGTCAAACGCCAACAGACGCCCTGCGCCGCCAGCGGCGAGGATAGCCTCCAGCGTGTCTTGTGCACCTTGCGTATCGCGATGATAGTGCACGCCGACCACAAAGCCATCTGCCGCCAGTTGTCTGGCGATGGCGCGACCGATACCTTTGCTGGCACCCGTAACTAAAACTGAACGACTCATGTGGACGCTCCTTGTTGAAATAGCGTGTTAATTTCTTCTGTTGTCGGCTGGAAGGTGTTGACGCGACCGGTTGCCAGCGTCGTGTTGTCTGCCTGAATGACGCATTCAAAGCTACCGAATCGTGCATCCTGCATCAGCAATTTGACATGAATGCTCAGCCTCTTCCCGGCAGGCAGAACACCCGCAGCACAGACTAACTCGCGTGCGCCCAGCACCATACCTAATGCAATACTCGCCTGACCTTGTTGCTGGCGGTGCCAACCAGACCAGACGCCAATGGTCTGCGCCATTAATTCCAGTGCGAACCAGCCGGGCAGATTGCCATCGGGGTCGAGGAAAGGAGCCAGTACGCTGTTTGCCGATACTGTTACGTGGCAGGTGGCGGTTTCGTCCGCCACACTGACGACCTCTTCAAGGAGTAGCATCGGCGCGTCATGCGGTAAATAGTCGCCCGGTGATAAATAGTGGCTCATGAGATTCTCCCGAGCAGGATGCTGGCATTATTACCGCCGAAGGCGAACGAGTTAGATAAGATTACCGGGCGAGTCAGCGGCTGCGGCTGTTCAATGATGCCGCAGGGTGGCAATGTTTCATCGCGCGGCGACTGGCTAAAATCCTGCGGTGGCAGGGGCAGGTTGCGTTGCAGAATCAGCATACTGATTGCTGCTTCGGTGATCCCCGCCGCGCCCAGCGTGTGCCCGGTCAGGTGTTTGGTTGAACTGCATGGGACCGTGTCGCCAAATAGCGTGCTTACGACGTTGGACTCAATCTGATCGTTTAGCGGAGTGGCCGTTCCGTGCAGATTGATATAGCCCACGTGTTCCGGTGTCATTCCTGCGTCGTTAAGCGCCTGGCCTATGGCGCGAATGGCACCTTCTCCCTGCGGATGGGGAGCCGAAATATGGTATGCATCGCTGGATTCGCCGACGCCCAGCAGCGCAATGGGCTGTGGCTCGCGGGTTAATACCATCAATGCGGCGCCTTCGCCGATGGTGATCCCATTGCGGTCGCGGCCAAACGGCTGACATCGCGTTGGGGAGAGCGATTCCAGACTGTGGAAACCGTTGATGGGCATCCGACTTAGCGTATCGGCACCGCCGACAATGGCAATATCCACCAGACCAGATTCGATTAAGCGACGCCCGCTCATGATAGCCCGTGCACTGGACGAGCAGGCGGTTGAGAGCGTAAAGGCCGGGCCATCCAGCGCCAGCCAGTGGCTAAGAAAACGCGACGGATCGCCCAGTTCCTGCTGCGGGTAGCGCCAGTCGGTGCTCTCTTTGTCGTTGAGCATCAGATCAACGTGAACGTCACCTTCATCCAGACCGGAGGTGCTGGTGCCGAGAACGACAGCAATACGATCGCGACCAAACCGGGCGATAGCGTCATCCACCTGTGGCTGGATTTGTGCCAGTGCTGCCAGCAGTAGCTGGTTATTGCGCGAACGATGTGCGCTAAATTGCTGAGGGATCGCGGGTAGATCACCGTCAACGCCTGCTAATACGGCGGGTGGGTGTCCTTGCAGCCAGTTCGCGCGCGGACGCATTCCCGGCGCGATGCCACGTGTGAGGTTGGCGGCGATTTCATCGGTGTTATTGCCTAACGCGTTAATCATGCCAACGGCAGAAATGTAGATCATCTCAGTCACCCAGGTATTGAATGGTGATGTGGTATTTAAATACGTGCTGTTCAATGCTGATCGGTTCGCGTTTTCCTTTGCGATTCAGATACGTGATTTCCGTGACCAGTTTGCCACTGCTATTGCGCAGTTCACGTGTATCGCCCGTATCGACGAGCGTCCAGCCTTGAGGTAATTGCGGTTGCCAGGCGCTAATTGGCCAATGACTGAGCATCACGTCAGCCAGCACCTGACTGGCGGGCGGCAGTTGCGGAACGATGATCGATTGTTCGGTGTGCAATCCTTTTTCATCGTAAGTCACGAGGAACAGGCGAATGCCAACTGATGACAGCCCGGCCAGTGTGATTTTCTTATCATCAGCATTAAGCATGACCAACAGCGACTGAGTTTTGCCGTTAAAACTTCCGGTCAGCAGCTGTTGTGAATTCACCGCGGGAGAAATCCCCGGAGCAGGTAGCGTCACACGGCTGCCCGGTGCGAGCCAGGCTTGCGGGCGGCCTTGCTGTTCCGGCTGTGTGTGGCTGCAACCGGCAAGAACCAGTGCGGCGAGCGCCATCATTAACGGCCTGATAAGGCGAATCCGCCACCCGGCAAAAAATGTCGATAACATCATCTTTTCTTCTTCTCTCTTTTCGTTGGCATCGCCAGGGGTGACAGCAAAAATGCAGTGAAAATACCGCTCACCAATACAATGCCAAAACTGCTGATTGCCTGAGTGGCGCTAAAGACCAGCATGCCGAGCGTCAGGAGCGTGGTCATCATCGCCAGTGTGATAGCCAGTAGCGACGTCAGTGGCGTACCGCGTGGATTACTGAAAAACAGCGTATAGTTAATGCCAATCCCCAGCACCAGCACCAGTGCCAGCAGCGAGAACAGGTTGAGCGCATGACCACTCAGAGCCAGTACCGCCAGACCACAACCTAAAGACAGCACCGAGGGGACCAGGCTAATAAAGCCCTTACGCCAGCCAAGTCGAATGACGGCGCCACAGGCAATTACCGCCAGCGCAACGCATAGCAAGCCCGTCAGAATATAGCGATAAAGGGCAAACAGATTGTCAAAGCTGCTCTTACGATCCACCCACGCAACGCCGGAATATTTCGTGCTGAGCGTGTTTAAAGCATCACTTTGTTTCACTCCTGCAACGGGAACCAGCACGCTGCTTTCACCATCCGCCAGCGACAGCCACAGTAAGCGCCAGCCTTCACTGGCCGGGCTGGAAAGCCAGACATCGACGGTGACCGGCATGGCGCTAAGATCGGGTTTCACCGTTGCCAGTCCGGCGCTGTTTAAGGCCTTTGTGACGGCGGGCGCGGCATCTTTTAACAGGGTGAGATCCTGCTGCTGCCGGGCGAGCGAATTTAACGGAATAGTGCGATATCCGCTGAGTAATCCGTCTTTTTTTGCCTCTTCCAGCGCGGAAGTAAAGGCTTCCAGTCGCTCCAGCGTTTGTTGAGCGGATTTGCCGTACACGACAAACCACTTCTGGTCGACGCTTTGCCCGGTCAGGGCGGTAATCGCTTTTTCCTGAGCGAGAATGCCCTGCGGCAGCGCCTGTAACTGTGAGATATCATCGTCTACGCGTAGCGTCGCCATGCCTGCCAACGAGAACACCGCCAGCGCCACCGGTAGGCCAACGGATAATTTCTTATTCCGCCGCCAGGCGGCAAGCCAGCGTAGCATGAGTACCATTGCCGGAACCGGGCGCACCGGTAACCTGTGACACAACCATGGATGCCAGAAAATGACCGTCAGGCACGAGGCACTCAGACCCACCGCCGCGAATACCGCCATCTGGCGAATACCGGGGAAGGGGGCCAGCATCATAATCAGATAAGCCGCCACGGTAGTGAGTAGTGCCAGGAGCAGGGCATTGCGTACTTTGGCAAGGCTTTGCCATGGTGATGTTTCTGCACCGTGCACCATCCGTTCGGTTAAATAGTAGAGCGTATAGTCGGCGGAAATACCGATGATGCTCATGCTCATCACCAGCGTCATCAGATGGAGTTCGCCAAAAATCAGCAACGTGACGACGGTTCCCGCCAGCGCGCCAATACCAATTGAAATCAGGCACAGCAGCAGCGGACGCAGTGAACGAAACACGGCCACGATGAGCAGGATCACCCCGATTACGGTCGCTATGCCGAGGGTCGAGATATCCTGTTTCGCCTGCTGGCTGGCGTAATCGCTGTAGAACAGCGTACCGCGAGACAGCAATTGTGCCTGCGGATAGTGGGCTTTGAACTCACCTTCCAGCGTATTCAGCGTGGTGACCAATTGGTGCGTCTGTTGCATATCAAACGATGAGCCGGTCAGCTCGCCATGTAACAGATACCAGTAGTTGCCCTGCTCGTCCTGAGTGACCAGCCAACCGTCCATCAGGCGCAAACGCTGCCCATTTTTAGCCATGGCCAACTGCGAGCCGCGCATCAGCATGAGGGGATCGTTTTGCAACTCTTTGCCGCTGACGCCGGAGAACGCGGAGTATAGCTGGGACAGGATCCACTGGGCCTGGGCTTCGCCGCCGTTTTGCAGACGAGTGCGGGTATCGTTATCTATCAGGCCGTTACGGTGTTTCCAGAAGAAAGCGCCCCATGCCTGCTGGCTGTCGGCGTCCATCGGGCCTTTCACCTGGGCCAGCGCGTGCGATTTTTGCAGTAGCGTCAGCCAGTCGTGGGCCGCCGACGGGTTCGGTTGCTTACCGGGGCTCACCAGCCAGACCAGCTGCCGGTCGAGGCGTTGCATAAAGCCCTCGTTCAGGCTCGGTGGAATGTCGCCCATTGCCTGTTTTGGCAGCATGGCCAGCACGCTGCTATTGAGCCTGGCCTGCGGGAGTAGCGTCAACAAGACGCCCAGCATAATCAGGCAGGCGAGCCCCCATAATAGCGCAGGACGTTTACTGGGCGGCAAAGCGTTGGCGTTCATCATCGGTCAGTTGCGCTGGCGTCAGTTGGTGTTGGGAAAGCGCGATAGCGGTGCGATCGCCCTGTTTGTCATTGAGCTGAATGCTCTCCAGGTAGGTCTTGCCGGCTAAATCAATCGTCGCGAAAATCTTATCCAGCGGCGTGGTGATTGGCGTCAGGCGTAACGTCCAGCGCCCCTCCCCTACGTCGGTAAAGGCCACGTGGAAGTTTTGCTCCAGCACCTTACGATCCGCCTGGAATAATGCACGTAGCAGATGATTGAACTGGAACATTTGCGGGTTGTTTTCGGCGGTGATGGTCTGCGGTGGCTGACCGTTAATCACCTGAACCATCCGCTTATCATCAAGCAACAGTTGCATCGGGAACGGCGCGGTTTGGTCCCACAACAGACCCTGGTCACGGGCGATCAGCATTTTGCCCTGAGACCGCAGCGGCTGCGGCAGATCTTTTATCGTCCGGGTTTGATCGAAATGGGCGCGAACGACCGGCTGTTCGGTAAAACGCTGTTGCAGGTCATCAAGCGTCAGGGCGCTCACAAAAGGGCTGATGAGCAGCACCAACAATGGCCATAATTTCATGGCGTCACTCCCATTCGTTCAAACAAAATGTCCGGGCTGACAAAGCACAGCTCACGGCTTTTTTCATCCACGGCGACCTGGATGGTATAGCCCGTTGTGGCGCGTTTTCCTGTTTCAGCATCGAAAATGTCGTAGTCGATACGCAGGCGATTTTCGAACTCTTTAATACGGGCACGCACACGGATACGCTGCTCGAAAGTCAGGGTGTTGCGATACTTTACCCGCGTGTCGACCACGGGCCACAGATAGCCAGATTCTTTCATCTGCCGATAACCGTAATTGAATTGGTTCAGCAGTGCCTCGCGGGCAATCTCGAAATAGCGGAAGTAGTTGCCATGCCACGCTACACCCATCATATCGACGTCGTGAAACGGAATAGTCAGCTCGACTTCAGCCGTAAAGCGGGGATCGTTAAGCACCCTTTACTCCTTGTCTTTGGTGTCCGGCAGCTGCCAGAAATCGAAAAAGTTAAACCAGTCGAGTGGCGACTGAAGTGCATAGTGCTCAAGACGTTCGGCATAGCGATCGACGGTATTCTGTAATGCCTGTTGTCGGGTGGCTCGCGGCAAGAGCAGCGGGTCAGCAAATGGTTCGCAGTGGATGCGTAGTTTCTCCTGCTGGCGCAGGGCGAAAATCAGATCCACCGGACAGCGTAAAATAGACGCAAGAATGAACGGGCCCTGTGGGAATGGCGCAACTTGCCCCATAAAGCGGCTCCAGCAGACACGCCATTCGCCGCCACGTTGGGTAGTGACTGCGATGCGATCGCCAACGATGGCTATCCATTCGCCACGATCCAGTTTCTCTTTGAGCAGAATGGCGGTATCCGGGCCAATATCGTTCACCGGTAGCAGGTTTAACCCAGCCTGCGGGGCCATCTCTTCCATAATTTGTTTAAAGCGTTGGGCGTTATCGCTAAATACCAGCGCATTGATTGTTTTACTGCCCTGTAGCTGGGCCAGTGCCCGACAGGCTTCGACGTCGCCCAAATGTGAGGCCAGCAGCAGTTTTCCTCGCGGGTCGCTGACATTTAGCGTCTCTTCTGCGCCTGGTGCAAAAACAACATCGCGGCCGACATGCAGCTCACCGCGCCAGCTGGCAATCTTATCCAGCATTGCGCTGCCAAAACGCAGGAAATGCTGATAACTGGTCAGGTTTGACGGTACTGGCATCCGGCGTGCGATCAGCTGCGCCCGTACGCGGCGAATCCAGCTCTGAGAGGCTTTTCGGGCAGTTGATGCGGTGAGCCAGTAAACGCCGACTACCGGATACAGTAGCAGGGAGAAGGCTTTGCGACCGAGTAAACGCCAGACCAGCAGCATCAGACGCATTCCCCACAGCCCTTTGACTTCCTGCTGCTGCGCCCAGTGTGTTGATGAACGACGAAAAAGCAGGGCGGGGATGCGCGGCAACATGCCAAAAAACAGGCGAGTGTGCATTAATGAAATGCGCAGATTGTCTTTGAGCGCGTCGAAATGGGATAGCCCGTCCTGCGGATAGATGACTCGCGTGGGGATAAAATAGCTGGGGTTGCCTTGCCAGTAGAGGCGCACCATTACTTCGGTATCAAAATCCATTCGTTTGCCGAGCGTCACGCGCTGTGCCAGTTGCCGTGTTGGTGCCACCGGATACACCCGGAAGCCGCACATGCTGTCTTTTAGCTGCAACGAAAGCGTTTCTATCCACACCCAGATGTGGGTTACCCAGCGTCCGTACAGGCGCGAGCGAGGGACAGAATCATCGTAAATCGGTTGCCCGGAAATGAGCGCTGCCGGATGTTCTTTTGCCAATGCAAGCAGCCTGGGAATATCTTCAATGGCATGCTGACCGTCGGCATCGACCTGCACGGCATGACTGAAACCGGCATCTGCCGCCGCCTGAATTCCACTAATCACCGCCGCGCCTTTGCCTGCGTTGACCGGCAGGCGAATTAACGTCAGATTGCTGTATTCTGCCGCCAGGCGTGCCAGTTGATCTTGTGTGGCCTTGTCGCTGCCATCGTCCACCACAATGCAGGGGAGATTGAATGGCTGAAGACGATCCAAAACGCCCGACATCATCGCGCCGTGGTTATAGCAGGGGATCAACACGCAGGGGGAAAACGTCAGCGGCATAACCGAATCTTCCCGCTGCTGGCGGTATGGCGCGCTTCACCGTCGTGGCGCTGATAACTAAAAGAGAGCATCTGACGTTCTTCCTGCCAGCTCAGACTCAGGGTGACGGTGGTTCCAGGCAATAGCGGTGACTGGAACTTCACATTCTGAATACTGTGAAAACGCCAGCCAGGAACCAGCAACGTGGTGGCGTAATGCATCGCCCAATCCAGCTGTGCAACGCCTGGCAGTAGTGGCTGCACGGCAAAATGCCCGCTGAACCAAAACAGCGAAGGGTCGAGATGTAAAACAATCTCAGCCTGTTGAGGCTGTGCCTGATGGCGCTCGATTTCATGGGGTTTCATGAAATAACTCCTGTAATTGCGCATAGACACGCTTGTTCATACTGTTGACCGGAATCTCATCAATCACCCGCCAGTAGCGGGGAACGGCGACCGGCTCCAGCCAGGGCAACAGCGAACGTCGCCAGGTCAGTTCTTGCGGTTTTCCTCCGCACGCGAGCCAGCGTTGATGGGCTTTGTCATCCAGTACCAGCAGGACGCCAACGCCCTGGCGCCCCCCGCGTGAGACCGGCAATGCCGCGACATCACGGATACCGTCCAGTGCCAGCAAGCGTTGCTCCACTTCGCTGAGTGAAATGCGTTTCTCTTCAATCTTGACGACTCGCCCGCGCCTGCCCATCAGGCGAAACTGACCGTTTTCGGTAAATTGCAGAATATCATCGAGCAACAGGCCATCATCAGCGGCAATTAGCGGTGAAAATACGCGAAACGCATCATTTTCTGGCTGAAATCTGACGCCGGGAAAAGGCCGCCATGCCACATCATCTTGATGGCGATAACGCCACGCAAGGATCCCGGTTTCAGTGCTGCCGTAGATCTCATCGGGCCAGACATTCAGCCAGTCAGCAGCCTGCGCGACGTCCTGCCAGGGCAGCATACCGCCCGCAGACAGAATCAGTTCGACCGGCGGCGGTGCCAGGTGGTGGTCGAGGCGTTTCAGAAACGCCGGACTGCTGATAAACGCATACCGATGCTCATGGCTCAGCGCCGCCAGTTGTTCGGCATACCAAAGCATTGCCGCGTGCAGCGGCAGACCTAAGGCCATCGGCAAGAAGATACGAAACGTCAGACCATACAGATGTTGCGGAACCACTGACGCGACCACCCGGCAACCTGCGAGGCGATCGGCAAAGCGTGTCGCGAGCAATGCCGCTTCGCTATCCAGACGAGCGATCGGTTTGATCACGCGTTTCGGCTGGCCGGTCGAACCGGAAGTGAACAGCTCCACAAAGGCATCGCTGCGTATTGCCGGAAACGTGATGTCGTGGGTTACGGATGCCATGGCAGAACTGACCACCCGCAGTGTCCCCTGCCATTCCAGCGCTTTATCGCTCAGTACGCCGTCAAACAGCCTGTGCTGCTCGTTTAACAACGAAACGCGACAGTGCCCTGGGATCACCGGCGTTTTGCCAGCATGGAGCGTGGCCAGCAGCGCGACGATAAATAAATAGCTGTTCTCGAAGCACAATGCCCAGCGTTCACCTTCCTGCTGCTGCAGGTACGTTATCAACTGGGCCACATCATGGCGCAGATGACCCAGCGTCCAGGTATGCTCTTCCTGCCACGCAACAGGGACGTCGTTCGGGCGTGGGTCACAGAGCCATTGAGCAAGTGTGAGGGGCTGCTTCATTGGGTATCTCGTTTTATCACCAGCTGGCGAACTAACCACTCGCCGGCCATCAATGTTCCCATCAGCAGATAGGAAACCATACCGTTCCAGGTCGTCCACAGGGTCATATCGCCATTCAGTGCGGTAAAGAGCGCAACGCTGCCGTTGATGATGAAAAAGGCGCACCAGATTTGTGTCACACGGCGTGTGTAGCGTACTCCTGCCTCGGGCAGATTTGGGTCGCGCAGCCGCGCCAGGCGTTCAACAATGGGCATCGCGGACCACAGAGAGCCACCAAATACCGACAGCATGACGCCGTTTACCACTACCGGGTAAAACAGCAGCAACTGATGCGTTTTGAGCAGATAACTGGCAATGCACAACGTGATACCCGCGACCGCCACGACCTGTGTCACGACGCGCAACGGCCCCGCCTGTCGCCGGGTCTGGCGAAAGCGTAAAAAAAGGAGTAGCGCCATCAACGGTAGCAACCAGTGCAGACTGTTATGCGCAAGGCCAAACCAGATCAAAAACGGCCAGGCCAACAACAGTAGGCCTGTTAGCAGTTGTACGACTGGCAGCGAGCGAGTGCCCGACACGGTGAATTACGCTTCTTTGAGAAGGCGTTCTACCGCGTCGACGACATCTTGTACGGTGCGTACTGCTTTGAACTCTTCCGGCTTGATTTTCTTGCCGGTTTTCTTTTGCAGATGCACGATCATGTCGACGGCGTCGATGCTGTCGAGTTCCAGATCTTCGTACAGGCGCGCCTCAGGCTTAATGTCCTGCGGGTCGACTTCAAACAGCTTGACCAGCAGTGAGGAGACTTCTTCGTAAATGGCTTTTTGTTCGGTCATAACGGACTATCCTCAGGCACGTTGCGCGTGAATGAACGATGCCAGCGTGGCGACGGAGAAGAAGTGCTGGCGCATTTCTTCGCTCTCTGCTGAGAGGGCCACGCCATACTCGTTTTTCACCGCCAGCCCCAGCTCCAGGGCGTCGATTGAGTCCAGACCTAATCCATCGCCAAAGAGTGCCGCTTCGGTATCAATATCGTCGGCTGTCAGTTCGTCGAGATTCAATGTCGTTATAATGAGGTTTTTGATTTCAAGATAAAGCGCTTGCATCATTAATTCCTGAAAGAGGTAAAGTACCTGGTTGTAATTGAAGCAAAAGATGCCGGTTCAACTGCCTTGCGGCCAGCGCCGGTTCTTGTGAATTTGCGTCGTAAAATTGGTCGATCTTAACCCGTTCGTGTACTGAAATGGTAAACATGGGCTTTATCGATGGGACGTCGTACCATTTGCTTTCTTTATCCAGCATTTGTTCGCTGCAGTTTATGGTTACGATGCGTAAATCGCTGCTGCAGCGTACGGCGATATTCGCCGCGCCACGCTGTAACGTCATTTCCTCTCCGGGGCGTGTACGGGTTCCCTCGGGGAAAATTAAAATGGTATCGCCTTGTTCCAGACGTTGCTGGCACGCGGGTAACAGTGCATCAGCCTGACTGTTAATTAGATAATCTGCTGCCCGAACCACGCCGCCAAGAAACGGATTTTTTAGTAATGCGCTTTTCACCAGACAGTCGGTTTCTGGCATGACCGAGGCCAGTAGCACGTAGTCGATGAGCGTCGGGTGATTGGCGACGACCAGACACCCTTGTTCGTTGCGTAAAATGTCTCGTCCTGCAATCTGGTAATCCAGCACGCCAAGTCGTTTCACCACCGTTAAAAAGAGGCGAAAACTGGCAGCAATGCTGCGTCTGGCGATACGCCGACGTCGGGTTTTATCCCATACTGCGATGAGCAATACGTTAAACCAGACAGTAGAAAGGAGGAGCCCGCCGAGGCCAAACAGGGCAAAGCAAAAACCGGTCATCACCAGTCGCCATACCCAATTAAGCCGCAGGAAAATCGTGTTCATCCCTGACTCCACTGCCACTGCACGCGCTCGCCTGGTAGGGTAAACGCCGCGGTATCTTGCAAATAATGTTGTAAAAACAACAGGCCTTGCGGCAATGGCGTCTCACCTTGCGCGCAGTGTGGACGGGTTTCGCATTGCCAGCGATCACCGGATTCAATAACCAGCGCGACGGCAAACGGCCATGTCGGCATATCAGGCGGCAACTGTGGATGATAAAACTCGGGAAGAAAACCGTCGAAATCGACCATCAATACGCGCTGATATCCCGCCTGCAACAGCCCGATGACTTCGCATAGCCCCTGCTGGAACGTATCCCTGCCAGCGGAAAGCGAGGAGGAGACAATCGGCTTTTTCGCGGCGATGGTCAGGTTTCCCACAGCAGAATTATGCACGGAGAGGGCAAAATCGGTCGGTGAGAGTGCCTGCTCAGTCGCAAGGGCGTGCAGGATCCTGTAGTTACGCTCCAGTTCACCATGGCGGCTGGTGTACAACACGGCATCGATATCATGACGGCGTAGCATCGTCAGCCCGCAATCAACGGCCAGTTTGCTACCGGAGCTGAGGCGGCGAGCCGTCATCATCGGTAACTCGCTGAGTTTAGCCAATGGCGCGGTGGGATCGATGGCGTGCGAAAACCGTGACCATTCATGCCACTGTTCTGTTTCGCTTAATCCTGGCGCCTTGGCCTGCCAGTCGATAATGTTGAAAGCAAATTTCATCAACGCGTATCCGCGGTAAATCGGTTGTTCCGATTGTTTCTTATTTTTTCTTCTGACATATCAATAAAGTATGCCCAACACCTAAGTTGTCGTGACGTTCATCTACCTGAAAACCTGCCTGATTCAGATAGTGGTAAAACTTCTCTACGCTGTAGAAACGGCTGTTGCCATTTGCCATACAGGTAAAATAAAGCGAAGACGCATTCAGGCTAAATGAGGCCGCTTCAAATTTTTGGGCATCCCAAAACAGTTCCATAATGCACAGCTTCGCGCCCGGTTTCATCACCCGAGCAATGTTGCTCAGTATGGCGATAATTTGTTCCGGGGAAAAACAGTCCAGAAATTGGCTCATCCACCAGATATCTGCCTCTGCGGGTAAAGGCGAGTCGCTAAGCATATCCACAGCATGGAAATTTATGCGATGGGATAATCCCGTATTTTCGATATTTTCGCGGGCAAGTGCAATTTGTTGCGGCAAATCTAATAGAGTGACTGCAATATTGTCATCATGTTGACAACAACATAATGCCCATTTCCCGGTATTTCCGCCGACATCGTACAGGGTTGCAGGGGCGCTGGCGAATACATATGGCAATGCGGCATCAAATGCGCCATCTGAATAGTAATGATCGAAAGCGAACCAACTTTCACGCGCCGCCAGGGGTAATTGCGACAGTGCAGGATAGATTGTTGGCCAGTCGCCAAAAATTTTTAATCCCGCGGGCTTCCCTTCTTTCAGCGCATTCTCCAGATAGAACAGTCCCTGATAACAAACATCCTGGGTGAAATCCATATTCACACGCGTCATCGTGTCATGTAAAAGGAAGTGGCCGACTTTTGCGAGGTAATAATATCCTTCTTTGTGGGTAATGATTCGCCCACTTAACCCCATATCTAACAGGATGCTGGCGGCATATTCGTTGATGGTGCTGTTCTCGGTAATTTCGTCGAGCGTGGCGCCGCGTTTACCTTGCTTGTCCAGCCAGGTGAGTACTCCCGCATTTCGCAGACACAACGCGGTTTGAAAAAGCATAGGGGCAAAGGCGATACGTTGTGCTTCAGTAATGGCATCCAGCGCGCTAAGCGAATCCTGTTCGTACATGTGGGGACAACCTGTTAAATGACGGAGAATAAGAGTATCGGGCCTTTTCGGCCCGACTTTAGGCGTAATTACAGATTGGCGCCGGCTGACAGATTGAGCTGGATGTCTTTATCCAGATTGCGTACCCAGCGGTTGTAGTTTTTATGGATTTTTCCACCAGAAGCCTGCAGGTTAAGGCTGCTGTCGTATTTAATGTCATAGCTGGTGGCGGTATAGGTGATACGGACTTCAGCCACATGATCGCGGGTTTGTTGGCGTGCTTTAATGACACCAGGACCGGCTTCAGACATGACCCATTGGCGTTGAATGCCCGCTTTCAGAATCGCGGTTTTAACCTGATCCTGAGTGTGCCCCGCGCTTACGCTGGTGTGAACTTGATCGATCGGCGCAGTACGCGCACATCCCGCCAGCGCACCGACAACGGCAATGGCCGCAAACCACTTAATATACTGTTTCATTAAAACTCCCTCTCAAAGTACTGTTTATACGTGTTTAATAATAAGCTTCGAAATAATGATCACCCTGCAGCACCTGTGATTTTATTTAAGCTAAATCAGCATGTTATTTCACGTGTCCGATAGCAAGGCGATGAGGTTGCCGGATGGTAATATTCGGTGACTTTCTTCAACGGAAATTTTTCAGCGTAATCATCGGCGAGAAGTATAGATTTTTAGATAAAACGTATCAAATAAAATAACCTTTAAATATAGGCAGATAGTTTGAGTTAAATGCTGTGGGGGGATTCATTATTCTTATGTGGTTTGGCAAAGATATCCGTACGTTGACTTATGTATTTTCTTTATTAAAAAATGAAATCCTTTTCACTCTTTATTTAAGATAAATTGCGATATATACCTGTATGGATATCAGTTTAACGGGCATATAAAAAGATAAAAACTACCTCGGTTGGTAGTTTTTCAGGGTAGCCGACTTTTGGGTCTGCCGGGACCCAGCAAAATGGCCAGTTTGCTGCCACCGGTGGTGGTTTCCATCCAGATTTTACACACACTGGTTAACGGCACAGAGAGCAGCATGCCTACCGGGCCGAGCAGCCATCCCCATACTAACAGGGAAAGGAAAACGATCAGTGTCGACAATCCCAGGCGATGCCCCATCATACGCGGCTCAAGGATATTGCCAATCACCATATGCACCACCAGAAACAGCGCGCCGACCAGCACGCACTCGTAAAGACCATTGAACAGCAGCGCCTGAATCATGGGCGGGACGGCGGAAATGACTGAGCCAATGTTGGGCACATAATTGAGCAGGAAGGCCAGCACGCCCCACATCAGAGCAAACTGAATGCCCATTAGCGCCAACCCCAGCCAGACGATGGCGCCAGTCCATAAGCTGAGCAACGTCTTCAGTGCCAGATAGTGAGATACGCCCTTTAATGCCCGATGCAGCCCCGCAATATGGATCTGCGGATTGTTCAGCGCAAAGCGCATTTTATAGGGGACGTGGCGTACCTCAAACAGCATAAAGACCACCGTCATTACCAGCAGAACGACGCTTGCCATCGCACCGGAAAGGCTGGTCATCAGCGTGGTGGTGAAGGTCATGAGTTTGTCGGAATCGATACGTTGCAGGATGCGCTCTGGCGACATATGCAAATTCAGAAAGGGCACCATCTCTTGCAGATACAGGATCTTGCGCGTCAGCTCTTTGTTGTATTTGGGTAGCATAGCCATGAATTCCGTGATCGACGACGCCAGAACGCCGACCAGTGCCGTGAGGACGAACAGCATGACCACCACGACGAGCGTAATGGCAACCGGGCGGCGTACTCCCCGGCGAATAAACCAGGTGACCAGCGGATTCAACACAATGGCGAAAAACAGGGCCAGCAGTAGTTGCACAATGATATCCGCTGCGGCATGAATACCGGCGAGGATCACCACCAAAGCAGCCAGTTTGAGTAAAATGTGCAAACCCGTTTTATCGGGCTGAGCGGTTGTCATATTTTCTTCCTGTTTGCGTTTTTGCATTAAGTGTAGCGGCTGGCTTGCTACCGATATTCCTAATCTGGTTACTGATTTCTGCGCGGCAACATGGTAGAAATGAAACACTGTTGTGAATATGTGGTGACCCTCCATGCCCGAACCCGTCGCTGAACCGACGCTGAGCGGTTTACGCCTTAATCTGCGCATTGTCTCCGTGGTGATGTTTAACTTCGCCAGCTATCTGACCATCGGCCTGCCGCTCGCGGTTTTACCTGGTTATGTCCATGATGTTATGGGGTTTAGTGCCTTCTGGGCCGGGCTGGTTATCAGTCTGCAATATTTCGCGACGTTGTTGAGCCGTCCTCATGCCGGTCGCTATGCCGATTTGCTGGGGCCGAAAAAGATTGTGGTATTTGGGCTGTGTGGCTGTTTTTTAAGTGGTCTGGGCTATTTGCTGGCAGGGAGCTCTCATGGTTGGCCGCTGGCCAGTTTATTGCTGCTGTGCCTGGGGCGCGTGATTCTGGGTATCGGGCAAAGTTTTGCCGGGACCGGCTCTACATTGTGGGGCGTTGGAGTGGTTGGCTCAATGCACATTGGACGGGTGATTTCATGGAACGGTATTGTCACCTATGGGGCGATGGCGATCGGTGCGCCGTTGGGAGTGCTATGTTACGCCTGGGGTGGCTTACAGGGGCTGGCGCTGACCGTGATGGCCGTGGCGCTGTTGGCAATATTGCTGGCGCTCCCTCGTCCGGCGGTAAAGGCCAGCAAAGGCAAACCGTTGCCGTTTCGCGCGGTGCTTGGGCGAGTTTGGCCGTACGGTATGGCACTGGCGTTGGCCTCTGCCGGCTTTGGGGTGATCGCCACGTTTATTACCCTGTTTTATGATGCCAAAGGCTGGGACGGCGCGGCTTTCGCGCTGACGCTATTTAGCTGCACGTTTGTCGGTACTCGTCTGCTATTCCCAAATGGCATCAACCGATTAGGCGGGCTGAATGTCGCGATGATCTGCTTTAGCGTCGAAATTGTTGGGCTATTGTTGGTCGGGATGGCTTCCATGCCGTGGATGGCGAAAATTGGCGTGCTACTGGCCGGCGCAGGGTTCTCGTTGGTCTTCCCGGCGCTGGGTGTGGTAGCGGTAAAAGCGGTCCCGCAGCAGAATCAGGGCGCGGCACTGGCGACCTATACGGTATTTATGGATTTGTCGCTGGGTGTCACCGGGCCTTTGGCGGGACTGGTAATGACATGGGCGGGCGTGCCGGTTATCTATCTGGCGGCAGCTGGGCTGGTGGCGGTGGCGTTATTGCTGACATGGCGGCTAAAAAAACGGCCTCAGGTGGTGTCACCGGAGGCCGCATCATCGTCATAACGATTACTGGATAACCAGCGTGTTAATGATGTTTTCTGCCGTGGTCTGTGCTTTCTGTTGATCGTCAGCAGGCAGCGTGATTTGCAGGGTCAGCAGTTGGTTGTCCACTTTGCCCAACACCACGGAGGAGTAAGCAGTCTGGCCTTTCGCTGAAATGATGCTATCTAACTGCTGCAGCGTGTGGCCTTTCAGCTCAATTGACTTGTTAGTGACCACCTGCAGCTGCGGGTCACGGCTACGCTGCTGATCTTCCAGACGTTTTGCCAGTACAGGCAGTGCTTCGCTGGTATCGTCACCGACAATCACAATTACCGCTTTCTGGCCGGTTGCGTCAGAATAAACGTGCATATTGTTCGCCTGAGTACCCAGCTTACCGCTCTGATCGGTCATATCCGCCGGTAGGGAAAAACTGAGTTTGCCATCGAGCAGGTTAACCGGTTGTCCGGCGGCGCTGCTTTGTGCGGCAGCACCCTCTGCTGGCGCTTTTGTATCGCTATTATCACAGGCCGCAAGCCCCATAACCAGCAGGCCAATACCGACATATTTAACCAGATTGCGCATTGACTTCTTCCTTTCGATAAACGGCCATAACGGCTCATTCGTCCATCTTATCACAACTCGGAAAATGAACCTTTAACTCGTCTGCAATGCAGAGATTTCAGATTTATCTGCCAGCCTTTTCAGTAACATATTCAGCAACACGCCGTACATCGGCAGGAAGAAAATAATACTGATCAGCACTTTGAAGCAGTAATCGACAAGCGCGATTTCCATCCAGTGCTCGGCCATAAAGGCATCCGGGCTGCGCCAGAAGGCGATAAAGAAGAACGCCAGCGTATCGCTGATGTTGCCAAACAGCGTGGAAGCCGTAGGCGCGAGCCACCAGCGACGGTTCTGACGCAGGCGGTTGAAGACATGCACATCCAGAATTTGTCCCAGTGCGTAAGCCATAAAGCTGGCGGCGGCGATACGGGCGACAAACAGGTTAAAGTGCAGCAGCGCATCAAAACCTTGCCAGGAGCCCATATAGAACAGTGACGACACACCATACGAGATCAGCAACGCCGGAACCATCACGGCAAAGATGATGCGTCTTGCCAGCGGTGCGCCAAAGATACGCACGGTCAGATCGGTGGCGAGGAAAATAAACGGAAAGCTAAACGCGCCCCAGGTGGTATGAAAACCAAAGATGGAGATCGGAAGTTGCACCAGATAGTTGCTGGAGGTGATCACCAGCAGATGAAATAACGATAGCCAGAACAACGCTTTTACGCGCTGATTTTGTGTAAACGGAGTCATATTGTGACCTTTTTGTTGGATGGGGTGAGGGAACCCAATAAAAAACCGTCGCATGATACTGCTTTAAAAACACATTGCAATGGCTGTTTTTCACGCAATCGTTAACCTGATTGGCTTACGCCACAACAGAGCGTAAAATAACGCCGTTTTTGTATGAATGAGACTACGATGAGCGATCTGTTTACTTCTCCTGACCATACCCTTGATGCGCAGGGGTTACGCTGTCCGGAACCCGTCATGATGGTGCGTAAAACCGTGCGCGGCATGCAGGCCGGTGAGACGCTGCTGATTGTTGCAGACGATCCGGCGACAACCCGCGATATTCCCGGCTTCTGTACTTTTATGGAACATGAGCTGGTGGCAAAAGAGACCGACTCTTTGCCATACCGCTATCTGCTGCGCAAAGGCCAGTAATCATGTTATGCCGGATGGCGCTAACGCTTATCCGGCCTACAAAGAACGTGTAACCCGTAGGCCGGATAAGGCAACGCCGCCATCCGGCAAAAAACTATCCTTTACGTAACAACCGCAGCGCGTTAGCGGTCACCAGTACCGTCGCCCCGGTATCTGCCAGCACTGCCAGCCACAATCCGGTTATCCCCAGCAGCGTGGTAACAAGGAAAATCCCTTTCAGACCTAACGCAATCGCAATATTTTGTCGAATATTGGCGTGGGTGGCGCGCGCCAGCTGAATCATTTGCACCAGGCCACGAAGACGGTTATGCGTCAGAGCCGCATCGGCGGTTTCCAGTGCAACATCGGTTCCGCTACCCATGGCAATGCCGATGGTGGCGGCTTTCATCGCTGGTGCATCGTTGATCCCATCGCCGACCATCGCCAGCGGTGACCGTTGGTTGAGCTGGGTAACGGCCTGTACCTTGTCTTCCGGTAATAGCCCCGCTTTGAATTCAAGCCCCAGTTCAGCGGCAATAGCAGCTGCCGCACGAGGATTGTCGCCGGTCAGGATCACCCCTTTCACGCCAATCTGATCAAGCTCGGCGATAGCGCTGTGAGCGTCGTCGCGCAGCGTGTCCTGTAGGGCCAGTACGCCGAGTACAGTATCGTTACGCAGCACCAGCACCACCGTTTGGCCTGCGCTTTCCAGTTCGCTTATCTGCCCGGCAAAGGCATCAGCAGGATGTTTGCCCGCCGCGCAAATCAGTACGCGCTCACCGTTTACCTGTGCTTCAATCCCTGAGCCAACCAGCGCACGCTGTTCTGTCGCCAGCGGAATACTCAGTTCACGCGTCTGTGCTTCACGGACAATGGCCTGGGCCAGCGGATGCGTTGCGCCTTGCTCTACCGCTGCCGCCAGCGCCAGCAGTTCAGCTTCGCCAATACCGCTCGCCGGGTGAATCGCAGTGACGCGCGGTTTACCCACGGTCAGGGTGCCGGTTTTATCAAACGCCACCTGTGTGACTCTGCCCAACTGTTCCAGTGCGGCACCGCCTTTGATTAACGCCCCGCGCCGCGCCGCGGCGGCAAGACCAGAGGTAATAGCTGCGGGGGTTGAAATCACCAGTGCACATGGGCAGCCAATCAGCAGCAGCGTCAGCCCTTTATAAATCCACTCCTGCCAGGATGCGGCAAACAGCAGCGGTGGTACAAGGGTGACCAGCAGCGCAACCGCCATAATGGCTGGGGTGTAAATCCGGCTGAAACGGTCAATAAAGCGCTCAATGGGGGCGCGACGTTCATCCGCTTCTTCAATCAACTTCAAAATACGGTCAATGGCGCTGGCGCCCGGTTCGGAGAGCACTTCCAGCGTGACCAGACGATCCACGCTGGTGGCGCCTGCTGGGACTTTCTCGCCCAATGTCCGCTCAACCGGAATAGATTCACCCGTCAATGCACTTTCATCAAAGCTGGCAAAACCAGAAACCAGTTTAGCGTCGGCGGGTAAACGTCCCCCGGCAGCAACTTCAATGATGTCGCCTGGCTGGAGGGTGTTAATGGCAACCTCTTCGCGCTCGCCGTTACGCAGACGCGTGGCGGTTTCCGGCTTCAGCGCCATTAGCGCACTGACCCCTTTACGGGCTCGGCTGGCAGCCCATCCTTCCAGGCGCTCGCCAATTAAAAACAGCAGCAGCACCATAGCGGCTTCCGCTGTCGCGCCGATAAACAGTGCGCCGATGGCGGCGACGCTCATCAGCGTTTCAATGGCAAAGTAGCTACCGGTTTTCATCAGGCGCAGCGCCTGACGTGCAATGGGATACAGACCCACCAGGGTGGTGGCGATAAATGCTATCTGGCCGAAGGGGTGATTGAACTGCTCCAGTCTCCAACTGATGGCCATCATGATAATCAATGAAATCAGTGGCAGATTTTCTTTAAACCGTGATTCGGGGGCTTCTTCTGGCGCCTGCTCATCACGCAGGGTGTAGCCGGCTTTCTGCACTGCGCTTTCAATTTGCTCGCGGATATCGGAACCGGCATCTACCACCAGCTTTTCGGTGGCGAACAGAACCTGAACCTGGTTAACGCCGCTGACCTGGCGGACTGCATTCTCGACTTTACGCGCACAGGCCGCGCAGTCCATGCCCGCCACTTTCCAGGAATAGCGAGTCCCGTCAACGGTATCGGATACGGGTGGTGTAGTGGAGCAAGTTCCGTCGCAGCAGCAGTCATCCGCCTTTTGTGGCGCAGGCGCTGGCTTGAAAGAAGAGAATTGTGGGGCTTTTTTGCCATTGGTCTCTGGTGTCGACATGGCATCCTCCGATTGATAATCATTTCGTATTAACCGGAGGATACACTCTGGAGTCGACTCCAGAGTCAAGGGTTTTTAAAGATACAACGAACGAACAATCAGGAAATGTCCGGCGAAGTAGCAGGCGGCAGCAATCGCATTATCCGCGCGGAAGCGGTAACGGTAATGGCTCCCCAGCCAGACAATATTGCCGATGAAGAGGAGCGATGCGCCCATAAATGCTGACAGCGCCGGAGCGGTCGGGCGGAAGAACCACAGTTCGCCAGCCATCCAGACCATCATCAGCGTGATGCCGATAAAGGTACAAATAGCGAGGCGCAGCTCTTCCAGACGTGTCCAGATCACGGCAATCAGCAACGCCCCCAGCACCACCAGTACCAGCGGCAAAGGCCAGAAGAACGACAGCGTCATTTGGCTGGCGAAGTAAATGGTATACAGCAGATGCGACAGGAAGAATGCCCCAATTGCGTACAGCAGGCGTTGGCGCGGCAATAGCGTCAGCGCGTCGCCCAGCAGCGAAGCCAGCAAGCCGGCCAGTACCAGGTAGCTGATGGCGTTAAACATTGGTGCCTGCCAGGCCAGCAGCAGCAGGAGCAATAACGTCAGGGGTTTAAAGACCCAGCGTTGCCAGACGGGCCCACGATAAGAAGCATCCACGAACAACCATGCGGAAAGACAAACAGCGATAAACGACCAAAGCATCTTAGTTCCTTGAATTCGTTATTTTTTCGTAAGCGGGGTGCTTACGGCTCTATTGACCAGTGTAGAGTCCGATACCGCAGGATGACAACACCATAACAGGCAAGGTATGCTTATTTCCGCATTTTCTGATGGGTTAATACTATGAGTAAGCCACCCCTTTTTTTTATTGTGATCATTGCCTTAATCGTTATTGCCGCGTCGTTTCGCTTTGTCCAGCAGCGGCGGGAAAAAGCGGAAAATGATGCTGCACCGTTGGTACAAAAAAGGGTGGTGGTGAGTAATAAGCGGGAAAAGCCGCTAAATGACCGGCGTTCACGTCAACAGGATGTTACGCCAGCGGGCACCAGCATGCGCTATGAAGCCAGCTTCAAACCGCAAAGCGGCGGCCTGGAGCAGACGTTTCGTCTGGACGCCCAGCAGTATCATACGTTAACGGTTGGCGACAAAGGGACACTGAGCTACAAGGGTTCGCGTTTTGTTGATTTTACGGCTGAACGCTAAGGTTTCATTTGGCTGATGCCGGATGGCGGCTTACGCCTTATCCGGCCTACAGGTTTTGCCGTCCCGGCTCGCTACGTGATACCGGGCAAAGTGAGCACCATTACTTCTTCAACTGGTCTTTAATCTTCTTCTGCCAGACCAGCAGTTCAAATACGCCAAACAGGAAAATGCGGATTTTCTCGCCGCTGGTCATTTGCGGGCCATCTTTCGGCATGGTTGATTTCAGCAGCGCCAACTGCATGCCGTGCATCAGCACCATAAACACCAGTGCCACATTCACGAAGATATTGAGCGGACGTGGGAACGGTTGAAAAATATTCAGTAGCAGGAATGCCCAGACACACAGCATTAACAGACGTCCCAGATTAATCAGCATGTTGCTCTCCTTGTGCTTCACGTTGATACAGGCGATAGGCGACCTGTCCGGCGACTTTCTCACGGTATAGCGACCAGTTCACCGGAACCGGCGGCAAACCGTTTTCAACCTCGCTTTCCACGTAAATATACGCTTCGTTTGCCAGCCAGCCGCGAGTTTCCAGAAGTGTTAATGTTTCTTCCAGTAATCCTTTGCGAAACGGTGGATCAACAAACACCACGTTATGCGGTGTGCCCGTCTGAGCTAAAAACGTCAGGGTGTTGGTGTTGATGACGCGGGCATGTGTTACCTTCAGCGTGGCGAGATTTTTTTGTAACTGTTGCGAAACCGCGCGATCCATCTCCAGAAGCGTGGCATCTGCCGCATAGCGGGAGAGTGCTTCCAGACCCAACGCGCCGCTTCCGGCGAAGCAGTCCAGGCAACGGGCATCAACCATTACCGGTGCCAGCCAGTTAAACAGCGTTTCGCGTACGCGGTCGGTGGTTGGACGCAGTCCGGGGCTGTCCGGAACCGGGAGTTTACGGCCTCGCCATTGCCCGCCAATAATGCGGATCTGACCGCTGCCTGAGTGATTCGGTTTTTTCATTTCTATTATTGCTCAATCCGCCTATAGCATGTCATTCCAGGCGGTGATGTGAGTTAAGTTAACCCTTCGCCTTTCAAGTTACCTCTTCGTTGGCTGCACTTACTCACCCGAATCACTTACTAAAAGTAAGCTTATCGGGATTCGTGCGCTTGCCGTCTTGACGTAACTCGAAATTCATTGGGTATAAGTGATAGACTATTTCATCATTTTTTTAGCTGCTATGTACATAGCGTTGACGCTGTGCCATGAAGCAACAGCGGGGGAGTGTAGTCGCAAATGGCGAAAGAGAAAAAACGTGGCTTTTTTTCCTGGCTGGGCTTTGGTCAAAAAGAGCAGGCACCGGAAAACGAGACAGAACTAAAAAACGAAGAACAACAACCGGTTGCTGAAGAAACTACCGTCGTTGACGAACAGCCGCACGTCGAGGAAACCCGTAGCGAGGCGGAAACGCAAGCCTTTGCTGCTGAAGTCGTTGAAGTCACTGAACAGGTTGCGGAAATTGAGAAACTGCAGCCGGAAGAAGAGCCTGTAGCTCAACAACAGCAACCGGTCGTTGAATCAATAGTGGAAACACCGGCACCCGCGGCAGTGACCGAACGCGAAGAATTACCGCTGCCGGAAGAGGTTAAAGCCGAAGACGTTTCTGCCGAAGAGTGGCAGGCTGAAGTGGAAACCGTTGAAATCGTTGAGGCGGTTGAAGAAGAAGCCGAAAACGAGCCACAGCTAACTGATGAAGAGCTGGAAGCACAGGCGTTGGCCGCTGAAGCGGTGGCAGAAATTGCTGAAGATGCCGCGACTGTTGAGCCTGTTGAAGACACGCCTGCAGCAGAAGAGGCTGTGGTAGAAGACGCTGTGCAGGAGCAGGAAAAACCAACCAAAGAAGGTTTCTTTGCACGCCTGAAGCGTAGTCTGCTGAAAACCAAAGAAAACCTCGGTTCCGGATTTATCAGTCTGTTCCGTGGTAAAAAGATCGACGATGATCTGTTTGAAGAGCTGGAAGAGCAACTGCTGATTGCCGATGTGGGCGTAGAAACAACCCGCAAGATCATTACAAATCTGACAGAAGGCGCCAGCCGCAAGCAGCTCAAAGATGCAGAAGCGTTGTACGGCCTGCTGAAAGATGAGATGGGCGAGATTCTGGCAAAGGTTGACGAGCCGCTGAATGTTGAGGGTAAAACGCCATTTGTTATCTTAATGGTTGGCGTTAACGGTGTGGGTAAAACCACCACCATCGGTAAGCTGGCGCGTCAGTTTGAGCAGCAGGGTAAATCGGTGATGCTGGCGGCGGGCGATACCTTCCGTGCGGCGGCGGTGGAGCAACTGCAGGTCTGGGGTCAGCGAAACAACATCCCGGTGATTGCTCAGCATACCGGCGCGGATTCCGCGTCCGTTATCTTTGACGCCATTCAGGCGGCGAAGGCGCGTAACGTAGATGTGCTGATCGCTGATACCGCAGGGCGTTTGCAGAACAAATCGCACCTGATGGAAGAATTGAAAAAAATCGTTCGCGTGATGAAGAAGCTGGACGTTGATGCGCCGCATGAAGTTATGCTGACTATCGATGCCAGTACCGGGCAGAATGCGATAAGCCAGGCCAAACTGTTCCATGAAGCGGTGGGTTTAACCGGTATCACCCTGACCAAGCTGGACGGAACGGCGAAAGGCGGGGTCATTTTCTCGGTTGCCGATCAGTTTGGCATCCCTATCCGCTATATCGGTGTGGGCGAACGTATCGAGGATTTACGTCCGTTTAAAGCGGGCGATTTTATAGAGGCACTTTTTGCCCGAGAGGATTAACAATGATTCGCTTTGAACATGTCAGCAAGGCCTATCTCGGTGGGAGACAAGCGCTGCAGGGAGTCACATTCCATATGCAGCCTGGCGAGATGGCGTTTCTGACCGGCCACTCCGGCGCGGGTAAAAGTACCCTGCTGAAGCTGATCTGTGGAATTGAACGGCCCAGTGCCGGGAAGATCTACTTCAGCGGGCACGACATCAGTCGTTTGAAAAACCGTGAAGTGCCGTTTCTGCGTCGCCAGATCGGCATGATCTTTCAGGATCACCACCTGTTGATGGACAGAACCGTCTTCGACAACGTGGCAATCCCACTGATCATTGCGGGTGCCAGCGGGGACGATATTCGTCGTCGCGTGTCAGCGGCGCTGGATAAAGTCGGGCTGTTGGACAAAGCGAAGAACTTCCCGATTCAACTCTCCGGCGGTGAACAGCAGCGTGTGGGCATCGCCCGTGCGGTGGTGAACAAGCCTGCGGTACTGCTGGCGGATGAACCGACGGGGAACCTTGACGACGCGCTGTCAGAAGGGATCCTACGTCTGTTCGAAGAGTTTAATCGCGTCGGGGTAACGGTATTAATGGCGACGCACGATATTGGGCTAATCTCCCGTCGTTCTTATCGCCAGCTTGTCCTGAGTGACGGACACCTGCATGGAGGCCTGGCGAATGAATAGACGCGACGCTATTAATCAAATCAAACAGTTCGGTGGACGACTGGATCGTTTCCGTAAATCGGGCGGTGCGCCAGGAGAGGGCGGTCGCAACGCGCCAAAACGTGCGAAAGCGTCGCCAAAACCGAACTCGCGTAAAACCAACGTCTTTAACGAGCAAGTGCGCTATGCGTTCCAGGGGGCGTTGCAGGACCTGAAAAGTAAACCGTTGGCGACGTTCCTGACGGTGATGGTTATCGCTATCTCACTGACGTTGCCAAGTGTTTGTTACATGGTCTACAAGAACGTGAATCAGGCGGCAAGCCAGTATTACCCGTCCCCGCAGATCACCGTATATCTGCAAAAAACGCTGGATGATGATGCGGCAGCACGTGTGGTGGGGCAGTTACAGGCCGAGCAGGGCGTGGAGAAAGTGAATTACCTCTCCCGTGACGATGCGCTGGGCGAATTCCGTAACTGGTCTGGCTTTGGCGGTGCGCTGGATATGCTGGAAGAAAACCCACTTCCGGCCGTGGCGGTGGTGATCCCGAAACTGGATTTCCAGGGCACGGAATCACTGAACACGCTGCGTGATCGTATTGCACAAATCAACGGTATCGATGAAGTACGTATGGATGACAGCTGGTTTGCGCGACTGGCTGCGCTGACGGGCCTTGTCGGACGCGTTTCCGCGATGATTGGTGTGTTGATGGTGGCGGCGGTCTTCCTCGTCATCGGTAACAGCGTGCGTCTGAGCATTTTTGCGCGTCGCGATACTATTAACGTACAGAAACTGATTGGTGCGACGGATGGATTTATCCTGCGTCCGTTCCTTTACGGCGGCGCGCTGCTCGGTTTTTCTGGCGCATTTCTTTCACTGATTTTGTCAGAAATTTTGGTGATGCGACTGTCGTCAGCGGTCACGGAAGTGGCGCAAGTTTTCGGAACGAAGTTTGATATCAACGGCTTATCATTCGATGAGTGCTTGCTGTTACTGCTGGTATGCTCAATGATTGGCTGGGTGGCAGCCTGGCTTGCCACGGTTCAACATTTACGCCACTTTACCCCCGATTAAAAAATCTCTGGTATAATCTTTCCCTGCACTGAGTAGTTCGCTCTGCAGGGAAAGAGCTCTGTTTTCTCTTCCCGGCGCATTCATCGTGATGTCACATTTTGTGCGTAATTTATACACATTACGACATGGAACTTGTGGATAAAATCACTGTCTGATAAAAGATTGAATGATATTCTCGTTGCTCATAAGCTCTGGCATGGTTGTTGCTATTGGTTTTTACCAACGCCAGATGACAAAGATTGAGAGGATTTGAATGACCAAAGAAATGCAAAATTTAGCTTTAGCCCCTGTTGGTAACCTGGAGTCTTACATCCGGGCTGCGAACGCGTGGCCGATGTTGTCGGCTGACGAGGAGCGGCTACTTGCTGAAAAGCTGCATTACCAGGGCGATCTGGAAGCAGCTAAAACGCTGATCCTGTCTCACCTGCGCTTTGTTGTTCATGTTGCTCGTAACTATGCGGGCTATGGCCTGCCGCAGGCGGATCTGATTCAGGAAGGTAATATCGGCCTGATGAAAGCCGTGCGCCGTTTCAACCCCGAAGTGGGTGTGCGCCTGGTTTCCTTCGCCGTGCATTGGATCAAAGCCGAGATCCACGAATACGTTCTGCGTAACTGGCGTATCGTGAAAGTCGCGACCACCAAAGCACAGCGTAAGCTGTTCTTTAACCTGCGCAAAACCAAGCAGCGTCTGGGCTGGTTTAACCAGGATGAAGTGGAAATGGTTGCCCGCGAGCTGGGGGTTTCCAGCAAAGACGTGCGCGAAATGGAATCCCGTATGGCGGCGCAGGACATGACGTTTGACATGTCTTCGGACGATGAGTCCGACAGCCAGCCGATGGCTCCGGTTCTGTATCTGCAGGATAAATCCTCCAACTTTGCCGATGGCATTGAAGAGGATAACTGGGAAGATCAGGCCGCAAACAAGCTGACTCACGCAATGGAAGGTCTGGACGAGCGTAGCCAGGACATCATTCGTGCCCGCTGGCTGGACGAAGACAACAAGTCGACGTTGCAGGAACTGGCCGATCGCTACGGCGTTTCCGCTGAACGTGTTCGTCAGCTTGAAAAGAACGCGATGAAAAAACTGCGTGCGGCGATCGAAGCGTAATCTTCGCGCATTGCCAATGAACCCTCGAATGTGAATTCGGGGGTTTTGTTTTTTGTAGGCCGGATAAGGCGTTTACGCTGCCATCCGGCAACACGTAGGCCCGATGGCGCTTCGCTTATCGGGCCTACGACCTTTCCTTTCCTCCCCTCCACCGACACGAATTTGTTATCTGGATGTAAATTTAGCTATTCCAAAATAATAAAAATCGGGTATGTTTTAGCAGAGTATGCTGCTAAAGCACGGGTGGCTATCCAATAATCGACATAAAGTGCTGAACAACAACATCACAACACACGTAATAACCACAATAATGGGGATTGTCAGGATGAATATGAAGGGTAAAGCGTTATTGGCAGGATGTATCGCCCTGTCTTTGAGCAATATGGCCTTTGCTAAGGATATTAAAGTTGCCGTCGTCGGCGCGATGTCCGGCCCGGTGGCGCAGTATGGCGATCAGGAGTTTACCGGCGCAGAACAGGCCATTGCTGATATCAACGCCAAGGGCGGCGTGAAAGGCGACAAACTGGTCATGGTAAAATATGACGATGCCTGTGACCCGAAACAAGCGGTAGCGGTTGCTAACAAAGTGGTCAACGACGGGATTAAATACGTTATCGGCCACCTGTGTTCTTCTTCCACTCAACCTGCGTCAGATATCTATGAAGACGAAGGTATTCTGATGATCACTCCAGCGGCAACGGCACCGGAACTGACCGCACGCGGCTATAACCTGGTGTTACGTACCACCGGTCTGGATTCCGATCAGGGCCCAACTGCGGCGAAATACATTGTCGATAAAGTGAAGCCGAAGCGCATTGCTATCGTGCATGACAAACAACAGTACGGCGAAGGTCTGGCGCGCTCCGTGCAGGACAACCTCAAGAAAGCCAACGCTGACGTGGTGTTCTTCGACGGGATCACCGCCGGTGAGAAAGATTTCTCTACGCTGGTGGCACGTCTGAAGAAAGAGAACATCGATTTCGTTTACTACGGCGGTTACCACCCGGAAATGGGGCAGATCCTGCGCCAGTCTCGCGCCGCGGGTCTGAAAACTCAGTTTATGGGACCTGAAGGGGTCGCGAACGTGTCGCTGTCTAACATTGCCGGTGAATCAGCAGAAGGTTTACTGGTAACGAAACCGAAGAACTACGACCAGGTACCAGCGAACAAACCGATTGTGGATGCGATCAAAGCCAAAAAACAGGACCCAAGCGGTGCATTTGTGTGGACGACCTACGCCGCGCTGCAATCTTTGCAGGCCGGTCTGAACCAGTCTGACGATCCGGCTGAAATTGCCAAATACCTGAAAGCAAACTCGGTGGAAACCGTCATGGGGCCACTGTCATGGGATGCGAAAGGCGACCTGAAAGGCTTCGAATTCGGTGTGTTTGACTGGCATGCAAATGGTACGGCGACAGACGCTAAATGAGTAACTGCCCGGTGGCGCTTTGCTTACCGGGCCTACAACGAGTACTTCGTAGGCCGGATAAGCGTCAGCGCCATCCGGCTTTTTTATCTTTTTTCCCAGCCATTCTCCTGGGCCGTAAAACCTAATGCCTGCATAAACGCGGCCATCACGCTGCGGTCTTCCACGCCGACGTCGGCCATCCACCATGAACTCACGTCCGGGTTTTCGCGGAGAGTTTCTTCAACCAAATACTGCCCAACGCCACGACGGCGGGTGATATCGCGTACACGTAAGGAATCCAGTGCACCTTGCGTACCGCTCAGTGTGACGCGTACTGCGCCAAGCAGGCGCTCGTTAAAGCGTGCGGCATAGATCCGGTGCGTTTCATCTACGCTTAATGATGAGGCGGAATATTCCGGCCAGATTTTGCCAAGATCGATGAGATCCTGAGCACTGAAGTTTTCTAAACGAACGATGGTCAGCTTCATTAACAGCATGTCCAAATCACAAAAGATGGAATCAGTGTACCGAAATAATTCACCCGGATGCTTTCTCTTTTTTATTCGATTAACCAGGTTAATAGTTTTGTAACAACGATATTGACAGTTTGAAACATCAGAGATTGAAAAACAGGCAGGATAATCCCCTGGAATGCAGCATTTTATTCGGCTCTTTGTACCGTTATTTTATGCTGACAAATGCACTTTTTTTTGTTTATCTATAGTGAAAAGCAGAATATTATCTTTTCTTAATCGACTGAAAAATAGAGCTTTTAGCCGTAATTTGCTTAAAAAACTGCGCTAAACCATTAATGAGACTGGTAAAAATAGTACAGTTCAAAAAAAGCACAGTCTGCTTTTTGACCATATAAATACAACATATATACACAAAATCATTCAAGTTGCATCAAGGCGACAAGAGAGTGAATCCCCAGAAGCTTACATAAGTAAGTGACTGGAGTGAGCTAACGTAGCCAACACAGAGGCAGCTTGAAGGATGAAGTGTAAACACGTCACGAATGGGGATTCAGGAATATGAAACGGAATGCGAAAACCATCATCGCAGGGGTGATAGCACTGGCAATGTCGCACGCTGTCATGGCGGAAGATATCAAGGTCGCTGTTGTTGGCGCGATGTCAGGTCCGGTCGCGCAGTGGGGCGATATGGAATTTAATGGCGCACGTCAGGCGATTAAAGATATCAATGCCAAAGGTGGGATCAAAGGCGACAAGCTGGTCGCCGTGGAATATGACGATGCCTGCGATCCGAAACAGGCCGTTGCCGTCGCGAACAAAATCGTCAACGATGGCATTCAGTATGTGATAGGACATCTGTGCTCATCGTCGACTCAACCGGCATCAGATATTTACGAAGATGAAGGCATTCTGATGATTTCCCCGGGCGCGACCAACCCGGAACTGACGCAGCGTGGTTACGCGCACATCATGCGCACCGCGGGTCTGGACTCCTCTCAGGGGCCGACTGCCGCGAAATACATCCTGGAGAAGGTGAAGCCACAGCGTATCGCCATCATTCATGACAAACAGCAGTACGGTGAAGGCCTGGCGCGTTCGGTGCAGGACAGCCTGAAAGCAGGTAAAGCCAACATCGTCTTCTTTGATGGGATCACCGCCGGGGAGAAAGATTTTTCTGCGCTGATCGCCCGCCTGAAAAAAGAAAATATCGACTTCGTTTATTACGGTGGCTACTACCCGGAAATGGGGCAAATGCTGCGTCAGGCGCGTTCAGTTGGCCTGAAGACGCAGTTTATGGGACCAGAGGGCGTGGGAAATGCCTCCCTGTCTAACATTGCCGGTGATGCCGCTGAAGGGATGTTGGTTACCATGCCAAAACGCTATGACCAGGATCCGGCTAACAAAGCTATCGTTGATGCGCTCAACGCTGACAAGAAAGATCCAAGCGGACCTTACGTATGGATCACTTACGCAGCCGTTCAGTCACTGGCGACAGCGATGGATCGTAGCGGCAGCAAAGAGCCGTTGGATCTGGTGAAAGATCTGAAAGCACACGGGGCTGATACCGTGATTGGGCCGCTGAAATGGGACGAAAAAGGCGATTTGAAGGGATTTGAGTTTGGTGTCTTCCAGTGGCACGCGGATGGTTCATCGACTGTCGCGAAGTAATACCTGAAGACGCGTTATCCCACCGCCCGTGCAAAACGGGCGGGTTTAAAAAGGTTACCTTATGTCCGAGCAGTTCCTCTATTTCTTGCAGCAGATGTTTAACGGCGTCACGCTGGGAAGCACCTACGCGCTGATCGCCATTGGCTACACGATGGTGTACGGCATTATCGGCATGATCAACTTCGCCCACGGCGAGGTGTATATGATCGGCAGTTATGTCTCCTTTATGATCATCGCTGCGCTAATGATGATGGGTATTGATTCCAGCTGGCTGCTGGTTGCCGCAGGCTTCGTCGGTGCTATCGTGATTGCCAGCGCCTACGGCTGGAGCATTGAACGCGTGGCGTATCGGCCCGTACGCAGCTCCAAGCGCCTGATCGCGCTGATTTCCGCCATCGGGATGTCTATCTTCCTGCAAAACTACGTCAGCCTGACGGAAGGCTCGCGCGACGTGGCGCTGCCCAGCCTGTTTAACGGTCAGTGGACTGTCGGCAGCAGTGAAAACTTCTCTGCGTCCATCACTACCATGCAGCTGGTTATCTGGATTGTGACCTTCCTTGCGATGCTGGCGCTGACGCTGTTTATCCGCTATTCGCGTATGGGACGCGCCTGTCGTGCCTGCGCGGAAGACCTGAAAATGGCCAGCCTGCTCGGCATTAACACTGACCGCGTGATCGCGCTGACTTTTGTGATTGGCGCAGCAATGGCGGCGGTAGCAGGTGTGTTGCTTGGACAGTTCTACGGTGTAATTAACCCCTATATTGGCTTTATGGCCGGGATGAAAGCCTTTACCGCGGCGGTTCTTGGCGGTATCGGTAGCATTCCAGGGGCGATGATCGGCGGCCTGATTCTGGGCGTGGCGGAAGCGCTCTCCTCTGCTTATCTGAGTACGGAATACAAAGATGTGGTGTCGTTCGCACTGCTGATTCTGGTGCTGCTGGTAATGCCGACCGGTATTCTGGGTCGCCCGGAGGTAGAGAAAGTATGAAACCGATGCATTTTGCAATGGCGCTGCTTTCAGCGGTTATGTTTTTCATCCTGGCGGGCGTCTTCATGGGCGTTCAACTGGAACTGGATGGCACGAAGCTGGTGGTGGATACCGCTGCGGATATCCGCTGGCAGTGGGTGTTTATCGGTACCGGCGTGGTCTTTCTTTTCCAACTGCTGCGTCCCGTTTTCCAGAAGAGCCTGAAGAGCGTCTCCGGACCGAAGTTCATTCTGCCGGCGATTGATGGCTCAACCGTCAAACAGAAGCTGTTTCTGGTGGCGCTGTTGGTCATTGCTGTCGCATGGCCATTTATGGTGTCGCGCGGCACGGTGGATATCGCTACGCTGACGATGATTTATATCATCCTCGGCCTCGGCTTAAACGTGGTGGTCGGCCTTTCCGGCTTGCTGGTGCTGGGCTACGGCGGATTCTATGCCATTGGTGCGTATACCTTTGCGCTGCTGAACCACTATTACGGTCTTGGTTTCTGGACCTGTTTGCCGTTGGCGGGACTGGTATCGGCGGCGGCAGGTTTCCTGCTTGGCTTCCCGGTTCTGCGTCTGCGCGGCGACTACCTGGCAATAGTGACCTTAGGCTTTGGCGAAATCGTGCGTATCCTGTTGCTCAATAATACAGAAGTCACCGGTGGCCCGAACGGTATCAGCCAGATCCCTAAACCGACCTTTTTCGGTCTGGAATTCAGCCGTAGCGCCCGTGAAGGCGGCTGGGATACCTTCAGCAACTTCTTTAACGTCAAGTACGATCCCTCTGATCGTGTGATTTTCCTTTATCTGGTGGCGCTGCTGCTGGTGGTGTTCTCGCTGTTTGTCATCAACCGCCTGTTGCGTATGCCGCTGGGCCGTGCATGGGAAGCGCTGCGTGAAGATGAAATTGCCTGCCGTTCACTGGGCTTAAACCCTACGCGTATCAAGCTGACCGCCTTTACCATCAGCGCCGCGTTTGCCGGTTTTGCCGGTACGTTGTTTGCCGCGCGCCAGGGTTTTGTCAGTCCGGAATCATTCACCTTTGCCGAGTCGGCCTTTGTGCTGGCGATTGTCGTGCTGGGGGGGATGGGATCGCAGTTTGCGGTGATCCTGGCGGCCATCCTGCTGGTGGTCTCACGTGAACTGATGCGTGATTTCAATGAATACAGCATGTTAATGCTGGGTGGTTTGATGGTACTGATGATGATCTGGCGTCCGCAGGGCTTGCTGCCGATGACCCGTCCACAGTTGAAGCTGAAAAACGGGGAAGCAAAAGGAGAGCAGGCATGAGTCAGCCATTATTATCGGTTAGCGGCCTGATGATGCGTTTTGGCGGCCTGCTGGCAGTCAACAATGTGTCTCTGGATTTGCATAAAAAAGAGATTGTCTCTCTGATTGGCCCGAACGGCGCGGGGAAAACCACGGTCTTCAACTGCCTGACCGGGTTCTATAAGCCGACCGGCGGGACGATTAAGCTGCGCGACCAGCACCTGGAAGGGCTGCCGGGCCAGCAAATTGCGCGCATGGGCGTGGTGCGTACCTTCCAGCATGTGCGTCTGTTTCGCGAAATGACAGTGATTGAAAATCTGCTGGTGGCGCAGCATCAGCAACTGAAAGCTGGGGTTTTCTCCGGGCTGCTAAAAACCCCTGCTTTTCGCCGCGCGCAGGATGAAGCGCTGGAGCGCGCCGCCACCTGGCTTGATCGTATCGGCCTGCTGCAGCATGCTAACCGGCAGGCGAGCAACCTGGCCTATGGCGACCAGCGCCGTCTTGAGATTATCCGTTGCATGGTCACTCAGCCGGAAATTCTGATGCTCGATGAACCTGCTGCGGGTCTTAACCCGAAAGAAACCAAAGAGCTGGATGAGCTGATTGCTGAGCTGCGCGACCATCACGACACCACCATCCTGCTCATTGAGCACGACATGAAGCTGGTGATGGGCATTTCAGACCGTATTTACGTGGTGAACCAGGGGACGCCGCTGGCGAACGGGACACCGGAGCAGATTCGTAACAACCCGGACGTGATCCGCGCCTATTTAGGCGAAGCATAATGGTGGTGAGGCATAAGATGGAAAAAGTCATGTTGTCTTTTGACAACGTCAACGCCCACTACGGCAAGATCCAGGCGCTGCACGACGTCAGCTTGTATATCAACCAGGGTGAAATCGTGACGCTTATTGGTGCCAACGGCGCGGGAAAAACCACGCTGCTCGGAACGCTGTGTGGCGATCCTCGGGCAACAAGTGGGCGTATTGTCTTTGATGGTAAAGATATTACCGACTGGCAGACGGCAAAAATCATGCGTGAAGCAGTGGCGATTGTCCCGGAAGGGCGTCGCGTGTTTTCCCGTATGACGGTAGAAGAGAACCTGGCGATGGGGGGCTTTTTTGCCGAGAAAGACCAGTTTCAGAAACGCATCAAGTGGGTGTATGACCTGTTTCCACGTCTGCATGAGCGTCGTATCCAGCGTGCGGGAACTATGTCTGGTGGTGAGCAGCAGATGCTGGCGATTGGCCGGGCTTTGATGAGCCAGCCGAGGCTGCTACTGCTTGATGAACCGTCGCTGGGTCTGGCGCCGATTATCATCCAGCAGATCTTTAACACCATTGAGCAATTGCGCGAGCAGGGGATGACGATTTTCCTCGTCGAACAAAACGCCAACCAGGCACTGAAACTCGCTGACCGTGGGTACGTGCTGGAAAACGGCCACGTGGTGCTGGAAGATACCGGTGATGCATTGCTGGCTAACGAAGCGGTGCGTAGTGCGTATCTGGGCGGTTAACTCTCAGCCACCTTGCCGGATGGCGGTGTAAACACCTTATCCGGCCTACAGTATGTATAGGCCGGATACGATGCGTGAGCACCGCTATCCGGCGTATCACCCAAATAGCCTGTACGTGTCTCAGCTCCCACTTTCCCTTCTTGCAATCGTCACTGCCTTGCCATCTCTCTGTCGCCTTACTATCTTTTTTTTGTAATAAAAAAGTTATTTTTCTGTCATTCGAGCATGTCATGTTACCCCCGCGAGCATAAAACGCGTGATATCGCGCATCCGGCACAACAAGAGAGATAACCGATGATATCGTTACGACATACAGCTTTAGGACTGGCGCTTAGCCTGGCGTTTGCAGGTCAGGCACTGGCGGTCACCACCATCCCATTCTGGCACTCAATGGAAGGCGAACTGGGTAAAGAGGTTGATTCTTTGGCGCAACGTTTTAATGCCGCCAATCCCGACTACAAAATTGTTCCGCAGTACAAAGGCAACTACGAGCAGAGCCTGAGCGCAGGTATTGCCGCCTTCCGTACCGGAAACGCGCCTGCGCTGCTGCAGGTTTATGAAGTGGGTACGGCAACGATGATGGCTTCGAAAGCCATTAAACCGGTGTATGAAGTATTCAAAGAGGCTGGCATTAACTTCGATGAGTCTCAGTTTGTACCGACGGTTTCCGGTTATTACACCGACTCTAAAAGCGGACATTTACTCTCCCAGCCTTTTAACAGCTCCACCCCGGTGCTGTACTACAACAAAGATGCCTTCAAAAAAGCCGGTTTAGACCCTGAGCAACCGCCGAAAACCTGGCAGGATCTGGCGGAATACACCGCGAAGCTGAAAGCCGCAGGTATGAAGTGCGGGTATGCCAGCGGCTGGCAGGGCTGGATCCAGATTGAAAACTTCAGCGCCTGGAACGGATTACCAGTCGCGACTAAAAATAACGGTTTTGACGGTACTGATGCAGTACTGGAGTTCAACAAGCCGGAACAGGTGAAGCATATCGCGCTGCTGGAAGAGCTGAATAAAAAGGGCGATTTCAGCTACTTCGGGCGTAAAGATGAGTCGACCGAGAAGTTCTACAACGGGGATTGCGCCATTACCACCGCGTCTTCCGGTTCTCTGGCTGACATCCGCCACTACGCGAAATTCAACTATGGCGTCGGGATGATGCCGTACGATGCCGATGTGAAGGGCGCGCCGCAGAACGCCATTATCGGTGGGGCCAGTCTGTGGGTGATGCAGGGTAAAGACAAAGCCACCTACGAAGGCGTGGCGGAGTTCCTCAACTTCCTGGCGAAACCTGAAATTGCTGCCGAATGGCATCAGAAAACAGGTTATCTGCCGATCACCACCGCCGCCTACGATTTGACCCGCGAGCAGGGTTTCTATGAGAAGAACCCGGGCGCGGATATCGCCACCCGTCAAATGCTGAACAAGCCGCCGTTGCCGTACACCAAAGGGCTGCGTCTGGGCAATATGCCGCAGATCCGTACCATTGTGGATGAAGAGCTGGAAAGCGTCTGGACCGGGAAGAAAACCCCGCAGCAGGCGCTGGATGCCGCCGTTGAGCGTGGCAATCAGTTACTGCGCCGCTTTGAGCAATCGACCAAATCGTAATGTGAAATGCCGGGTGACGGCTGCGCCTTACCCGGCCTACAAATGCGCGTAGGCCGGATAAGCGTAGCGCCATCCGGCGCTGTTCAGGAATCAAATCTACATGTCCTCATCCCGTCCGGTGTTCCGCTCGCGCTGGCTTCCCTATTTACTGGTGGCTCCGCAGTTGGTCATCACCGTTATTTTCTTTATCTGGCCCGCCGGTGAAGCGCTGTGGTACTCACTACAATCCGTTGATCCGTTTGGTCTTTCCAGCCAGTTTGTCGGACTGGAAAACTTTGTCGCACTGTTCCATGACCCGTACTACCTTGATTCATTCTGGACCACTATTAAGTTCAGCTCGTTGGTTACGGTGAGCGGCCTGTTGGTGTCGTTATTTTTTGCCGCGTTGGTGAATTACGTGGTGCGCGGCAGCCGTTTTTATCAAACGTTGATGCTGTTGCCCTACGCCGTTGCGCCCGCCGTTGCCGCTGTGCTGTGGATCTTCCTGTTTAACCCCGGGCGCGGGCTGATTACCCATTTTCTCGGTGAGTTTGGCTATGACTGGAACCATGCGCAAAACAGCGGTCAGGCGATGTTCCTGGTGGTGTTTGCGTCGGTCTGGAAGCAGATTAGTTACAACTTCCTGTTCTTCTTTGCCGCACTGCAGTCTATTCCTCGCTCGCTGATCGAAGCCGCCGCGATTGATGGTGCGGGGCCGGTTCGCCGCTTCTTTAAACTGGCGCTGCCGCTCATTGCCCCGGTGAGCTTCTTCCTGCTGGTGGTGAACCTGGTGTATGCCTTCTTTGACACCTTCCCGGTGATTGATGCTGCCACTGCGGGCGGGCCGGTACAGGCGACGACGACGCTGATTTATAAGATCTACCGCGAAGGTTTTGTCGGACTGGATCTGGCTTCTTCCGCTGCACAATCGGTGGTGTTGATGTTCCTGGTCATTATTTTGACGGTGGTGCAGTTCCGCTATGTGGAAAGTAAGGTGCGTTACCAATGATTGAGAACCGTCGTGGGCTGACAATATTCAGCCATGCCATGTTGATTATGGGAATCATGGTGATCCTGTTTCCGTTGTACGTCGCGTTTGTCGCGGCGACGCTGGACAATAAAGCGGTGTTTGAGACGCCGATGACGCTGGTTCCCGGCACACAGCTGCTGGAAAACATGAAATACATCTGGGTCAACGGCGTAGGCGTGAATAGCGCACCGTTCTGGTTGATGATGCTCAACAGTTTCATCATGGCGTTCAGCATTACGGTAGGGAAAATTACCGTCTCTATGCTCTCCGCATTCGCCATCGTCTGGTTCCGCTTTCCGCTGCGCAACCTGTTCTTCTGGATGATTTTTATCACCCTGATGCTACCGGTTGAGGTGCGTATTTTCCCGACGGTAGAAGTGATCGCCAACCTGAAGATGCTCGACAGCTATGCGGGGCTGACGCTGCCGTTGATGGCATCTGCGACAGCGACTTTCCTGTTCCGTCAGTTCTTTATGACCCTGCCGGATGAACTGGTTGAGGCGGCGCGTATTGACGGCGCGTCACCGATGCGTTTTTTCCGCGATATCGTACTACCGCTGTCAAAAACCAATCTGGCGGCGTTGTTCGTGATCACCTTTATCTACGGCTGGAACCAGTATCTGTGGCCGTTGTTAATTATTACCGACGTCAATTTGGGCACTGCGGTGGCGGGTATTAAAGGCATGATTGCCACCGGTGAAGGCACCACGCAGTGGAACCAGGTAATGGCAGCCATGCTGCTGACGCTCATCCCTCCGGTAATCATCGTGTTAGCCATGCAGCGCGCGTTTGTGCGTGGTTTAGTGGACAGTGAGAAATAAAATGGCTGGTTTAAAACTACAGGCAGTAACCAAAAGCTGGGACGGCAAAACCCAGGTGATTAAACCGCTGACGCTGGACGTTGCGGACGGGGAATTTATTGTGATGGTTGGGCCATCCGGTTGCGGTAAATCTACGCTGCTGCGGATGGTGGCCGGGCTTGAACGGGTGAGCGGTGGCGATATCTGGATTGATAATAAGCGCGTCACCGAGATGGAACCGAAAGATCGCGGTATTGCGATGGTCTTCCAGAACTACGCGTTGTACCCGCATATGAGCGTGGAAGAAAATATGGCCTGGGGACTGAAAATCCGCGGGATGGGCAAGGAGCATATTGCTGAGCGGGTGAAAGAGGCGGCGCGTATTCTTGAGCTGGATGGCCTGCTTAAACGTCGTCCACGCGAGCTTTCTGGCGGCCAGCGCCAGCGTGTGGCCATGGGGCGGGCGATTGTCCGCGACCCGGCGGTATTCCTGTTCGATGAGCCGCTTTCTAACCTTGATGCCAAGCTGCGCGTACAGATGCGTCTGGAGTTACAACATCTGCATCGCCGACTGAAAACCACCTCGCTGTACGTGACGCACGATCAGGTTGAAGCGATGACCCTCGCCCAACGGGTAATGGTGATGAACAAAGGCATTGCCGAGCAAATCGGTACCCCGGTTGAGGTGTATGAAAAACCCGCCAGCCGCTTTGTGGCGAGTTTTATCGGCAGCCCGGCGATGAATCTGCTGGATGGTCGCATCAGCGCCTCGGGTACGCATTTTGAGTTGGGCGATGGCATGTCGTTACCTATAGGGAAAAGCGTCGGGGAGTGTATTGGGCGTAACATGACGCTGGGTATCCGCCCGGAGCATATTGCGCTAAGCTCGCAGGCCGAAGGTGGCGTGCCGCTGGTCGTCGACACGCTGGAAATGCTGGGTGCGGATAATCTGGCACATGGACGTTGGGGTGAGCAAAAGCTGGTGGTGCGACTGGCGCATCAGCATCGCCCGACGGCAGGCAGCACGCTGTGGCTGCATCTGCCAGAAAATCATCTGCATCTTTTTGATGGCGAAACAGGACAACGTGTATGAGTAACTGGCCTTACCCCCATATTGTCGCCCATCGTGGCGGCGGTAAGCTGGCACCGGAAAACACCCTGGCGGCAATCGACATGGGAGCGCGATACGGTCACACCATGATTGAGTTTGACGCTAAATTGTCGAAAGACGGTGAGATCTTCTTGCTGCATGACGACAACCTGGAGCGCACCAGCAACGGCTGGGGCGTGGCTGGCGAATTGAACTGGCAGGATTTATTGCGTGTGGATGCCGGGGGCTGGTTTAGCGGTGAGTTTAAAGGCGAACCGCTGCCGCTGCTCTCGCAAGTCGCTGAGCGCTGCCGCCAGCATGGCATGATGGCGAATATTGAAATCAAACCGACCACGGGAACCGGGGTGCTGACCGGGAAAGCCGTGGCGCTGGCCGCGCGTGAACTGTGGTCGGGAATGACGTCGCCGCTACTGTCATCTTTTGAAATTGATGCGCTTGAAGCGGCGCAGCAGTCGGTGCCTGAGCTGCCGCGTGGTTTACTGCTTGATGAGTGGCGCGAGGACTGGCGAGAGCTCACCACCCGGTTGGACTGTGTCTCTATTCATCTTAATCATAAGCTGCTGGATGAAGCGCGCGTGGATGCGTTGCGCGATGCGGGGCTGCGGATTCTGGTGTATACCGTCAACCGACCCCAGCGCGCGGCAGAACTGCTACGCTGGGGGGTAGACTGCATCTGTACCGATGCCATTGATGTCATCGGGCCGGATTTCCAGCCCTGTTAAGGTCCAAGCGTTTTTAACGGAACGTTAGGTTGCGGCGTGCTGGAGGGCTTCAGCATGTCGCCATTCTTTTTTTCCGGCAGCATCTGTTGCTGTTTATTCAGCGAGTTGTCCGGGTTATGCGTTCCGTTTAACATCCCGCCATTGCTGTTGGGCAGCATTTGCTGCTGGCCGGAATTCAACTCACCTGGCTGAGACTGACGTACTCGCTGGGAATTGGCGTTGATTTGGTTTTCCATATGCTGTTGCTGCATGCGTGTCTGCGTTTGCAACTGCTGGTTGAGCATCCCTTTCTGTTGAATTTGCTGCGTTTGCATTTGTGTTTGCATACGCTGTTGACTCGGGATCTGATAACCGGGTTGATTCGGGTTATTCATGGTGTTGATGGGCTGTGCAAAACCTGCAAACGGCAATAGCATGGCTAAAAGTAAGAGTCGTTTCATCGCTTTTCTCCTCTCGGGGATCGCTTAAGTTTACTCCTTTCTTACCGTTACGATGATTATTTCAGAGTTATGCACCAGGCTTAGTGGGGGCCGACCCCATAAATCTGGAGAATAACGATGATAAAACCGACGTTTTTACGCCGGGTAGCCATTGCTGCTCTGCTCTCAGGAAGTTGTTTTAGCGTGGCTGCTGCACCGGCTGCGCCACCGCCGGTATCCTACGGTGTTGAAGAAGATGTGTTCCATCCTGTGCGTGCGCAGCAGGGGATGGTGGCTTCCGTGGATGCGCTGGCCACGCAGGTTGGGGTGGATATTCTGAAACAGGGCGGGAATGCCGTTGATGCCGCTGTAGCCGTTGGCTACGCGCTGGCGGTGACGCATCCGCAGGCGGGCAATCTGGGCGGCGGTGGGTTTATGCTACTGCGTACCAAAGACGGTAACGCCACGGCGATTGATTTTCGTGAAATGGCGCCAGCTGGCGCGACTCGCGATATGTTCCTTGATGAGCAGGGCAACGCTGATGCGAAAAAGTCGCTGACATCGCATCTGGCATCCGGTACGCCGGGTACGGTGGCGGGTTTCTCGCTGGCGCTGGAGAAATACGGCACGATGCCGCTGAACAAAGTCGTGCGCCCGGCAATGAAGCTGGCGGAAGAAGGCTTTGTGGTTAACGATGCGCTGGCTGACGATCTGAAAACCTATGGCAGCGAAGTGCTCCCTAATCACGAGAACAGCAAAGCCATTTTCTGGAAAGACGGCGAGCCGCTGAAAAAGGGCGACAAGCTGGTGCAAACGAACCTGGCGAAAAGCCTCGAGATGATTGCCGAAAATGGCCCGGATGCGTTTTATAAAGGGGCGATTGCCGATCAGATAGCTGGGGAAATGCAGAAAAACGGCGGGTTGATGACCAAAGAGGATTTAGCCAGCTATAAAGCCGTGGAGCGTACGCCGATTAGCGGCGACTATCGCGGGTATCAAGTCTTCTCGATGCCACCGCCGTCCTCTGGCGGTATTCACATCGTGCAGATCCTCAATATTCTCGAAAACTTTGATATGAAGAAGTACGGGTTTGGCAGCGCCGATGCCATGCAGATCATGGCTGAAGCAGAAAAATATGCCTACGCCGACCGCTCGGAGTATCTGGGCGACCCGGATTTTGTGAAAGTGCCATGGCAGGCGCTGACCAACAAAGCTTATGCCAAATCGCTTGCCGATCAGATTGATATCAACAAGGCCAGGCCTTCCAGCCAAATCAAGCCTGGCAAACTTGCTCCCTATGAAAGTAACCAGACCACTCACTTCTCGGTGGTAGATAAAGACGGGAATGCCGTGGCAGTGACCTATACCCTGAATACCACCTTCGGAACCGGCATTGTAGCGGGTAACACCGGCATTCTGCTCAATAATGAGATGGATGATTTCTCCGCCAAGCCGGGTGTGCCGAACGTTTACGGGCTGGTGGGCGGCGATGCTAACGCTGTTGGGCCGAAGAAGCGCCCACTGTCGTCGATGTCGCCGACTATTGTGGTAAAAGACGGGAAAACCTGGCTGGTTACCGGTAGCCCTGGCGGGAGCCGAATTATCACTACCGTGCTGCAAATGGTAGTCAACAGCATTGATTTTGGAATGAATGTCGCTGAAGCGACCAACGCGCCGCGCTTCCATCATCAATGGTTGCCCGATGAACTGCGCGTTGAGAAAGGGTTTAGCCCGGACACCATTAAGCTGCTGGAGCAGAAAGGGCAGAAAGTCGCGCTGAAGGAAGCGATGGGTAGCACACAGAGCATTATGGTAGGACCGGATGGCGCACTGTATGGCGCATCCGACCCGCGTTCCGTGGATGATTTAACTGCAGGATATTGATGGTATTGCCGGGTCTGCCGTTGATGCAGGCCCGGCGAGTGCTTCCTGGCGGTTGGTTTCTTACCCGTTATTTCACGCGCGCCATAAAGTACGCATCCACGTACTCGCCGTTGCGCAGGCCGTATTTCTTACCTGTCCCTTCGATCTCAAAGCCATGCTTTTTATAGACCGCAACCGCAGGTTCGTTATCAACAAACACCGTTAATTCGATACGGTCGACGCGTAGCCAGTTGTCGCACATGTCGATCATCGTACGGAGAAGCGCGCTGGCAACGCCGCGATTCTGCCAGCGGGCATCAACGCAGATACCAAAATCGGCGACATGGCTGCGGCGGGGGCGCTGAGCAACGTCGATGCAGAGATGTCCGACGACGATATTATCAATGCACGCGACCAGTTGTTTGATTCCGACCCGTTCGGTTAGTCGCTCTTGCCACATCTCCATGGAAGGATGAGGAACCTGTAGCGTGTTGTGATACACCTCCGGCTGGGCATGGATCTGACGAATGGCGTCGTAATCTTTAGGTTCAGCGTGGCGAATCACTATCTCACTCATTCCTTATCTCCTTCAGGGTTAATTGAGTCTTTACCCTCGCTGAGAAAGAAAATTCCGTCAACTGCATTTTTTTGCAAAAAGAAGTAGACAAGTGCGAATGAGAATGATTATTATTGCTCTGCGTTCAGGGGAACCCCTACGGAGAACCTGAAAGCACGACATTGCTCACATTGCTTCCAGTATTACTTTAGCCAGCTTTTGCTGGCTTTTTTTTTGAGGCTGGGTTTCGGGCTAGTTTGCTTGTCAGCTTAATCCCGGGCTGTGCTCGCAATCCTCACGTACTCTGTGTACGCTCCGGTTGCTGCGCGCAGGCCGTGAATAATCTGCCTGCGCCACTGACGCCCGAGCTTGAGCTTGAGGCATCTGCTTTGTAGGCCGGATAAGGCAACGCCGCATCCGGCAAAGAATCCAACATTCAGTCTCCAGCCGCTTTGCGCTATGGTGTAGATAATCATCTTCAAAAGGATTGTCTCATGACCTTACACTGCGCATTTATTGGTTTTGGTAAAAGTACCACTCGCTACCATTTACCTTACGTCCTCAACCGCAAAGACAGCTGGCATGTCGCACATATTTTCCGCCGCAACGCGAAACCGGAAGAGCAGGCGCCGCAGTATTCGCATATTCACTTCACCAGTGACCTCGACGAGATCTTAAACGATCCGCAGGTGAAGTTAGTGATCGTTTGTACTCATGCTGACAGCCATTTTGACTACGCCAAACGTGCGCTGGAGGCGGGTAAAAACGTGTTGGTTGAGAAACCGTTCACGCCGACGCTGGCAGAAGCAAAAGTGCTGTTCGAACTGGCGCAAAGCAAAGGGCTGACCGTTACGCCATATCAGAATCGTCGTTTTGACTCCTGCTTCCTCACCGCTAAAAAGGCGATTGCGAGCGGCAAACTCGGCGAAATTGTTGAGGTTGAAAGCCATTTCGATTACTACCGTCCGGTGGCGGAAACTAAGCCGGGACTGCCGCAGGACGGCGCGTTTTATGGCCTGGGCGTACACACCATGGATCAGATTATCTCGCTGTTCGGACGCCCCGATCATGTGGCCTATGACATCCGCAGCCTGCGTAATAAAGCGAACCCGGACGATACCTTTGAAGCACAGCTGTTTTACGGCGACCTGAAAGCCATTGTTAAAACCAGTCATCTGGTGAAAATTGACTATCCGAAATTTATCGTTCACGGCACCAAAGGCTCGTTTGTGAAGTACGGCATCGACCAGCAGGAAACCAGCCTGAAGGCCAATATCATGCCGGGTGAGCCAGGTTTCGCTGCTGACGATTCCATCGGGGTACTGGAGTATGTCAACGATGACGGCCTGACGGTAAAAGAAGAGATGAAACCGGAAGTCGGGGACTATGGTCGCGTCTATGATGCGCTATACCAGACGCTGACCGCCGGTACGCCTAATTACGTCAAGGAATCTGAAGTTCTTACCAACCTGGAACTTCTCGAACGCGCCTTTGAACAGGCGTCTCCGGCGACGATAACCCTCGCTAAATAGCTTGCACAGACTCCTCTGGGCTTGTTCATATTTTTTGAACAGAGGAGTCAATTTTCACCCTCTATGATCCCGGGCGGATTGAGTCCACACTTACTCCATCGAAAACATCTGGGGGTGAACACAATGATCTATTTACGCAAAGCTAACGACCGCGGTCATGCGAATCATGGCTGGCTCGATTCCTGGCATACCTTCTCTTTTGCCAACTACTATGACCCGAACTTTATGGGGTTTTCGGCACTGCGCGTGATTAACGATGACGTGATTGACGCAGGCCAGGGCTTTGGCACTCACCCCCATAAAGACATGGAAATCCTGACCTACGTGCTGGAAGGCGCGGTGGAACATCAGGACAGCATGGGCAACAAAGAGCAGGTGCCGGCCGGAGAGTTTCAGATTATGAGCGCCGGGACGGGGATCCGTCACTCGGAGTACAACCCGAGCAATACTGAGAAGCTGCATCTGTATCAGATCTGGATCATGCCGCAGGAAAATGGCATTACGCCGCGTTACGAGCAACGTCGTTTCGATGCTGTTCAGGGTAAACAACTGGTGCTGTCGCCGGATGCCCGCGATGGTTCGCTGAAAGTGTACCAGGATATGGAGCTGTACCGTTGGGCGCTGCTTAAAGATGAGCAGTCGGTACATCAGATTGCCGCTGAACGTCGCGTCTGGATCCAGGTCGTTAAAGGCAACGTCACCATTAACGGAACCAAAGCGACCACCAGCGATGGTCTGGCAATCTGGGATGAGCAGGCTATTTCTATTCATGCCGACAGCGACAGCGAAGTGTTACTGTTTGACCTGCCGCCTGTATAAAAATACACGTCATCCTTCAAGCCGCACCTGTGTTGGCTTTCCTCGCTCACCCCGGTCGCGTACTTAATGTACGCTCCCGGGGATTCACTGCGTCGCCGCCTTGATGCAACTCGAATGATTTTGTGTATTTCTCACAATCAAAAACTCCTTTTTTTCTCTGCGAAGGTTCACGCACGTCCGTGGTAAACTGGGAAAATCTATCCCTTTTTAACGCTTCAGGACGATGAAAAAGAAAAGACCCGTACTTCAGGATGTAGCCGACCGCGTGGGCGTGACCAAAATGACGGTCAGCCGCTTTTTGCGTAATCCGGAGCAGGTCTCCGTGGCGCTGCGGGGCAAAATTGCCGCTGCACTTGATGAGCTGGGTTATATTCCCAATCGCGCTCCTGATATCCTTTCTAACGCCACCAGCCGTGCTATCGGCGTCCTGTTGCCCTCTCTTACCAACCAGGTTTTTGCTGAAGTGCTACGCGGTATTGAGGCCGTTACCGACGCCCATGGGTATCAGACCATGCTGGCGCACTACGGCTATAAACCCGAGATGGAACAGGAGCGTCTGGAATCGATGCTGTCGTGGAATATTGATGGCCTGATCCTTACCGAACGTAGCCACACGCCTCGTACCCTGAAAATGATTGAGGTCGCCGGTATCCCGGTGGTTGAGCTGATGGACAGCCAGTCCCCGTGTCTGGATATCGCCGTCGGTTTTGACAACTTCGAAGCCGCGCGCCAAATGACTGCCGCGATCATTGCCCGCGGGCACCGTCATGTTGCCTATCTTGGCGCACGTCTTGATGAACGTACTATCATCAAACAGAGAGGCTACGAGCAGGCAATGCGCGATGCCAACCTGGTGCCGTACAGCGTAATGGTGGAACAGTCTTCTTCCTACTCCTCCGGTATTGAACTCATCCGTCAGGCGCGACGTGAATACCCGCAGCTCGATGGCGTCTTCTGTACCAACGATGACCTGGCGGTAGGGGCGGCCTTCGAATGCCAGCGTTTAGGGCTAAAAATCCCGGATGACATGGCGATTGCCGGATTCCACGGTCACGACATCGGACAGGTGATGGAGCCGCGTCTGGCGAGCGTGCTCACGCCGCGTGAACGCATGGGCAGCATTGGCGCTGAACGCCTGCTGGCGCGCATCCGTGGTGAAGCAGTCACACCAAAAATGTTAGATTTAGGTTTCACCTTGTCACCGGGCGGATCTATTTAAGCCAACAAGTTTGAAGTAGCTCACACTTATACACTTCGGGCACGAATGGATATTGCTTCTCTATTTATCCGGCTGGACAATGTTACCGATAACAGTTACCCGTAACAATTTCCAGATTCTTGTACCAGTGGGGGCAACGCTTTGAGCACGACTAATCATGATCACCACGTTTACGTTCTGATGGGCGTATCGGGCAGCGGTAAATCTGCTGTCGCAAGCCTTGTGGCGCATCAACTGCAGGCCGCGTTTCTTGATGGCGATTTTCTCCATCCGCGCAGCAACATCATGAAAATGGCTTCCGGTGAGCCACTCAACGATGATGACCGTAAACCGTGGTTACAGGCGCTGAACGACGCCGCCTTTGCGATGCAGCGTACCAACAAGGTTTCGCTGATCGTCTGTTCCGCTCTGAAAAAAGTCTATCGCGACCAGCTGCGCGACGGTAACCCGAACCTCTCTTTCATCTATCTGAAAGGGGATTTTGACGTTATCGAAAGCCGCCTGAAAGCGCGTAAAGGCCACTTCTTCAAAACGCAGATGCTGGTGACCCAGTTTGAAGCGCTGGAAGAACCAGGTGCGAATGAAAACGATGTACTGGTGGTCGATATCGATCAACCACTGGACGGTGTGGTCGCCAGCACCATTGAGGTTATTAACCAGGGCAGTAAGTAGTGAGTACATTAACGCTTGTTTTAACAGCAGTAGGGTCCGTTTTATTACTGCTGTTTTTAGTGATGAAGGCGCGTATGCACGCCTTCCTTGCTTTGATGGTGGTGTCTATTGGTGCAGGTCTCTTTTCCGGTATGCCGCTCGATAAAATCGCTGCGACCATGGAAAAAGGGATGGGAGGCACGCTCGGTTTCCTGGCGATTGTTGTGGCGCTGGGGGCGATGTTCGGCAAGATTTTGCATGAGACCGGTGCAGTCGATCAAATTGCCGTCAAAATGCTGAAATCCTTCGGCCACAGCCGCGCACATTACGCGATTGGCCTGGCCGGTCTGATTTGCGCGCTGCCGCTGTTCTTTGAAGTGGCGATTGTGCTGCTGATAAGTGTCGCATTCTCGATGGCGCGTCACACCGGTACCAACCTGGTTAAATTAGTCATTCCGCTGTTTGCGGGTGTGGCGGCGGCGGCGGCGTTTCTCCTGCCGGGGCCTGCGCCAATGCTGCTGGCTTCACAGATGCACGCTGACTTTGGCTGGATGATCCTGATTGGCCTGTGTGCCGCGATTCCGGGCATGATTATCGCCGGGCCGCTGTGGGGTAATTTCATCAGCCGTTACGTTGAGCTGAACATTCCTGATGACATTACCGAGCCGCATCTGGGCGAAGGTAAAATGCCGTCCTTCGGCTTTAGCTTGTCGCTGATCCTGCTGCCACTGGTATTGGTTGGTCTGAAAACTATCGCCGCGCGCTTTGTGCCGGTCGGTTCTACAACCTATGAATGGTTCGAGTTTATCGGTCACCCGTTTACCGCGATTCTGGTAGCGTGTCTGGTGGCTATTTACGGCCTGGCGATTCGCCAGGGTATGCCAAAAGACAAAGTGATGGAGATCTGCGGTCATGCGCTGCAACCGGCGGGGATTATCCTGCTGGTGATTGGTGCAGGTGGCGTGTTTAAACAAGTGCTGGTTGATTCCGGCGTCGGTCCGGCGCTGGGCGAAGCGTTAACCGGAATGGGTCTGCCGATTGCCATTACCTGCTTCGTGCTGGCGGCAGCGGTGCGTATCATTCAGGGTTCTGCGACCGTGGCGTGCTTAACGGCGGTCGGTCTGGTGATGCCGGTGATTGAACAGCTAAACTTCTCCGGCGCACAGATGGCGGCACTGTCTATTTGTATCGCAGGCGGCTCGATCGTGGTCAGCCACGTTAACGACGCCGGTTTCTGGTTGTTCGGTAAATTTACCGGCGCAACGGAAGCACAAACGTTGAAGACCTGGACGATGATGGAAACCATCCTCGGTACGGTCGGCGCAATTGTCGGTATGATTGCCTTCCAGCTGTTGAGCTGAGTCTTGTTGCCCGGTGGCGCTTGCGCTTACCGGGCCTGGAAATGAGCACACATCCACATCGTAGGCCGGGTAAGCGCAAGCGTCACCCGGCTTTTTTACAGCACCATCACCCCATCCTCGGTTTTCAACCAACGCGGCGCTTTCAGCGTGTCGGCGAAATAGCCCACCAAATCCTGCAGCAAATCACCCGCCACTCGCTCCATATCATCAGAAAGCGTTTTGCTCATCAGCAAATGCGTCAAAAGCTGGCAGTAACGCCCCATCTGGTCGGGCTCAGGCTCGAAAAGGGGAAAACGGGTCGGGAATGTTTCTACCGTCAGACTGGCCTGCAGATGCTGCGGTACAGGCTCCGTTAAGGTCGGTTGCAATAATGCGAGACAGGCCGACAAACGTGCACAAATCGCCAGTTTTTCAACCGGGTCATGGCATTCAACCAGTCCTTCGACAAAACGCTCGCAGTTATCCGCCAGTTCGGTGAAGTCCGTGGCATGGCTAAAGGGCAGGGTAAATAAAGAGTGTGAAAAGAGAGGGGGAGTCGCCATAGGGCAGCCTCCAGTATGTTTTATTTAAACCACCACCGGAGAGGCTAATCTCGCGGGTGGCGGAATCGAGCGGAGTTAGCCTTACCGGTCATACTGGATACCGGCGCGTCTTGCGACGCCTCCGCTCGACCCGCCATTGAGACGAAATCGGTCGCACGACATAGAAGTATATGTCGCCAGTATGATTTTCAGAAGGCTAATTCTGACACCTGATTTTGCAGGTGCAGCGAGAAGATAAGGCTTATCCACGATGCTGACAAGAGGGCATTCCGGAAGGCGCTTCGCAGAAATGAAAATACGTTTTTTCAGGGGATTAGATGATTGAGGTGTTTCTCATAAACACATTCACGGCGCTGATTGCCCGGTGGCGCTATGCTTACCGGGCATACAAATGAGCACACATCCACATCGTAGGCCGGGTAAGGCGAAGCCGCCACCCGGCGTGAAACGAGTACATCACCCCTTCATCCACATCCGTACGCCATCGAGGAACATCTGGGTGGCCATCATCACCAGAATCAGCCCCATCAGGCGCTCCAGCGCGTTCACCCCTTTCTCCCCCAGCAGGCGTAAAAACAGCGACGACTGCAACAGAATCACAAACGTACCGCCCCAGGCGATCAGCAGCGCAATCACCAGATGCCCCATCTGATTAGGGTATTGATGCGACAACAGCATTAATGAAGCCAGGATTGTTGGGCCTGCTACCAGCGGAATCGCCAGCGGTACGATAAACGGCTCTTCGCCTGCCGGAAGTCCGGTGCTATTCCCGGTGGCGCTGGGGAAAATCATCTTAATGGCGATCAGGAACAAAATGATGCCCCCGGAGATCGACACGGTTTCCGCGCGCAGGTTAAGAAATGCCAGAATTTTCTCGCCCGCAAACAGAAATATCAGCATCACCAACAGCGCAATAAACAGCTCGCGAATCATAATCGCGCGGCGGCGTTTTGGTTCGGTATGTTTTAATACGGACATGAAAATGGGCAAATTTCCGAGCGGATCCATAATCAGGATCAACAAAACTGCCGCTGAAATGATTTCATTCATAACTCAAATTCCCTGATAATTACCACGGACTTTCTGCTTGCTTGCGCAGCGGGATAAGTCGCATTACTGATGGCTTCGCTATCATTGATTAATTTCACTTGCGACTTTGGCTGCTTTTTGTATGGTGAAGGATAGGCCAGTAGGATACTGGTTAGCATACACAGCACACATCTCTGCAGGAAAAAAACGCTATGAAAAATGTTGGTTTTATCGGCTGGCGCGGTATGGTCGGCTCTGTTCTCATGCAACGCATGGTTGAAGAGCGCGACTTTGACGCCATTCGCCCTGTTTTCTTTTCTACTTCCCAGCTCGGGCAGGCGGCACCGACGTTCGGTGGATCCGCGACCGGCACGCTTCAGGACGCTTATGATCTGGACGCGCTAAAGGCGCTCGATATCATCGTGACCTGTCAGGGCGGCGATTATACCAACGAAATCTATCCAAAGCTTCGTGAAAGCGGTTGGCTGGGTTACTGGATTGACGCGGCTTCTTCACTGCGCATGAAAGACGATGCCATCATCATTCTCGATCCGGTTAACCAGGATGTCATTACCGACGGTCTGAACAAAGGCATTAAGACTTTTGTCGGCGGTAACTGCACCGTTAGCCTGATGCTGATGTCGCTCGGCGGCCTGTTTGCCAATGATTTGGTTGACTGGGTATCCGTGGCAACATACCAGGCGGCTTCCGGCGGCGGCGCGCGCCATATGCGTGAACTGCTGTCGCAGATGGGGCATCTGTATAGCCATGTGGCCGATGAACTGGCGACGCCTTCCTCTGCTATCCTCGACATCGAGCGCAAAGTAACGACCCTGTCCCGCAGCGGTGACCTGCCGGTTGATAACTTTGGCGTACCGCTGGCCGGTAGCCTGATTCCGTGGATCGACAAACAGCTCGATAACGGCCAGAGCCGTGAAGAGTGGAAGGGGCAGGCGGAAACCAACAAAATTCTCAACACGTCTTCGGTGATCCCGGTTGATGGTTTGTGCGTGCGCGTCGGCGCGCTGCGCTGCCATAGCCAGGCGTTCACCATTAAACTGAAAAAAGATGTGTCTATTCCGACCGTGGAAGAACTGCTGGCGGCGCACAACCCGTGGGCGAAAGTGGTACCAAACGATCGTGAAATCACTATGCGTGAGTTAACCCCGGCGGCCGTTACCGGCACGTTGACCACGCCAGTAGGTCGTCTACGTAAGCTGAATATGGGACCGGAGTTCCTGTCAGCCTTTACCGTAGGTGACCAGCTGCTTTGGGGTGCTGCGGAGCCATTGCGCCGCATGTTACGTCAACTGGCGTAATGGTTTGTTAATGAATAAAGGGTGCTGAGTCGCCCTTTTTTTTGCGTAATACAGGAGTAAGCGCAGATGTTTCATTTTTTACCAGGAGTAAGATAAAGCATTGGCTATTCTTTAAGGGTGACTTAGTACCGGAGGTATTAAGTTGTTGCCTGAAGGTGGGACGACGCAGAGAGGATGCACAATTGTGCTGCGCCGTTCAGGTCAAAAAAAGTGTCACTACCTGATGTCGAAAATCAGTTGGAAGGGGTGACACCATAAAACAGGATGACAACCATGTCCGTTCGTATCGATAGAGACGTGATTAATGCGCTAATTGCAGGCCATTTTGCGGATCCTTTTTCCGTACTCGGTATGCACCAAACTGACGCTGGACTTGAAGTCCGCGCCCTATTACCTGACGCCACCGAAGTGTGGGTGATCGAACCAAAAACCGGACGTAAAGTCGGCAAGCTGGATTGCCTCGACTCTCGCGGTTTTTTTTGTGCAGTACTTCCCCGCCGTAAGAATTTCTTTCGCTATCAGTTGGCCGTTGTCTGGCATGGACAGCAGAATCTGATTGATGACCCTTATCGTTTTGGCCCGCTAATCCAGGATATGGATGCCTGGCTGTTATCTGAAGGTACGCACCTGCGACCTTACGAGACGCTGGGTGCGCATGCGGACACTATGGATGGCGTTACCGGCACGCGTTTCTCCGTCTGGGCGCCGAATGCACAGCGTGTTTCAGTCGTGGGACAGTTCAACTACTGGGATGGTCGACGCCACCCCATGCGCCTGCGTAAAGAGAGTGGTATCTGGGAGCTGTTTATCCCCGGAGCCCAGCAGGGGCAGCTGTATAAATACGAGATGATCGATGCGAACGGTAAGCTGCGTATTAAAGCCGACCCCTACGCGTTTGAAGCGCAAATGCGCCCGGAAACCGCATCGCTTATCTGTGGTTTGCCGGAAAAAGTGGTGCAAACTGAGGAGCGCAAAAGAGCTAACCAGTTTGATGCGCCAATCTCTATCTATGAAGTGCATCTGGGTTCATGGCGTCGTCATACCGATAACAACTTCTGGCTGAGCTATCGTGAGCTGGCGGATCAGTTGGTGCCTTACGCCAAGTGGATGGGCTTTACCCATCTTGAACTGCTGCCGATTAACGAACACCCGTTTGACGGCAGCTGGGGTTATCAGCCTACCGGCATGTACGCGCCGACCCGCCGTTTCGGCACGCGCGATGACTTCCGCTATTTTATCAATGCCGCCCATCAGGCGGGGCTGAACGTGATCCTCGACTGGGTTCCGGGCCATTTTCCGTCGGACGACTTTGGTCTGGCTCAGTTTGATGGCACCAGTTTGTATGAACACAGCGACCCGCGTGAAGGCTATCACCAGGACTGGAATACGCTGATCTACAACTATGGCCGTCGTGAAGTCAGCAACTATCTGGTGGGCAATGCCCTGTACTGGATTGAGCGCTTTGGTATCGATGCGTTGCGCGTGGATGCTGTGGCATCGATGATTTATCGCGACTACAGCCGTAAAGAAGGGGAATGGGTTCCGAACGAATTTGGTGGTCGCGAAAACCTCGAAGCCATTGAGTTCTTGCGCAATACCAACCGTATTCTTGGTGAACAGGTGCCTGGTGCGGTGAGCATGGCGGAAGAGTCCACCGACTTTGCCGGCGTCTCAAGACCGCAGGATATGGGCGGTTTAGGTTTCTGGTACAAGTGGAACCTGGGCTGGATGCACGACACGCTGGATTACATGAAACTGGACCCGGTTCATCGTCAGTATCACCACGATAAGCTGACCTTCGGCATGCTGTACAACTACACCGAAAACTTTGTTCTGCCACTGTCACACGATGAAGTCGTACACGGCAAGAAATCGATTCTCGACCGCATGCCGGGCGATGCGTGGCAGAAGTTTGCCAACCTGCGCGCCTACTACGGCTGGATGTGGGCCTTCCCAGGCAAGAAACTGCTGTTTATGGGCAATGAGTTTGCTCAGGGACGCGAATGGAACCACGACGCCAGCCTCGACTGGCACCTGCTGGAAGGCGGCGACAACTGGCACCACGGTGTACAGCGACTGGTCCGCGACCTGAACCACACCTATCGTCATCATAAAGCGTTGCATGAGCTGGATTTTGATGCCTATGGCTTTGAGTGGCTGGTGGTAGATGACAACGAACGGTCGGTGCTGATTTTTGTCCGTCGTGACAAGGTCGGTAATGAAATTATCGTCGCCAGTAACTTCACGCCAGTGCCGCGCCATGGCTACCGTTTTGGCATCAATCAACCGGGCAAATGGCGTGAAATCCTCAATACCGACTCGATGCACTACCACGGCAGCAATACCGGTAATGGTGGGGCAGTGCACAGTGATGAAATCGCCAGCCATGGTCGGCAGCACTCACTAAGCCTTACGTTGCCTCCGCTGGCAACGATTTGGCTGGTTCGGGAGGGGTAATGACGCAACTGGCAACCGGCAACGCCACACCCCATGGTGCAACGTATGACGGCCATGGCGTCAATTTCACCCTTTTCTCGGCCCATGCCGAACGCGTTGAGTTATGCGTATTTGATGAGCAAGGTTGCGAACACCGCTACGACCTGCCGGGGCGTAGCGGGGATATCTGGCACGGCTATCTGGCCAACGCCCGTCCCGGTCTGCGCTATGGCTATCGTGTACATGGCCCGTGGCAACCACAGCAGGGCCACCGGTTTAATCCGGCGAAACTGCTGCTCGACCCTTGCGCGCGTCGGGTAGAGGGCGAGTTAAAAGATAACCCGCTGCTACACGGCGGGCTAAATGAACCGGATCACCATGATAACGCCGCCATCGCCCTGAAAAGCGTGGTGGTGTCAGATCGGTATGACTGGGAAGACGATACCCCGCCACGCACGCCGTGGGGCAATACCGTGATTTACGAAGCGCATGTCAAAGGGCTGACGTATTTGCATCCTGACCTGCCGGAAGAGATTCGCGGGACTTACAAAGCGTTGGGTCATCCGGTGATGCTCGACTATTTCAAGCGTCTTGGCATTACCGCGCTGGAGCTGTTGCCCGTCGCGCATTTCGCCAACGAACCGCGTCTTCAGCGGCTGGGATTGTCGAACTACTGGGGGTACAACCCGGTAGCGATGTTTGCATTGCATCCGGCTTATGCCTGCTCGCCAGAGAGTGCGTTGGATGAGTTTCGTGATGCGGTAAAAGCACTGCATAAAGCGGGTATTGAGGTCATTCTCGATATCGTTTTGAACCACAGCGCCGAACTGGATCTTGATGGGCCGGTCTTCTCGCTGCGCGGAATTGATAACCGTAGCTATTATTGGATTAGGGAAGATGGCGATTACTACAACTGGACCGGCTGTGGCAACACCCTCAATCTGAGCCATCCCGGCGTGGTGGAGTATGCCTGCGAATGCCTGCGTTATTGGGTTGAAACCTGTCACGTGGACGGCTTTCGTTTTGATTTAGCATCCGTCATGGGGCGTACGCCGGCGTTTCGTCAGGATGCGCCGCTGTTTACCGCGATCCAAAACTGTCCGCTGCTCTCTCGCGTCAAACTGATTGCGGAACCGTGGGATATTGGTGAAGGCGGATATCAGGTGGGTAATTTCCCACCGCCGTTTGCCGAGTGGAATGACCATTTTCGCGATGCAAGTCGACGCTTCTGGCTTCAGCGTAATCTGTCTTTAGGAGAGTTTGCCGGACGTTTCGCCGCATCCAGCGATGTGTTTAAACGCAATGGCCGCAAACCCAGCGCTTCCGTCAATCTGGTGACCGCGCATGACGGTTTTACGCTGCGCGACTGTGTGTGCTTCACAAATAAGCACAATGAAGCGAATGGTGAGGAAAATCGGGACGGCACTAGCAATAACTACAGCGACAATCATGGTAAAGAAGGATTAGGCGGCACGCTGGACCTGATTGAGCGGCGGCGCGACAGCATTCATGCGCTGTTAACCACGCTGTTGCTCTCCCAGGGGACGCCGATGTTGCTGGCGGGCGATGAGCATGGTCATAGCCAGCACGGCAACAATAACGCTTACTGTCAGGATAACGCCTTAACCTGGCTGGACTGGCAGCAGGCAAACAGTGGGCTAACCACATTTGCTGCGGCGCTGATTCATCTGCGTCAGCAAATACCCGCATTAACGGGTGATTGCTGGTGGGAAGAGGGCGATGGCAATGTTCGTTGGCTGAATAAGTACGCACAACCCTTAAGTGCGGATGAGTGGCAAAACGGCCCGAGGCAGATGCAAATCCAGCTTTCAGACCGTTTTCTGATTGCAATAAACGCCACGCTTGAGGTGACAGATATTGTTTTACCTGAAGGGGAATGGCACGCCATTCCCCCATTTGCCGGAGAGGATAATCCGGTGCTTACGGCTGTCTGGCAGGGACCTGCGCACGGACTGTGTGTGTTCCAGAGAAGATAAAAAGGAGTTAGTCATGGTGAGTTTAGAGAAGAACGATCGTGTAATGTTGGCGCGCCAGCTGCCATTAAAATCTGTTGCCCTGATCCTGGCCGGTGGCCGCGGAACCCGTCTGAAAGATTTAACCAACAAACGAGCCAAGCCCGCCGTGCACTTTGGCGGTAAATTCCGCATTATTGATTTTGCCTTATCCAACTGCATTAACTCCGGGATCCGTCGTATTGGCGTGATCACGCAGTACCAGTCACATACCCTGGTGCAGCATATTCAGCGCGGCTGGTCATTCTTTAGCGAAGAGATGAACGAGTTCGTCGATCTGCTGCCTGCACAGCAGAGAATGCAGGGTGAAAACTGGTATCGCGGCACGGCGGATGCGGTGACCCAAAACCTGGATATCATTCGACGCTACAAAGCGGAATATGTGGTGATCCTCGCAGGCGATCATATTTATAAGCAGGACTACTCACGCATGCTGATCGACCACGTCGAGAAAGGCGCACGTTGCACCGTCGCCTGTATGCCAGTGCCGATCGAAGAAGCCAGTGCGTTTGGCGTAATGGCTGTTGATGAAAACGACAAAATTATCGAATTCGTTGAAAAACCAGCCAACCCGCCGGCGATGCCTGGCGATCCGACCAAATCGCTTGCCAGTATGGGGATCTACATCTTCAACGCCGATTATCTGTATGAACTGCTGGCGGAAGATGATCTCGATGAAAAATCCAGTCACGATTTTGGCAAAGACATCATCCCAAAAATCACCGAAGCTGGCATGGCGTATGCACATCCGTTCCCGTTGTCCTGCGTGCAGTCTGACCCGGAATCCGAGCCATACTGGCGTGATGTGGGAACGCTGGAAGCCTACTGGAAGGCGAACCTCGATCTGGCTTCGGTGACGCCTGAACTGGATATGTACGACCAGGACTGGCCAATCCGTACGCATATGGAATCGCTGCCGCCGGCGAAATTCGTGCAGGACCGTTCCGGTAGCCACGGCATGACGCTGAACTCGCTGGTTTCCGGCGGCTGTATTATTTCCGGTTCGGTGGTGGTGCAGTCCGTACTGTTCCCGCGAGTGCGGGTGAATTCTTTCTGTAACATTGATTCGGCAGTGTTGTTACCTGAAGTGTGGGTGGGACGTTCGTGTCGCTTACGTCGTTGCATTATCGATCGCGCCTGCATCATTCCTGAGGGCATGGTGATTGGCGAAAATGCGGAAGAAGATGCTCGTCGCTTCTACCGCTCAGAGGAAGGCATTGTGCTGGTCACGCGTGAAATGCTACGCAAACTGCAAATCAAACAGGAGCGATAATGCAGGTTTTACACGTTTGTTCAGAGATGTTCCCCCTGTTAAAAACCGGGGGACTGGCGGATGTTATTGGGGCGTTACCTGCGGCACAAATTGCGGACGGTGTGGATGCCCGCGTGTTGCTTCCGGCGTTTCCTGATATTCGTCGCGGCATTCCCGATGCGCAGGTCGTGACGCGCCGGGATACCTTCGCGGGCAGGATCACGCTGCTGTTCGGACACTACAACGGCGTCGGCATTTACCTGATTGATGCGCCGCATCTCTATGACCGTCCCGGGAGCCCGTATCACGATACGAACCTGTTTGCGTATACCGATAACGTGCTGCGTTTTGCGCTGTTGGGTTGGGTCGGCTGTGAAATGGCCTGCGGCCTTGATCCATTCTGGCGCCCGGATGTGGTGCATGCGCATGACTGGCACGCTGGCCTGGCACCAGCGTACCTGGCGGCGCGCGGCCATCCGGCGAAATCGGTGTTCACCGTACACAACCTGGCGTATCAAGGCATGTTTTATGCAAAGCATATGGATGACATCCAATTGCCATGGTCGTTCTTTAACGTGCACGGACTGGAATTTAACGGGCAGATTTCGTTCCTGAAGGCCGGGTTGTACTACGCCGACCACATTACGGCGGTCAGTCCGACCTACGCGCGGGAAATTACCGAGCCGCAGTTCGCCTACGGCATGGAAGGGTTGTTGCAGCAGCGCCATCGCGAAGGGCGTCTTTCCGGCGTGCTGAACGGTGTTGATGAAAAAATCTGGAGCCCGGAAACCGATCTGCTGTTGGCGTCGCGCTATACGCGTGACTCTTTGGAAGAGAAGGCCGAGAACAAACGGCAGCTACAGATTGCGATGGGACTTAAGGTTAACGATAAAGTGCCGCTGTTTGCCGTAGTCAGCCGTCTGACCAGTCAAAAAGGGCTGGATCTGGTACTGGAAGCGCTGCCTGGGTTGTTAGAGCAGGGCGGACAACTGGCGTTGCTCGGCGCGGGCGATCCGGTATTGCAGGAAGGGTTCTTAGCTGCGGCCGCGGAACATCCAGGCCAGGTTGGCGTGCAGATTGGTTATCACGAGGCCTTCTCGCATCGCATCATGGGCGGAGCCGATGTGATATTGGTGCCCAGCCGTTTTGAGCCGTGCGGCTTAACGCAATTGTATGGACTGAAGTACGGCACGTTGCCGCTGGTGCGGCGTACCGGCGGGCTGGCTGATACGGTGTCTGATAGTTCGTTGGAAAACCTGGCGGACGGTATCGCCAGTGGGTTTGTATTTGAAGATAGTAATGCCTGGTCGCTGTTACGGGCGATCCGGCGTGCTTTCGTGTTGTGGTCGCGCCCTTCGCTGTGGCGGTTTGTGCAACGTCAGGCAATGGCAATGGATTTTAGCTGGCAAGTCGCGGCGAAGTCCTACCGTGAGCTTTACTATCGCCTGAAATAGATATCCAGGAATCACCTATATGAATGCTCCATTTACTTATGCATCGCCCACACTCAGCGTAGAGGCTCTTAAGCATTCTATCGCCTACAAGCTGATGTTCACGATTGGCAAAGATCCGGTCATTGCCAACAAACATGAGTGGCTTAACGCCACGTTATTCGCGGTGCGCGATCGTCTCGTGGAGCGCTGGCTGCGCTCTAACCGTGCGCAATTATCGCAGGAAACTCGCCAGGTCTATTATCTGTCAATGGAGTTTCTTATTGGCCGCACGCTTTCCAATGCACTGTTATCGTTGGGGATTTATGACGATGTCAAAAATGCGCTGGAAGGCATGGGGCTGGATCTTGAAGATCTGATTGACGAAGAGAACGACCCTGGTCTTGGTAACGGTGGTCTTGGTCGTCTGGCGGCCTGCTTCCTTGACTCTCTGGCAACGCTGGGTCTGCCGGGGCGCGGTTACGGTATTCGCTATGACTACGGGATGTTCAAACAGAATATTGTCGATGGCCGACAGAAAGAGTCGCCGGACTACTGGCTGGAATACGGTAACCCGTGGGAATTTAAACGCCACAATACACGCTACAAAGTGCGTTTTGGCGGGCGTATTCAGCAGGAAGGCAAGAAAACGCGCTGGATCGAGACCGAAGAGATTCTGGCGGTAGCTTATGACCAGATTATCCCGGGTTACGACACTGACGCCACCAACACGCTGCGTCTGTGGAACGCCCAGGCCAGTAGCGCAATCAACCTCGGTAAATTTAACCAGGGCGACTATTTTGCGGCGGTGGAAGATAAAAACCACTCCGAGAACGTCTCCCGCGTGCTGTATCCGGATGACTCTACCTATTCCGGGCGCGAGCTGCGTTTGCGTCAGGAATATTTCCTGGTCTCCTCGACGATCCAGGACATTCTGAGTCGCCATTATCAGCTGCACCAAACCTACGATAATCTGGCAGATAAAATTGCTATTCACCTCAATGACACCCATCCGGTGCTGTCGATTCCTGAGCTGATGCGTCTGCTGATTGATGAGCACAAGTTTAGCTGGGACGATGCCTTTGAGGTGTGCTGTCAGGTCTTCTCGTATACCAACCATACGCTGATGAGCGAGGCGCTGGAAACCTGGCCGGTGGATATGCTGGGTAAAATTCTGCCGCGCCACCTGCAAATCATCTTTGAGATTAACGATTACTTCCTGAAAACGCTGCAGGAGCAGTATCCGAGCGATACGGATCTGTTGGGGCGGACGTCGATCATCGATGAATCCAACGGCCGCCGGGTGCGTATGGCATGGCTGGCGGTGGTGGTGAGTCACAAGGTTAACGGCGTTTCTGAGCTGCACTCCAACCTGATGGTACAGTCGCTGTTCGCTGACTTTGCGAAGATCTTCCCAACCCGTTTTTGCAACGTTACCAACGGCGTGACGCCGCGTCGCTGGCTGGCGCTGGCGAACCCGGCGCTTTCCAATGTGCTGGATGAGAACATTGGCCGTACCTGGCGCACCGATCTCAGTCAGCTCAGCGAACTGGAACAACACTGCGATTTCCCGCTGGTGAACCAGGCGGTGCGTCATGCGAAGCTGGAGAACAAAAAGCGGCTGGCGACGCTCATCGCGCAGCAGTTGAATGTGGTGGTGAATCCGAAATCGCTGTTTGATGTGCAGATCAAGCGTATTCACGAGTACAAGCGTCAGTTGATGAACGTGCTGCATGTGATCACCCGCTACAACCGTATTAAGGCCGATCCTGACGCCGAGTGGGTGCCGCGTGTGAATATTTTTGCCGGTAAGGCGGCTTCGGCCTATTACATGGCGAAGCACATCATTCACCTGATTAACGATGTCGCGAAAGTGATTAACAACGATCCACAGATTGGCGACAAGCTGAAGGTGGTGTTTATTCCTAACTACAGCGTCAGCCTGGCGCAGGTGATTATTCCTGCCGCCGACCTGTCTGAGCAAATCTCACTAGCCGGGACCGAAGCCTCCGGGACCAGTAATATGAAATTTGCTCTCAATGGTGCGCTGACCATCGGTACGCTGGATGGCGCTAACGTTGAGATGCTGGAGCATGTGGGCGCAGAGAATATCTTTATCTTCGGGAATACTGCGGAAGAAGTGGAGGCGCTGCGTAGTCAGGGCTACAAGCCGCGTGAGTATTACGAGAAAGATGAAGAGCTGCACCAGGTGCTGACGCAAATCGGCAGTGGCGTATTCAGCCCCGAGGAGCCGGGACGCTACCGTGACCTGGTGGACTCACTGATCAACTTTGGCGACCACTATCAGGTGCTGGCGGATTATCGCAGCTACGTTGATTGTCAGGATAAGGTTGATGAACTGTATCGTCACCCGGAAGAGTGGACCACGAAGTCGATGATAAACATCGCTAATATGGGCTACTTCTCGTCGGACAGGACGATCAAAGAGTACGCCGAGAACATCTGGCATATTGATTCGGTGCGGTTGTAATACACGATGCCGGGGGCGCTTCGCTTGCCCGGCCTACGTTTATATACTCTCGTAGGCCGGATAAGGCGTTAGCTGCCATCCGGCATTTTTATCAGGATGCCAGAGACAGCTGGTGTTTCTCAACGTACTCTGTCAGCCACTGGGTCATGCGCGACTGCTGCTCGGCATTCAGCCACATCCCTTCTTTCGTACGACGCCACAGTGCATCTTCTGCACGGCGAACCCACTCGTGCTCGACCAGGTATTTCAGCTCGGCTTCATAGAATTCATGGCCAAAATCTTCGCCCAACTCGGCAACCGAAGTCGCTTCGCCGATGATCCATTCCGTGTTGCTGCCATAGGTGCGTGAATAATGGCGCGCCAGCGACTCGGTCAGGAACGGATAGCGACGGCGCAGTTTTGCCGCGAAATCCTCACGGTCACCACCAATATCGCCGCCTGGCAGGATGCACTCTTTGGTCCATGCTGGCCCAATGCCTTGATAGTAAGACGACAGTTTTTCCATCGCGTGTTCAGCCAGCTTACGGTAGGTCGTCAGCTTGCCGCCGAAGACCGACAGCAGCGGTGCTTTGCCGTTTTCATCATGGATATCCAGCGTGTAATCACGGGTGATAGCTTGTGGTGAGTCCGATTCGTCATCGCACAGCGGACGTACGCCTGAATAGGTCCAGACGATATCGTCACGGCCCAGCTGTTTCTTAAAGTGCGCGTTGTAGACCTTAAGCAGGTAATTGATTTCACTCTCATCAATTTTCACTGCTTTTGGGTCGCCTTTGTATTCGACGTCGGTCGTCCCGATGATCGAGAATTCGTCCATCCATGGGATAACAAACACAATACGCTTATCTTCGTTTTGCAGGATGTAAGCCTGCTTCTGGGTATGCACGCGCGGCACCACAATATGGCTGCCTTTAATCAGGCGGATACCGTATGGTGACGGCAGATGCATGCCGTCGTCGAAGAACTCTTTTACCCACGGACCGGTGGCGTTGACCAGACCGCGCGCCTGCCAGGTGTGTTTTTTACCGGTATCGATATCTTCAGCTTCAACAACCCACAGACCGTTTTCGCGACGAGCGGAGGTTGCGCGGGTACGGGTTAATACTTCCCCACCTTTACGCACAACCATTTGGGCGTTTGCCAAAACCAGACGCGCATCGTCTACCCAGCAGTCAGAATATTCGAAACCGCGCACAATCTCGGGTTTCATTACGGAATCCGCGCCAAAACGCAAACCGGTCGAACCCGGCAAACTGGTGCGTTTGCCCAGATGATCGTACATAAACAGACCAATACGGATCATCCATGCCGGACGCAGATGCGGGCGATGGGGCAAACGAAAGCGCATTGGGAAGGCGATATGCGGTGCCATTTTCAACAGCACTTCACGTTCGGCCAGCGCTTCGCTAACCAGACGGAATTCGTAGTGTTCCAGGTAGCGCAGGCCACCGTGAATGAGTTTGGAGCTGGCGGAGGAGGTCGCGCAGGCTAAATCCTGTGCTTCCAGCATCAGCACGGATAATCCGCGTCCAGCGGCATCTGCCGCGATACCGGCACCGTTGATGCCTCCACCTATCACAATCAGATCTTTGGTTTCCATGCTGGCCTCTCGCACTTTCGTTATAGCTCATTAATGTTCGTTATCGAGCATAATAGCAAAGAATCGCGCCATTGGTAACATCGGATAAACAATTTACAGTGATACATATAACATTATGGCGTTTACCTGCTCAGGCAACGTACACTGGAGGGTAATATTGGTTACCTGCCAGAACATAAGTAGAACTTAAAAAGAGAACACCATGGATCAGTTTGAATGTATCAATGTCGAAGAAGCCCATCAGAAACTACTGCACGGAATGGCGGTGCTGGTGGATATTCGCGATCCGCAAAGTTATGCGATGGGTCACGCACCCCAGGCGTTTCATCTGACGAACGATACGCTGGGGACGTTTATGCGTGACCACGATTTCGATACCGCCGTGATGGTGATGTGCTACCACGGCAACAGCAGTAAAGGTGCGGCACAGTATCTGCTTCAGCAAGGTTATGATGCGGTTTACAGTGTCGATGGCGGCTTTGATGCCTGGCATCGACATTTTCCTGCAGAAGTGACGTTTGGTTCGTAAGCTATCCCCTTCATTTAAGTATGGCGGGTATAACAAAGATGCAGCCTGAAACAGGCAGGGTCTATATACTGTCCTCTTTTGTGTGGAATAAGCGACAGCAACCATGTTGATGATTACCTCTTTTGCTAACCCTCGCGTGGCGCAGGCGTTTGTTGATTACATGGCAACACAGGGCGTTATCCTGACGATTCAACAACATCAGCAAACGGATGTCTGGCTGGCGGATGAGTCCCAGGCTGAGCGTGTACGGGCTGAACTGGCGCGTTTTCTGGAGAATCCGGGCGATCCGCGTTATCTGGCGGCAAGCTGGCAGTCGGGGCAGACCGACAGCGGTTTGCGCTATCAACGCTATCCGTTTCTTGCTACGTTGCGCGAACGTGCGGGTCCGGTGACCTGGGCGGTGATGGCCGCGTGTGTGTTGGTGTTTATCGCAATGAATGTGATGGGTGACCAGGCGGTTATGCTCTGGCTGGCATGGCCGTTTGATCCTACGCTGAAATTTGAATTCTGGCGTTATTTCACCCACGCGTTTATGCACTTCTCACTGATGCACATTCTCTTCAACCTGCTGTGGTGGTGGTATCTCGGCGGCGCGGTTGAAAAACGACTCGGCAGCGGAAAACTGATCGTCATTACCGTAATTAGCGCGTTGTTGAGCGGCTATGTGCAGCAGAAATTTAGCGGCCCGTGGTTCGGTGGACTTTCCGGCGTAGTGTACGCCCTGATGGGCTACGTGTGGTTGCGTGGAGAGCGCGATCCGCAAAGCGGTATTTTCCTGCAGCGTGGTTTGATTATCTTTGCTTTGATGTGGATTGTTGCCGGCTGGTTTGATGTGTTCGGCATGTCGATGGCGAACGGCGCACATATCGCCGGGCTGGCCGTCGGTCTGGCAATGGCATTTGCTGATACTATTCATGTGCGAAAACGAACGTAATTTCAGGGAACCATAATGAAGCAAACACAACGACATGACGCGATCATCGAACTGGTAAAGAAACAGGGATACGTCAGCACCGAGGAACTGGTGGAGCATTTCTCCGTCAGCCCGCAGACGATTCGCCGCGATCTCAACGATCTGGCCGATCAGAACATGATTCTGCGCCATCACGGCGGCGCGGCGCTGCCCTCCAGCTCGGTCAACACCCCGTGGCATGACCGTAAAGCGACGCAAACGGCGGAAAAAGAGCGTATTGCCCGTAAAGTTGCCACGCAGATCCCGAACGGCTCCACGCTGTTTATTGACATTGGCACCACGCCGGAAGCGGTCGCTCATGCGCTGCTTAATCACAGCAACCTGCGCATTGTGACCAACAACCTCAATGTGGCTAATACGCTGATGGCAAAAGAGGATTTCCGCATTATTCTGGCCGGTGGCGAACTGCGAAGCCGCGATGGCGGGATTATGGGCGAAGCGACCCTCGACTTTATTTCACAGTTCCGTCTGGACTTTGGCATCTTAGGGATAAGCGGTATCGACAGCGATGGTTCGCTGCTGGAATTTGATTATCACGAAGTTCGCACCAAACGCGCGATTATTGAGAATTCGCGCCATGTGATGCTGGTGGTGGATCACTCGAAGTTTGGTCGTAATGCGATGGTGAACATGGGCAGTATCAGCATGGTGGATGCGGTATATACCGACACGCTGCCGCCCGCTGGCGTGATGCAGGTCATCGCCGACCATCATATCCAGTTAGAGCTGTGCTAAGCGGGTTCCAGGCCTGATACGCGTGGCGCATCAGGCGTTAACTAAACGCCATACCCCATCATTTTCAGCAGCTTCTGCGCATGTTGCACCGCATCCTGGCGGTGCGCCACGCCAAGCTTTTGGTACAAGTTGCGGATATGCGTCTTAATGGTCGTCGCGGCAACAGCCAGCTCACCGGCAATCTGCTCGTTGCTGTAGCCAGAATAAATCAGACCGAGAACCTGCCATTCACGCTGGGTCAGCGGGCTGGTACGGATCAGCTCCGGGACGTCCGGGTGGGTGAGCAGGCGTTCAACGAACCCTTCATCAAAGTGGGCGAATTTGTGGCGGTGATGCTGGTTAATCTCGCGCAAAATACGCTGCGCACGATGCTGTTCAAGTTCCGGTAATGTGTTGAGCTGAATCAGCTGGCGTAACTGCTGCGCCATGGCCTCGCCTTCGATCACAAAGTGGCTGATGAACCCGGTGCGGTTCGCCAGTTGCAGGGCGTCGAGCAACACCCGCTGTGCGTCATTTTTACGTCCCGCCTGCCAGTACAACTGGTTAAGCAGCAGCAGGTTACGGTTAAGATCGCTCATCAGGCGCAGGTTACGCGCATTTTCGTTTAGTTCTTCCAGCACAATCTCTGCCGGTTCAAACTCACCCAGCAGGATCTGCGCGCGGGCGATGTTACGCCACTGGCTTTGCAGGAAGTGGTTGTTAGCGAATTCTGGTTTCGGTGTGTGGCGCAGCCAGTTGGCGGCGGAGTTTTTGTCACCGACCATTTGCCAGTAAATGACGCGCACCTTATCGGCGTTGGAGATCCAGTCGCTGTGATAGTGGCCGTTGCCCAGCAGGTTTTCCAGACGGTTGAGCAGGCTACGCGCGTTGTCCAGATCGCCCCGCGCCAGCGAACACTGAACCAGCAGCGCCAGGCACTGAAGCTGTTGCTGCGGCTGGAAGGTTGCAAGCAGTTCAATGCCGCTACGGGCAGAGGCTTCTGATTCATCCAGACGCGCCCATGCCCACAGGAGTTGCGCCCGGATACGCACCAGAAACTCGTGCATCGGCAGCTGTTCCAGATGCTGCTCTTTAATCAGCTGGAACGCTTTTCCCTGTGTTTCCCAGGCGGCCTGTAAAAAGCCCTGGGCAAATAAAATTTCGCTTTGTTGGATCAGACTCCACAGCGCGTAATGCCAGACGTCATGGTGACGCGCCATTTGCTCTGTTTGTTGCATCAACGCCAGAGAACGCGTGAGATCGCCTTTACAGTGCAGAACCTCACCGTGCACTGACGTGGCAACGATGCGACTATAAAACCAGGCAATCGGTAATTCATCCAGCGCCAGTTTTGCCAGACGTTCTGCCTCGTCCGGGTTGCCGTCGTTAATCGCTACCTGCGCACGTAAAGCGTTAAATTCGGCATGTAGCGTCTGTTCCATATCGCCTTTCATTTCCTGCTCTGCGCGAGCCAGCAGGGTGTTAACTTCGCTGTAGCGGTGTTGGCTTTGCATCAGCCAGGCCTGCAGCAGCACCAGGCGTGGATTTTCCAGCAGGCTTTCCCACGGCAGGGCTTTCAATGACTCTTCAAGTAATGCCAGTTCGCTGTGGTTAAACAGCCCCCACGCATGATTGAGCAGAATGTCGCGCAGCATATGGGCGTCACCTGCCGCCAGCGCGTGGTGGATGGCTTCGGTCGGAAAACCTTGCGCCATCCAGCTTTCAGCAGCGGCGCGGTGTATTTCGGGAAGTTCGGTAGCTAACTCCCACTGACAACGCTGGCGTAAAAAGCTGCCAAATAGCGGGTGATAGCTAAACCATTCGCCGACATCATCCATCCGCTGCAGGAATAATCCCTGGCGCTCAATTTCCTCCAGCCGCATTTGGCCGTTTTCTTCGCCCGTGACCCGAACAATCAGCGCATCGTTCATCGAGCGCAGGATGGCGCTTTTTAGCAGGAAATGGCGGGTTCCGATATCGACGCTGTCCAGGACTTCATCGACCAGATAATCGGATAAATGGCTGGCGTTGATGCCGGCCAGACGTCGTGCCGACTGGTGGGCGGAATGGTTGTTCTGACGGGCAGATAAGGCGATCAGCTGTAGCGCCGTGGCCCAGCCTGCAACGTCATCGCACATGCGGCTACTTTCCGCAGCCTCAATTGGGGAGGACAGGCGACGGTCAAAGAATTGTTTGGCTTCCTGGTGGTTAAAGGCCAACTGCTGGCTGCCGATTTCCAGCAGTTGATCGCGTACGCGCAGGTTGGCAATGCCCAGTTGCGGTAGGTTACGCGACAGCACGACTAGCGTCAGATTCTCCGGCTGATGGCGCAGGAAAAAACGCATCGCTTCGTGGATGGCTGGATTGGAGATCAGATGATAATCATCCACGACCAGATAGAGTGGACGATGCCACTCCGCCAGTTCAATGAACAGCTGGGCAAACAGTGAAGTCAGGCTGACATACTGGCGTTTTTGCACCATGGCTTCGCTGGTGGTGCAGTGCCCACCGGTCGCCTGTTGGATTGCCGCAATCAAATAGCTGGCGAAGCGCTCTTGCTGGTTATCGCCTTCATCCAGGGAGTACCAGCCTAATTCGTTCTTCCCCGCCGCCCATTGTGAAACAAGCGTTGTTTTTCCATAACCAGCCGGACTTGTTATCAGGGCAAGCCTGAAATTGTTCGCGCCGGAAAGTTTAGCCAGCAGGCGCTCACGAACCACCGTATGGTCGAGTCGAACCGGACGACTTAATTTAGACGGAATCAACATAAGTTAGTCACTTCACTGTGTGAATATGGGGGAAAATGATTTTTTTTGCGCTTCGTAATTAATAGATATAAGGTCGGCCAGAACGGGATTTATTGCAAGCTAAGCGGACTTTTTGTGTGTCTGATTTTGCACTATGTCACAAATCTATACATCTATTGCAATAATTGTTTTAAAGAGTCGCAACAGGCATGGTAACTGGATCCAGCGTTATTTTTACGGGGTGGAATAACTCCTCTTTTTTTATGTGGTTACTGTACTGATGAATAAAAGTCGATGAATTTTGTGCTCGACTTAAAACTTTCATGTGAAATATTTCAAGCAGAATGTGTATTTCAGGTTAGAAACTATTTCTCCGTTTACATATTTTTTCTAAATGTCATCTTCCTGTTTGATAATGTCTGGATAATCTCTTTTGATTAATGCGAAAACCGCGATGCATTTCAGGGGTATGCGGAGAGCCTGCGTATTTCTCAGCCATAATACCCCTCTTAAAGTGGCGGCGATCACATTTTAACGCTCATCCCCGCTCCTCCTCCCTGCCTAATCCCTGCCAGGATGAGGAAGGTCAACAACGAGCCAGGCAAACTAGCGATAACGTTGTTTTATTACCTAAGGATCTGGAACCCCTATGTCACAGCCTACTTTCAACAAAGATCAATTTCAGGCTGCCCTGACGCGTCAGTGGCAGCGCTTCGGTTTACTGTCGGCTCAAGAAATGACGTCGCGCCAGTGGTGGCAGGCCGTGAGTGGAGCGCTGGCTGAGTTACTCAGCGCCCAGCCTGCGGTGAAACCGGCAAAAAATCAGCGCCATGTTAACTACATCTCAATGGAGTTTTTGATTGGCCGTCTGACTGGGAACAACTTGCTCAACCTCGGCTGGTATCAGGCGGTGAGCGATGAGCTGAAAGCGCATGACGTCAACCTGACCGACCTGCTGGAAGAAGAAACCAATCCGGCGTTGGGTAACGGTGGATTGGGGCGTCTGGCAGCCTGCTTCCTTGATTCGATGGCAACGGTTGGCCAGTCGGCGACGGGCTATGGCCTCAACTACCAGTACGGCCTGTTCCGTCAGTCCTTTACCGATGGGCAACAGATGGAAGCCCCGGACGACTGGCATCGCGGCAGCTACCCGTGGTTTCGCCACAATGAAGCACTGGATGTGCAAGTCGGCATTGGCGGCAAGGTCACCAAAGATGGGTGCTGGGAGCCTGGATTCACCATCACCGGTCAGGCATGGGATCTGCCGGTACTGGGCTACCGCAACGGCGTGGCACAGCCGCTGCGTCTGTGGCAGGCCAGCCACGCGCACCCGTTTAACCTGACCAAATTTAACGACGGTGATTTCCTGCGCGCCGAGCAGCAGGGGATCGACGCCGAAAAACTCACTAAAGTGCTGTACCCGAACGATAACCATACGGCAGGTAAAAAGCTGCGCCTGATGCAGCAGTACTTCCAGTGTGCCTGCTCCGTGGCAGACATTCTGCGCCGTCATCATCTGGCGGGACGTAAACTGCACGAACTGGCCGACTACGAAGTTATTCAACTGAACGACACCCACCCGACTATTGCGATCCCTGAACTGCTGCGCGTGCTGATCGATGAACACCAGATGAGCTGGGACGATGCCTGGGCGATCACCAGCAAAACGTTTGCTTACACCAACCATACTCTGATGCCCGAAGCGCTTGAGTGCTGGGATGAGAAACTGGTGAAAGCGCTGCTGCCGCGTCATATGCAAATCATCAAAGAGATTAATGACCGCTTTAAGAAACTGGTCGATAAAACCTGGCCAGGCGATGCCGCCGTTTGGGCGAAGCTGGCGGTGGTGTACAACAAACAAGTGCGCATGGCGAATATGTGCGTAGTCAGCGGCTTTGCGGTTAATGGTGTGGCGGCGCTGCACTCTGATCTGGTGGTGAAAGATCTGTTCCCTGAATATCACCAACTGTGGCCGAACAAATTCCATAACGTCACCAATGGGATTACCCCACGTCGCTGGATTAAGCAGTGCAACCCGGCGCTGGCCGCGCTGCTGGATAAATCGCTGAAAAAAGAGTGGGCCAACGATTTAGACCAACTGATTAACCTGGAAAAATACGCCGACGATGCGACATTCCGTCAGCAGTATCGTGACATCAAGCTGGCGAACAAAGCGCGGCTGGTGAAGTTTATTAAAGCGCGTACCGGCATTGAGATAACGACTAACGCTATCTTTGATATTCAGATTAAGCGCCTGCATGAGTACAAACGCCAGCACCTGAACCTGTTGCATATTCTGGCATTGTACAAAGAAATCCGTGAAAACCCGCAGGCGGATCGTGTACCGCGCGTATTCCTGTTTGGGGCGAAAGCGGCTCCGGGTTACTACCTGGCGAAGAACATCATTTTCGCCATAAACAAGGTAGCGGAAACCATCAATAATGACCCGAAAGTTGGCGATAAGTTGAAGGTCGTGTTCCTGCCGGATTACTGCGTCTCGGCGGCGGAAATGCTGATCCCGGCGGCGGATATCTCTGAGCAAATCTCAACCGCAGGGAAAGAGGCTTCCGGTACCGGTAATATGAAACTGGCGCTGAACGGCGCGTTAACGGTGGGTACGCTGGATGGCGCTAACGTCGAAATCGCTGAGAAGGTGGGCGATGAGAATATCTTTATCTTTGGCCACACGGTGGAAGAGGTGAAGGCGCTGAAAGCGAAAGGCTATGATCCGGTGAAATGGCGTAAGAAAGACAAAGTGCTGGATGCGATTCTGAAGGAGCTTGAAAGCGGTAAATACAGCGACGGCGATAAACATGCTTTTGACCAGATGCTGCACAGTATCGGCAAGCTGGGCGGTGACCCGTATCTGGTGATGGCGGACTTCGCGGCCTATGTTGAGGCGCAGAAGCACGTTGATGTGTTGTATCGTGACCAGGATGCCTGGACGCGGGCGGCGATCCTGAATACCGCGCGCTGCGGTATGTTCAGTTCAGATCGCTCCATCCGCGATTATCAGGCGCGTATCTGGCAGGCGAAACGCTAAGGAATCGCGATGGAAAGCAAACGTCTGGATAATGCCGCGCTGGCGGCGGGGATCAGCCCCAATTACATTAACGCTCACGGTAAACCGCAGTCTATTGGTGCCGAAACCAAACGGCGTTTGCTTGACGCCATGCATCGCACCACCGCTGCTACTCAGGTGGCGGTAACTCCGGTGCCGAATGTCATGGTGTATACCGCGGGTAAGAAAATGCCGCTGGCGGTTGAGGGTAGCGGGGAGTTTAGCTGGCTGCTGACCACTGAAGATGGCGTACAGCACAAAGGGCATGCCATCGGCGGCAAATCTTTTCACCTTCCGACGAAACTGCCGGAGGGCTATCACACACTGACATTGACGCAGGGCGAGCTGCGCACCCACTGTCGAGTCATTGTGGCGCCAAGGCGCTGCTATGAACCGCAGGCGCTGCTGGAGGGGAAAAAACTGTGGGGCGCGTGCGTTCAGCTCTACACCCTGCGTTCAGAGAAAAACTGGGGAATTGGCGACTTTGGCGATCTCCGTACCATGCTGGTGGACGTGGCGAAACGCGGTGGGGCGTTTATCGGTCTTAATCCGATTCATGCGTTGTATCCGGCGAACCCGGAGAGCGCCAGTCCGTACAGTCCGTCTTCGCGCCGCTGGTTGAACGTCATATATATCGACGTCAACGCAGTGGAAGATTTTCATCTGAGCAAAGAGGCGCAAAGCTGGTGGCTGAAGCCTACAACTCAGCAAACCCTGCAACGCGCGCGGGATGCCGAGTGGGTTGATTATTCTGCCGTTACCGCACTGAAGATGACCGCGCTGCGCATGGCGTGGAAAGGCTTCTCCGCTCGTGACGACGAGCAGATGGCAGCATTTCGCCAGTTTGTGACTCAGCAAGGCGACAGCCTGTACTGGCAGGCAGCCTTTGATGCGCTGCATGCGCATCAGGTGAAAGAGGATGCGTTGCGCTGGGGATGGCCGGTGTGGCCGGAAGCTTTTCAGTCGGTAGATTCGCCGGAGGTCAAACAGTTCTGCGCAGAGCATCGTGATGAGGTGGATTTCTACCTGTGGCTGCAGTGGCTGGCGTATACCCAATTTGCGGATTGTTGGGAAACCAGTCAGGGCTTTGCCATGCCGATTGGGTTGTATCGTGATCTGGCGGTTGGCGTGGCCGAAGGTGGGTCAGAGACCTGGTGTGACCGTGAACTGTATTGTCTGAAAGCCTCAGTTGGCGCGCCGCCGGATATTCTTGGGCCGCTTGGGCAAAACTGGGGGCTGCCGCCGATGGATCCGCACATCATCACGGCACGGGCCTACGAACCGTTTATCGAACTGCTGCGTGCCAATATGCAGAACTGCGGCGCGCTGCGCATCGATCATGTGATGTCGATGCTGCGTCTGTGGTGGATCCCCTACGGTGAAACTGCCGATCATGGCGCTTACGTGCATTATCCGGTCGATGACCTGCTTTCAATTCTGGCGCTGGAAAGTAAACGCCATCACTGCATGGTAATTGGTGAGGATCTGGGTACTGTGCCCGTGGAGATCGTCAGCAAGCTGCGCGACAGCGGCGTGTACTCCTACAAAGTGCTCTATTTTGAGAATGACCATGAGAAAAACTTCCGTGCGCCGCAAGCGTACCCGGAACAATCAATGGCAGTCGCGGCGACGCATGACCTTCCTACGCTTAAAGGTTATTGGGACAGCGGCGACCTGACATTGGGTAAAGCGCTGGGGCTGTATCCGGATGAGGTTGTGCTGCGAGGGTTGTATCAGGATCGGGAACTGGCGAAACAGGGGCTGCTGGATGCACTGCATAAGTACGGTTGTCTGCCAAAACGTGCCGGGCATAAGGCATCGCTGATGTCGATGACGCCGATCCTCAATCGCGGCATGCAACGCTACATCGCTGACAGCAACAGTGCACTCCTGGGTCTGCAACCGGAAGACTGGCTGGATATGGCGGAACCGGTCAATATTCCGGGCACCAGCGATCAGTACAAAAACTGGCGGCGTAAGCTTACCGCCACGCTGGAGCAGATGTTTGCCGATGAGGGCGTGAACAAACTGATTAAGGATTTGGATAAGCGGCGAAAAGCAGCCGCGAAGAAGAAGTAAAAAAGCCGGGGATTCCCCGGCTTTTTTATGGTGATAGCTCGTAGGCCGATAAGCGCAGCGCCATCAGGCAATTCTGGCGCATATTGCCGGATGGCGGCTTTGCCTTATCCGGCCTACAAGCCGTCTCGATTAAACCACCATACCCAGCAGCAGACACCCTACCAGACCGCAGACGGAGATAATGGTTTCCAGCATTGACCATGACTTGATGGTTTCACCGATGGTCAGGTTGAAGTACTCCTTGAACAGCCAGAAGCCAGGATCGTTCACGTGGGAGAAAATGACAGAACCGGAACCGACTGCGATAACCATCAGCTCAGGGCTTACGCCGGTGGTTGCAATCAGCGGCGCCACAATCCCACCTGCGGTGATTGCTGCAACGGTTGCTGAACCCAGTGCGATACGCAGAACCGCCGCAATAGACCATGCCATCAGCAGTGGAGACACGTTAGAGCCGTGCATCATTGAAGCGATGTATTTGTCGACGCCGCTATCAACCAGGACCTGTTTGAAGGCACCGCCACCACCGATGATCAACAGCATCATCGCGATAATTTTGATTGAGGACACCAGCGTGTCGTTAATCTGATCCATCGAACGCCCACGGTTCAGACCAAACGTGAACATCGCAATCAGCACCGCGATAAGCGTTGCCATAACCGGGTCACCGAGGAATTCTGCAACCGTCAGGAAAGCATGTCCTTTCGGCAGAATCATCTCCGCCACGGCGCGCATTGCCATCAGGATCACCGGTACCAGAGAGGTCCAGACGCTGACGCCAAAGCCCGGCATTTCTTCTTCAGTGAAGGTTTTCGCGCTGTACAGACCTTCCGGGATTGGCTTATCGATGCCTTTCAGGAAACGTGCGTACACCGGACCTGCGAGAATGACGGTCGGGATTGCCAGAATCGTGCCAAACAGCAGGGTTTTACCCATATCGGCGTGGAAAATGGTAGCGATAGCGGTTGGACCCGGGTGCGGCGGCAGGAAGCCGTGCGTTACGGACAGCGCCGCAGCCATCGGCACACCAACGTACAGCAGCGGAATATTCGCAGCAGCAGCGATGGTGAATACCAGCGGTAGCATCAGCACGAAGCCAACTTCGTAGAACAGGGCAAAACCAACGGTGAAGCCAGTTAATACCACCGCCCACTGAATATGTTTCTTGCCGAATTTAGCAATCAGCGTGGTCGCAATGCGCTGCGCGCCGCCGCAGTCTGCCAACATTTTGCCCAGCATGGCGCCAAAACCCATAATCAGGGCGAGGCTGCCAAGGGTTCCGCCGACACCGGCTTTAATAGAACCAATGACTTTATCCAGTGGCATCCCTTGCATCAATCCGACAGCAAGCGCCACCAGGACGAGAGCGATGAAACCGTTCATTTTGAAACGGATCATCAGGAGGAGTAACAAGATTACACCGATAGCAACGATGACTAATGGCATGATTTACCTGGCCTTTGCTTTGTTATGGGTAACGTCAGTGTTTAGATGACAAATTCTGATTGTCCCGACCGGGAACAGCGTATTCACAGCACCAATGCTGATTGCCCGTAAAACTAATCTGTTTAGCTGGCTGTTATGTGCGTCTTGGGTGCTGATACGAATGATACGGGTAACATGCTGCACTTGAAAATCACCTGGACATGCAAAATTTAAATTATGAGAGGCTGGTCAAATTATGAGGGGGATTATTACAGGATACGTGCAGAGAAATGTAAGGGCGTAGGCCGGATAAAGCGTTTACGCTGCCATCCGGCATCGATGCCCGGTGGCGACGCGGATGCGTCTTACCGGGCCTACAAGTCTGGTCGTTAGTAGTAAGAGTGCTCGCCACGCTGGTGTTCGGTTAAATCGCGAACGCCTTTCAGTTCAGGGAATTCAGCCAGCAGCTGCTTCTCGATACCTTCTTTCAGCGTCACATCGACCATTGAACAACCGTTACAGCCGCCGCCAAACTGCAGAATGGCGAAGCCTTCATCGGTAATTTCCATCAGGGAGACACGGCCACCGTGGCCTGCCAGCTGTGGGTTGATCTGTGATTGCAGCATGTACTCCACGCGTTCCATCAGCGGCGCATCATCGGCAACTTTGCGCATTTTGGCGTTCGGTGCTTTCAGCGTCAGCTGAGAACCTAATTGGTCAGTGACGAAATCGATTTCTGCATCTTCCAGATACGGTGCGCTCAGTTCATCAACATATGCGGTCAGCAGGTCAAATTTAATGGCGGTGTCGGTTGCTTCCACGGCGTCCGGCGGACAATAAGAAACGCCGCATTCAGCGTTAGGCGTGCCGGGATTGATCACAAATACACGGATTTGTGTCCCTTCTTCCTGATTTGCCAGCAGTTTGGCAAAGTGCGCTTGTGCAGCATCGGAAATATGGATCATAGTAATGGCCTAATAGTTGACTATTTTACTCGGTTATAATACGCCCATCATCGAGGCTCTACAAGGTTCGACACAGGCACCATACCTGGACAGTCGCCGCGCCGTTGCGTAAAAGCAGCTGCGCGATTTCCGCGACGGTACTTCCGGTAGTGACGACATCATCCACAATAACCATATGGAGTCCCTGCACCGGCAATTCAAGGCGAAAGGCGTTTTTCAGGTTACGTTTACGCAATCGGGCGCTGAGATGGTGCTGGGTGGCGGTTGCCCGAACCCGCGAGATGGTCCGGCTGTCCCAGTCGCAGCCCAGCCAGCGCGCCAGGTGGCGACACAGTAATTCGCTCTGATTAAACCCCCTGCGCCAGTGCCGGCGTTGCCAGAGCGGGACGCTGACCAGCCTGTCCGGCGGGGGAAGACCGCTGACGCGCCGGGCCCGTAATACTTCCAGCAACAGCAAACGTGAAAGGGCGGAGGCCATTTCACTGCGTCGCGAAAACTTGAACTGGTGGATAAGTCCGCTCAACGGCGGAACATAGTTGCTGACGGTGACCAGGCGCTGCCACGGCGGTGGTTTTTGTAGGCAACGTCCGCAGGGAACGACATCGTGGGCGGCAGGGAGTCCGCATTGAGGGCAAAGGCTGACGTGCTGACGCGTTGCCCGTGCGCAGACTGAACAGATCCCCCAATGCCCTAACGTCAGGGGCATTCGGCATAGCCAGCACAATCCCGGTACTGTTAGCATAGAAACATCCTGTTAGGCTAAAAGAGAACAATAACTGATGAATGACATCTGGTGGCAGACCCAGGGTTCGGGAAATTGCCATCTTGTGCTACTGCACGGATGGGGACTGAATGCGCAAGTGTGGCATTGCATAAGCGAGGAACTGAGCTCGCATTTCACGCTGCATCTTGTCGACTTACCAGGATTTGGCCGCAGCCAGGGTTTCGGCGCGATGTCGCTGGAAGAGATGGCTGAGCGAGTATTAAAACAGGCACCGGAGAAAGCTATTTGGCTCGGCTGGAGTCTGGGTGGTCTGGTGGCGAGCCAGGTCGCATTGACCCATCCTGAGCGCGTTCAGGCGCTGGTGACTGTGGCATCTTCCCCTTGCTTTAGCGCGCGCGAGGAGTGGCCAGGCATCAAGCCAGACGTGCTGGCAGGTTTCCAGCAGCAGTTGAGCGAAGATTTTCAGCGTACGGTGGAGCGTTTTCTGGCGTTGCAAACGATGGGCACGGAAACCGCCCGTCAGGATGCGCGAGCGCTGAAGAAAACGGTGTTGGCATTACCCATGCCGAACGTCGAAGTGCTCAATGGCGGACTGGAGATCCTGAAAACGGTCGATTTGCGTGAGCCATTGTGCTCGGTGGAAATGCCTTTCCTGCGGTTGTACGGTTATCTTGACGGGTTGGTTCCGCGCAAAGTCGTCCCGATGCTCGATGCCCTGTGGCCGCAGAGCGAGTCACTGGTGTTTGCCAAAGCGGCGCATGCGCCGTTTATCTCGCATCCTGCCGAGTTTTGCGCAGCGCTGGTGGCGTTAAAACAGAAACTGAATTGTTTCTAAAGTAACGGATATCTGCATAAACGAGTTATCCGGCCTGAACATTTGCAGTTATTTGTAGGCCGGATAAGCGTAGCGCCATCCGGCATCAAACTAGCGCAAAGCCCACCACTCGCGCAGACAGGCTTTACCTTCCGGGCAACTTTTGCAGCTTCCGGAGAGACACCCGTCGGCATCTTCCTGAATCCGCACGGCTTTACCCATCTTTTCTAACTGATTCAGCATGGCGTCAATCATCGGCTGCGGGGTGTGCAGCGTGTGGCTAATTTGTGTTGCCTCCATGCGCCCCCGCAAAGCCAATAAATCACGAACCTGAATAAGCGATGCCATTGTCGATAACCTTAGTGGCAATCGCCAGTGGTGCTGGAGCAGCAGGAACTTGCCGTTCGGTTGGTCGCCAGCAGTGCGAGGTCTACGCGGCTACGAGCCCGACGCAGCAGGCCCAGCAACACGATGTTAAACAGGATGACCGCTAAAATGCACACCAGGCTGTAGGTCGGGTGTTCTTTGTAGCTAACCGTCTGATAAAACAGCGTTGACAGCGAATAAGCGATATTGAGCCCCCACAGAACCGAGAAGCCCATCCAGCCACGGCTGGATTCGCGTGCGATAGCGCCCATCACTGAAATGCACGGCACATACAGCAGCACGAAAATCAGGTAGCTGTACGCGGCGGCGGCGCTGCCAAATTTCTCGCCCATCACACCCATTGCGCCCGTCGCCATTTCACCGTCGCCCTTGCTGGCTTCGATAGGGTTAGCCAGTACGCTCAGGCTGAAGGTGTCTTTCAGGCTTTGCCAGGTTTCATCCACCGCACCGAGCAGCTCGTCGCCAAGGTGGAAATCTGCCGGATTGAACTCTTCTTCCTGAATGTTTTCTGCGGTATAGAGCGTGTTCAACGTACCCACCACCACTTCTTTCGCCATCGCGCCGGTGAACAAACCTACGGTTGCCTGCCAGTTATCTTCGTGAACGCCAATCGGTTTAAACACAGGGGTAATAACACGGCTAACGGAGGCCAGAGCAGAGTCGTTGATGTTGTCGACGATTTTTCCGCTGAGCGAGAAGCTGTTAAACGCGCTGAGGAAAATGCTGACGATGATGATGACTTTACCCGCACGCAGAACGAAGCCTTTCAGGCGTTGCCAGGTCTGAATGATCAGACTCTTGATGTGCGGCACGTGGTACACCGGCAGCTCCATCACGAACGGCGTTGCTTCACCACGCATGATGGTGTGTTTGAGCATCAGACCGGTCAACACCGCCATCACGATACCCAGCACGTACAGCGAGAAGACCGCCAGCGCGCCGTTCTGACCAAAGAACGCCGCGGCAAAGACGGCGAAAATCGCCAGACGTGCGCCGCAGGACATAAACGGCGCCATCATGATGGTCATCAGACGTTCACGCGGGGCGTCCAGCGTACGTGCGCCCATCACGGACGGTACATTACAGCCAAAGCCGACGATCAGCGGGACAAATGATTTGCCCGGCAGTCCCAGCGCCTGCATCAGACGATCCATCACAAACGCGGCGCGCGCCATGTAGCCGGAGTCTTCGAGGAAGGAGAGGAACAGATACATCATGCCGATTTGCGGTACCAGCGGCAGGACGGTGTTAATCCCGCCGCCAAGCCCCTGTGCGAGGAAGATAGTGAGCCAGTCCGGGAAGTGCAGCGTGTAGCCAATCCACTGAATACCATGGATAAAGATCGCCACGGAGCCGACGTCAAACAACGGTTGCAGCGCACCGCCAATGTTGATGGCGAGCAGGAACATCAGGTACATCACGAACAGAAAAATCGGCAGACCGAGGAAGCGGTTAAGGACGATTTTATCTACTGCGGTGGTGAAGCGGCTGGGTTCTGCGGTCAGGGTGTTGCTGACGGTATCGCAGATAGCGGCAATACACTGGTAACGGGCATCGGCAATATGCAGCGCCGGATCGTCCATCGTTTCGCTCAGACGAGCAACGGCAGCATCCAGGTTTTGTGCGGCATCACCGGCGTAAGCGCGGCTGTAAATATCGCCTTCCAGCATCTGCAGGCCCAGCCAGCGGCGCTGTTTCAGTGGCATGTCTTTGGTCATTGCATCGGCGAGGGAGTCCGCTTCCTGCAACAACGGCTGGGCATAATGGACCAGCTCGACGGTGTCGTTTTCCTTGTAGCGATCAATCGCCAGCTTCAGCGCTTCAATACCACGCGCACGGGTGGAAACCAGTGGCACTACCGGGCAGCCAAGACGAGCAGAAAGGGCGTCGATATCGATACGGATTTGCTGCTTCTCAGCAATGTCCAGCATGTTCAGCGCGACGATGCAGGGGATGCCCAACTCAAGCAGTTGCAACGTCAGGTAGAGGTTGCGTTCAAGGTTTGACGCATCGACCACGTTGATCAACAGATCCGCATCACCGCTTAAAATGTAGTGGCAGGCAATTTGCTCATCGAGCGACGTCTGCGATGAGATCGTCGTCAGTGAATAGGTACCGGGTAAGTCGACCAGCGTGACCTGATGGTCTGTGGTCGCGAAATGGCCCTCTTTACGCTCGACGGTCACACCAGCCCAGTTACCCACACGCTGGCGTGCACCGGTGAGCTGGTTAAATAAGGTTGTCTTGCCGGAATTAGGATTACCAATTAAACCAATGGTTAATTTTTTCATTTTTATAGACTCACTGTATTAACAGGAAACCGCTTCCACTTCTAATAACGCCAGATCTTTCTTACGCAATACCAGACTTACGCGACGTGTTTCGATATGGATAGGATCGCCGAGCGGGGCGACGCGTACCACGTTGAAGGAGGAGCCGGGCAGCATGCCAAGTGACAACAGTTTCTGACGATAAGCCGGGCTGATTTCACGGGCAAAGCCGGTAATTTTCCACGCACTGTCAGGAGTGAATTGCATAGGGACCTACTTATATCTCGCTAACTGGATGATTACCTCATGGGGCGACAGGGCGGCATGAGACCAGATGATTAGCCAACGTAAGGAAAGAGTAAATAATCAACAAAACAATGATAATGAGAATGGTTTCTATCATCAATAGAATAAATGTGACGGAATGTGGAATTAGATAATAATTTGCGCCAATTTTGATATGCCTCAACATTTATTCTGGTTTGGAACGAATGATTCGTGAAGGTAATTATTGAGAATCTTAATGTTTAATTAAAGTTTCATCTGTTAATAAAGTGATAAATATATTGTGGTGAAAAGCGGGGAATATATTAAATATGCCGGATAAGGTATTGACACCGTCATCCGGCACAAAGGTCACACTAGCGTTTTTTACCCATTGCCGCCGCCAGCGCATCCATCATCGCGCTGTTGCCCGCGGGTTGAGCGTCACGACCGCGAGGTTTTACGGCTTTCGGTGCCGGGCGATTGCCCTGAGCGCGATCGTTGTTCCCGCCGCCGCGACGCGCATTGGTTTCACCCGGCTGCTCGTCCAGACGCATGGTCAGCGCGATACGCTTACGTTGCAGGTCAACTTCCAGCACTTTCACCTTCACAATGTCACCCGCTTTCACCACGGTGTGTGGATCGTCGACGAACTTATTCGACAGCGAAGAGATATGCACCAGACCGTCCTGGTGAACGCCGATATCCACAAACGCGCCGAAATTGGTGACGTTGGTGACCGCCCCTTCCAGAATCATTCCTGGCAGCAGGTCGTTCATGGTTTCAACGCCATCAGCAAACTGCGCGGTTTTGAATTCAGGACGCGGGTCACGACCTGGTTTTTCCAGCTCTTTGATGATGTCGGTGACAGTTGGTACCCCGAATCGTTCGTCGGTAAAATCGGCGGCTTTCAGATTGCGCAGTTCGTCGCTGTTGCCCATCAGGTCACGCAGCGATTGTTCGGTTGCTGCCAGAATGCGTTCCACTATCGGGTAGGCTTCCGGGTGAACCGTGGAAGCATCCAGCGGGTTATCGCCGTGGTTGATACGCAGGAAGCCCGCGCACTGTTCAAAGGCTTTTGGCCCCAGACGGCTGACTTTCAGCAACTGCTGACGGTTCTGGAACTGGCCGTTCTCATCACGCCAGGCGACGATGTTTTGCGCCATCATGCGCGTCAGGCCGGCAACGCGGGTCAGCAGGGGGACGGAGGCTGTGTTCAGATCGACGCCGACGGCATTTACGCAGTCTTCCACCACCGCATCCAGCTTACGGGCAAGCTGGGTCTGGCTAACGTCGTGCTGATACTGACCCACGCCGATAGATTTCGGATCGATTTTCACCAGCTCAGCCAGCGGGTCCTGCAGACGACGGGCGATAGACACCGCGCCACGCAATGACACGTCGAGATCCGGGAACTCCTGTGCCGCCAGCTCGGAAGCAGAGTAAACCGATGCCCCGGCTTCACTGACGATCACTTTCTGTGCGGTCACTTGCGGGAATTGCTTCTGTACATCGAGGAAGAAACGCTCGGTTTCACGCGACGCCGTACCGTTACCAATCGCCACCAGCTCTACGTGGTATTTCTCACATAACGCCGCAACGGCAACGGCGGCTTTGGCAGCCTGACCGGTATGTGGATAAATAGTGTCGGTGGCGACCAGCTTGCCGGTACCGTCAACAACCGCCACTTTTACACCGGTACGCAGACCGGGATCGAGGCCCATGGTGGCGCGCAGACCCGCAGGCGCGGCCATCAGCAGATCGTGCAGGTTACGGGCAAAGACGTTAATGGCCTCATCTTCCGCACGTTCACGCACGGTGCCCATCAGTTCGGTTTCGAGGTGCATCAGTACCTTAATGCGCCATGTCCAGCTGACAACGCCTTTACGCCAGCTGTCTGCTGGTGCGTTGTTCAGGCGCAGGCCCAGATGATCGCGGATTATCTGCTCGCCGTGGCTCTCTTTTGGCGGCTCATCAAACTGTGGATCGGCATTCAGAGAAAGCTGTAGCACGCCTTCGTTACGCCCACGGAACATGGCCAGCGCACGGTGAGAAGGAACGGTGGAGATCGGCTCATGGTGATCGAAGTAATCGCGGAATTTTGCACCTTCTTCTTCTTTCCCGCTCACCACAGTGGAGACCAGATGGGCATTTTTCCACAGGTAGTCACGGACTTTTGCCAGCAGGGCGGCATCTTCGGCAAAGCGCTCCATCAGGATGTAGCGCGCGCCGTCGAGAGCGGCTTTGGTATCCGCCACGCCGTTTTCGGCATTGAGATATTTAGCGGCTTCGGTTTCCGGGTCGTGAGACGGCTCGTTCCACAGCAGATCCGCCAGAGGCTCAAGACCTGCTTCAATGGCGATTTGTCCACGGGTACGGCGTTTAGGTTTGTACGGCAGGTAGAGGTCTTCGAGTTCGGTCTTACTTAACGTGCCGTTGATTGCCTTCGCCAGGTCGTCGGTCAGTTTGCCTTGCTCGCCGATAGATTTCAGGATCGCCTGACGGCGGTCTTCCAGTTCCCGCAGATATCCCAGACGGGTTTCCAGATTACGCAGCTGCGTGTCATCCAGACCGCCGGTGATTTCCTTACGATAACGTGCGATAAACGGCACGGTGTTCCCTTCATCAAGCAGGCGAACGGCAGCTTCTACCTGTTCAGCACGAGCCTGAATTTCACCTGCGATAATGCGGCAGAAAGAATCATTCATCATGGATAGCTTCGTCTATAGGATAAAAAATCAGGGGATAGTTATACGGACTGACTGGCAAAAATGCCAGTCATCTGCAGGGGCTTCGGATTGTTCCGGTCTCACTTCACGTATTCGATCTCGTTCACGTACCAGCTGGCTTCCCCGGCAGGGGTGTTCACCACCGCGAGATCGTCGACCTCTTTTTTCAGCAGCGCACGCGCCATGGGGGAATCGATAGAGATGTAATCCTTACGGCCAAAGATTTCATCGTAGCCGACAATGCGGAATTTACGGATATCGCCATCGTCGTTTTCAATCTCGACCCACGCGCCAAAGAAGACTTTACCCTCTTGCTGCGGGGAGTAATCGACAATTTTCAGATTCTCCATGCACTTGGTCAAATAACGGACGCGACGGTCAATCTCGCGCAGGCGCTTTTTATTATACTGGTAGTCGGCATTTTCGCTGCGGTCGCCCAGACTTGCGGCCCAGGTAACCTTCTTGGTGACTTCCGGGCGCTCTTCACGCCAGAGATAATTGAGCTCTTGTTTGAGTTTTTCATACCCTTCACGGGTTATCAGGGGCGTTTTCATCTTATTGTTTTACCTTCGACTCTGTGATGATGCGCACAATTAGTATTACATGAGCATATCAACAGAATAAATAATGTATTGCGAGAAACATTGTATACTTAAGCTGCTGTTTAATATGCTTTGTAACAATTTAGCCTGGAATTCATACCAGAATTCGCTGGTGACTCACGCTAGCTTTCTTAAGAATATACACTTAATTGTTGCGAACCTTTGGGAGTAATAACAATGCAAGAGAACTATAAGATTCTGGTGGTCGATGACGACATGCGCTTGCGTGCGCTTCTGGAACGTTATCTGACCGAGCAGGGCTTCCAGGTTCGAAGCGTCGCAAACGCTGAGCAGATGGATCGTCTGCTGACCCGTGAGTCCTTCCACTTGATGGTTCTGGATTTAATGCTGCCGGGGGAAGATGGCCTGTCAATTTGCCGCCGCCTGCGCAGTCAAAGCAACCCGATGCCGATCATTATGGTGACGGCGAAGGGCGAAGAGGTTGACCGTATCGTTGGACTGGAAATCGGTGCTGACGATTACATCCCGAAACCGTTTAACCCGCGTGAACTGCTGGCGCGTATTCGCGCTGTGTTGCGTCGTCAGGCGAACGAACTGCCGGGCGCACCTTCTCAGGAAGAAGCTGTTATCGCTTTCGGTAAGTTTAAGCTGAACCTGGGGACTCGTGAAATGTTCCGCGAAGATGAGCCTATGCCGCTCACCAGCGGTGAATTTGCGGTGCTGAAAGCGTTGGTAAGTCACCCACGTGAACCGCTGTCCCGCGATAAACTGATGAACCTGGCGCGGGGTCGTGAGTACTCTGCGATGGAACGTTCCATCGACGTGCAGATTTCTCGTCTGCGTCGTATGGTGGAAGAAGACCCGGCGCATCCTCGTTATATTCAGACCGTATGGGGTCTGGGCTATGTTTTTGTTCCGGACGGTTCTAAAGCATGAGGCGAATGCGCTTCTCGCCACGAAGTTCGTTTGCTCGCACGTTATTGCTTATCGTCACCTTGCTGTTTGCAAGCCTGGTGACGACCTACCTTGTGGTGCTGAACTTCGCGATTCTGCCAAGCCTCCAGCAGTTTAATAAGGTCCTGGCCTACGAAGTCCGTATGCTGATGACTGATAAACTGCAACTGGAGGACGGTACGCAACTGGTAGTGCCACCTGCATTTCGTCGGGAAATTTACCGTGAGCTCGGTATTTCCCTCTATTCCAACGAGGCCGCTGAAGAAGCCGGTCTGCGTTGGGCGCAACACTATGAATTCTTAAGCCATCAGATGGCACAGCAGCTGGGCGGCCCGACGGAAGTCCGCGTTGAGGTGAACAAGAGCTCGCCTGTCGTCTGGCTGAAAACCTGGCTGTCGCCCAACATTTGGGTACGCGTGCCGCTCACTGAAATACATCAGGGTGACTTCTCACCGCTGTTCCGCTATACGCTGGCGATCATGCTGCTGGCTATTGGTGGCGCGTGGCTATTTATCCGTATTCAGAACCGACCGTTGGTGGATCTTGAACATGCGGCGTTACAGGTGGGGAAAGGCATTATTCCGCCGCCGCTGCGCGAATATGGCGCCTCTGAGGTGCGCTCTGTTACCCGAGCCTTCAACCATATGGCCGCCGGCGTAAAGCAGTTGGCCGATGACCGTACGTTGTTAATGGCGGGCGTGAGCCATGATTTACGCACCCCGCTTACGCGTATCCGTCTGGCGACGGAAATGATGGGCGAAGAAGACGGATACCTCGCGGAGTCCATCAACAAGGACATCGAAGAGTGTAATGCCATTATTGAACAGTTCATCGATTACCTGCGCACTGGTCAGGAGATGCCGATGGAGATGGCCGATCTGAACTCGGTATTAGGTGAAGTGATCGCGGCAGAAAGTGGTTACGAGCGTGAAATCGATACTGCATTACGCCCTGGCGTCATTCAGGTGAAGATGCACCCACTGTCTATCAAACGCGCGGTTGCTAATATGGTGGTTAACGCCGCCCGTTACGGTAATGGCTGGATTAAGGTCAGCAGCGGTATGGAAGCGCATCGCGCCTGGTTCCAGGTGGAAGATGATGGCCCAGGCATCAAGCCGGAGCAGCGGAAACATCTGTTCCAGCCGTTTGTCCGCGGTGACAGCGCGCGTAGCACCAGCGGTACGGGGCTGGGACTGGCGATTGTACAGCGTATTATTGATAACCATAACGGTATGCTGGAAATTGGGACCAGTGAGCGAGGTGGGCTGTCGATACGCGCCTGGCTTCCGGTTCCTTTCACGCGCGCGCAGGGTATCACGAAAGACGTATAAGAAAGGGAGGCGAAATGCCTCCCTTTTTGTTGCTGTAGACCGGATATGGCGAAACCGCTATCCGACGCTTTTCGTTACAGCTTCGGTCCGGCGCTAACCAGTGCTTCACCCGCAGGGGTGTCGGTGTATTTCTCGAAGTTCTCGATAAACAGTTTCGCCAGCGCGTTGGCTTTTTCCTGCCACTGCTCCGGAGACGCGTAGGTATTACGCGGATCGAGAATGCGCGTATCCACGCCTGGCAGCTCGGTCGGGATTGCGAGGTCAAACATCGGCAGACGGAACGTTTCCGCATCATCCAGCGAGCCGTTCAGAATGGCATCGATAATCGCGCGAGTATCTTTGATAGAGATACGCTTACCAGTACCGTTCCAGCCGGTGTTAACCAGATATGCCTGCGCACCTGCCGCCTGCATGCGTTTCACCAGCACTTCTGCGTACTGCGTTGGGTGCAGCGACAGGAATGCCGCGCCAAAGCAGGCGGAGAAGGTTGGCGTTGGCTCAGTTACGCCACGCTCGGTGCCAGCCAGTTTGGCGGTAAAGCCAGACAGGAAGTGATACTGCGTTTGATCTGCCGTCAGACGAGAGACCGGCGGCAGTACGCCAAATGCGTCGGCGGTCAGGAAGATGACTTTGGTGGCATGACCCGCTTTTGACACCGGCTTAACGATATTGTCGATGTGATAAATCGGGTAGGAAACGCGGGTGTTCTCGGTTTTGGAACCATCATCGAAATCGATGGAGCCATCTTCGCGCACGGTGACGTTTTCCAGCAGGGCATCACGGCGGATCGCGTTGTAGATTTCCGGCTCAGCATCTTTAGACAGTTTGATGGTCTTCGCGTAGCAACCGCCTTCAAAGTTAAACACGCCGTCGTCATCCCAGCCGTGTTCGTCATCGCCAATCAGGCGGCGTTTCGGGTCGGTGGACAGCGTGGTTTTACCGGTACCGGACAGGCCAAAGAAGACCGCCACATCACCTTTTTCACCGACGTTTGCTGAGCAGTGCATCGATGCAATGCCTTTCAGCGGCAGCAGGTAGTTCATGACGGAGAACATACCTTTCTTCATCTCGCCGCCGTACCAGGTGCCGCCAATTAACTGAATGCGTTCCGTCAGGTTAAACGCCACGAAGTTTTCGGAGTTCAGACCCTGTTCTTTCCACTGTGGGTTAGTGCATTTTGCACCGTTCATCACGATGAAATCAGGTTTGAAATCAACCAGTTCTTCGTCGCTCGGGCGGATGAACATGTTTTTGACAAAATGTGCCTGCCAGGCGACTTCGGTAATGAAGCGCACGGCAAGACGGGTATCCGCATTAGCACCGCAGAAAGCATCAATGATAAACAGACGTTTGCCGGAGAGTTGATGGGTGACTAACCCTTTCAAATGCTGCCAGGTTTCCTGGGAAAGCGGTTTGTTGTCGTTCTTACCTTTACCTTTGTCTGACCACCAGAGTGTGTCTCGTGTGGTGTCGTCACGGACAATGTACTTATCCTTTGGCGAACGTCCGGTAAAGATACCGGTATCAACTGCAACGGCGCCCAGATTCGTTAACACGCCACGCTCGTAACCTTCCAGGTTTGGATCAAGTTCTTCCTGATAAAGCGTGTCGTAGTCTGGATTGTAAACGATATCCTGAACGTCATTGATACCATAAGCCTTGAGATCTTGCGGGGTTAAACTGTTGTTCACACGCATTTCACTGCTCCTTAGCCAATATGTATTACCTGGAATAGTAAGGTTTTTTAGGGATTGCTAACCGCGACAAGGCTCATAGATTTACGCATCCGGTAATTCCACGAATAACCGAATACGCTGCGACTCCTGTCACAAAGAGGCGGATATTATGGCAGGAAACCCTTTTTTGTTGTGGAAAATGTTCTTAAAACGTTAATGGATAGTGTTTTTGGCGGGAATCTTGTGAGTGTAATCGCATTCACGTAAGAAAATAACGTAACTCATACATAAACAATATCGATTCACTTCCCGTCGCTTTAGTCTGAAATCAGCCTGCCAATGCTCAAAATTGTGAAGTTGATGCGATAATTAGCTTTTCCCTTCATTCTGGAAACTGACATGGATAGTGCTGAAATTTCACGTACGACGCGTTTGGGCATGATATTTATCGGCCTGTTGCAGGGGGCATTATGCTACCTGCTGATGACATATCTGGTTCCCCATAACGACGACTGGCTGTTCTATGGCATGCCTGCGACGATTGCGATCACCTCGGCACTTTTGCTTACTGTCGTTTCTTTCAAACAACGCGCGCTGTGGTACTGGATGGCGCTGATCTTTGTTGTGGTGCTGGCGATGAGCGTCTGGCTAAAGTGGCAAGTCGAGGACAGTGATAAGTGGCGGCAACATGAAGTTTTTATGTTCTACGGTTGGCGCTTACTGCTGATGGCGATGCTTGCCTTGCCCTGGATTCAGTACTCGCTTCATGTCTCTCGTGAGCAGGCGCGTTACCCGCATTTTTATCGGCAATTGTGGCTTAATGCGTTGACGTTGCTGATTGTCTTTGTCGCCAACGGCCTGTTCTGGCTGGTGCTCCTGCTATGGAGCGAGATGTTTAAGCTGGTCGGTATTCCCTTCTTCAGCACGCTCTTCTTTGATACCGACTGGTTTGGCTATGTGGCCTTTGGTCTGATTACCGCACTGGCAGTGGTACTGGCGCGTACGCAGTCGCGTCTGGTTGCTGCGGTGCAAAAGTTGCTGACGTTCCTTGCCACGGGTTTACTCCCGTTGGTTGCACTGTTAGCGCTGGTGTTTATGCTGACCCTGCCTTTTACCGGACTGGACGCTATCTCACAGCGCGTGTCAGCGGCTGGCCTGATGTCAACGCTGACGCTGCTCCTATTGCTGTTGATGGCTATCGTGCGTGAACCGCACAAAGAGGCGTTACCCTATCCTGGCGCGTTACGCTACCTGATCAAATGCTCTCTGATTGTCGCGCCCATCTATATGCTGATTGCCGGTTGGTCACTGTGGGTGCGAATACAGCAGTACGGTTGGACGCCTGAGCGTTTGTATAGCGTGCTGGTGGTCGTGGTACTGCTGGTATGGTCGTTTGGCTATCTGGCCAGCATTTTACGCCGCGGGCGCAATCCGCTTGAGCTTCAGGGGCCGGTCATTCTTGGCGTTTCGTTGCTGGCGTTGGGGCTGTTGGTTCTGCTGTCGTCGCCGGTTATTGATGCCTGGCGTATTAGCGTCAACAGCCATATGGGGCGCTACTACAGCGGGAAAATTACGGCTGACCAGGTCAGTCTGTATATGCTGGATCACAGCGGAAAACCCGGTCGCGCCGCACTGGAAGCATTACAAAAAGACGATGCCTTCAACAAAGACAGCAAGCGCAGGCGTGATTTGAATGCCATCCTGCGGGGGCACCGCGATCTGGTAAATGAGCTGACGGCAACGCAGTTAGCGCCGAAGGTGATGATTGCACCGGGAAGCAAGAATCCCGATGACGCGTTTTGGACTTTTTTAAAGGGGCAGCGCTACCGGATCGCCTCCTGTATTGAGCAGGAGGCGTGTGTGCTGGTGGATCAGGATCTCAACGCGGATGGGCAGCCCGAGCAAGTATTGTATGTTTTTGGCGATGGGGAGAGCCTGGTCTTTGGCGTTAAGGAGAACAAATGGGTGTTGATTGCGACAGCCCGGCTACCGGAGGGATTCAATAAGGATCAACTGCTGCAGGCGCTGGTGCATCATCAACTGGATTCGGCTCCCAGAGTCTGGCGGGATATCACCATAAATGGTAAACGACTGCCGATGACTTACTACAATGAGTGAATCTGTTGCCGGATAGCGGCGCGAGCGCCTTATCCGGCCGACAAAAGTTTTACCGTAGGCCTTAAAGCTGCGCGCCACCGGGCAAAACGGTGATTAATGCACCTGTGGATCGGCAGGGGAGGCGTTGCTGCGGATCTCTGCAATATCCATGGCGTTAAACAGATAGTGGCTACCGCAGTAATCGCAGTGCATATCGATCTCGCCTTCTTCCGCCAGAATGCTGTCAACTTCTTCATCCGGCAGCGTTTTCAGAGCGCCCGCGCAGCGTTCGCGTGAACAGGTACATTTGAACTCCACATCCTGCGGATCGTAGAGGGTGACTTCTTCTTCGTGGTACAAACGCCACAGAACTTCGTTGGCTGGCAGCGTCAGCAACTCTTCGGCTTTGATGGTTTCTGTCAGTGCTGCAAGGTGATCGAAATCATCTGCCTGCGCGTTTTGCGCTGGCATGACCTGCAACAGCATACCGCCAGCAGCAGGTTTACCGTCGACGTCGCCAGTACGGATGAACAGACGCGTCGGCAGCTGTTCTGAACGCATGAAGTAATCTTCCAGGCAGGCCGCCAGCGTGTCACCTTCCAGACCGACCACGCCCTGATAGCGCTCACCTTCTTCCGGGGTAATGGTGATCACCAGGTAGCCGTTGCCCACCAGGGTTTTCAGATCGGCATCTTCAGGGATATCGCCCTGTATACGAGCCACGCCGCGCATCTGTTGGTTGTTGTTGCCATTAATTACCGCCAGGCTCAACGGACCGTCGCCCTGCAACTGCACAGTGATATCACCGGCAAACTTCAGCGTTGCGGTCAGCAGGCTGGTGGCAACCAGCAGCTCCGCCAGCACGGTTTTGACCGGCTGTGGGTAAGTATGATTTTCGAGGATCTGTTGCAGGGTTTGTGAAACGGTTACCAGTTCGCCGCGCACGGCAAAGTTTTCAAACAGATAACGATGTAATTGGTCATGTTGCGGCATAATCATCTCTCTTGCAGGTGACAGTCACTCGCTGTCGCCGTGTTTAAATCGTAACAGGTCGCGGCGCTCTTTTTTGTCCGGTCGCCTGTCCGGGTGCGGCATGGTTAACGCGTTAAGTTTACGCGCCAGCGCCATTTTTTCGCGTTTTTCCACGCTTTCCGCGGTTTCTTCATACAGCATAACGGCTTCAGTTGCCGGGCGACGCTGCTCGCTAATGGCTTTAATAATGACCGTTCGTTCGTCATTTCCCTGGCGCAGGGTGAGGGTGGCGTTCAGCTCGACAATCTTACTCGGCTTGCTGCGCTGCCCGTTGTAATGCACCTTACCGCCTTCAACCATTTCGCGGGCGACTGCGCGCGTTTTATAAAAGCGTGCTGCCCACAGCCATTTATCCAGCCTGACTTCGACAGGGGGCTTTTCTTTCATGGCGTCTCCTTCACATCAGTGAGGGGATCAGTCGGCGGTAGTCATTCAATGACGGATGACGTGCATACTGTTTTTCCGCTGTACCGGAGTCGGGATTGGTTACGCCGAGGCAGTAACGAATGCCGAATTGAGCAGCGGCGTCGAGAATCGGTTCGCTGTCGTCAATAAACAACGTCTTCTCTGCACTCATTCCCGTTTCTTCAGCGACAGCGTGCCATAACCGCTGATCCTCTTTGGGATAACCAAATGTGTGGGTGGAAAGTAATAAATCAAGGTGTGAGGCCAGACCGGTATGCTGAAGCTTCACCGCCAGGTTATGCGGATGCGCATTGGTGAGCAAAATACGACGTTTGCCGCTCGCTTTCAGGGCATCAAGGAACGGTACCGTATCTTCACGCAGTACGGCGCGTGGTCCCTGTGCGGTTGTCATGGCGCATATATCCAGACCCAGGCGTTCGCTCCAGTAATCCAGGCAGTACCAGTTTAGCGTATGCTGTACGGCATGATACTGCTGACGAATAAATTCCTGGGCTTCCTGGGGAGAGATACCCTGTTGCGCGCCGTAGGTTTCCGGCACCAGTTTTTGCCAGAAATAGTTATCGAATGCCAGATCGAGCAGCGTACCGTCCATATCCAGCAGAACGGTGTCGACGTCCTGCCAGGCAATATCTATGTGCATGGAAACTCCCCAGAGGAAAACAAGATGCGCGACAGGGTAGCATATTCCGTCGCGCGGGCGTGTTATCGAATCAGGCTTTCTGGGTCTTCAATCAGCGTTGGATTCAGGCAACTCTCGTAATATTCCTGAATCTCCGTGATGCGCGAACGATGACGCTGGTAGCGCCTGCATGCCTGAACGCTGTTGTAGATAGCGCATCCCAGCATGGAGAGCATCAGCAGCGTGGTGCCAAGGTAACGCCATAAACCTGAACGATCCGGGATCCGGTGCAGGCCAATGTGCTGGGTACCGTTGGCGTCGGTCGAGATGTTGGTGACAATCCCTTCAGCGCGAAATGGCGTTTGCATAAGCATCTGGGCAAGGCGCTGGAAAGCGTTCCATTGCTCTTGTGGCGGATAGTCGTACAACGAAGTCGCAGGCCACGGCTGATCAACCAGGTCGCTGCCTTCGTCACTGATAATCAGGAAACCACCGGGGGCAGGGCTATTCAGTGCCTGAGCCGCCCGGGCGGTCTCGCGTGAAATGAACGGTGCCGTTGAGGTATTCACCAGGTTATCCAGTGATTCGGCGCTTACCGGACGCAACAGCACATTCACACCATCCAGTTTCCCGGCGTTTGCTCGCTTAACCAGAGCGTTCCAGTCCTTACTGTTACCCAGGTTAACCAGGGCATTTTTCAGGCGTACGCATTCATCTTCGGCGGCACACAGATCGGCGGTTTTCAGGACAATATCGCCAAAATCATCCAGCAACACCATGCCGGACTTCTGAATGGCTGAGCGTAATGATGAGCTGACGCGAGAGTCATCGTCGGGTTTGGGATGCAGTTGGCGGCTAACACTTTGGGTCAGTGCGGTCGCCTTATTGACCAGGTCGGACTCAGGCAGCGGCAGGGCGCGCGCGTCATTCCATATAATCTGCGAACAATCAAATGGCATAAAAGGTGTCGCGGGTTGTGCGTTCCAGCTCCCCTGAGTGTGGATGTTACACATCCCCGTGCCACTCAGATGCAGCGTGTCGCCCACGCGAACGCCTGCCTTTTCCAGTTGCTTAACGCTGGTGGCCTCAACAGTTTGCGCCCCTTTCATCCAGGAAAGCGTAAGTTTAATTGGCATATCCAACGGAACCCAAAACAGCAGCATTAGCAATACCAGCAAAGAACCGCCGGCAATAACGGCGCTGCGTAGCCAGTGTTGCAACGGGAAGTTTTTCACCTCGTCATGCAAAGATAAAAAACGCCCCTGGCGGACAACATGGCGATCCAGATAGATATCAATATCCGTTTGCTGGCCGAGATCCTGCGCAATGTAAGGCTGCCAGTGTGGTGGATAAATCAGGTCAATAATACCCAGGGAGATATTATTAATTTGCTCCTGATCGTTTTCACCAAACAGCCCCCAGCGACGTGGAGTTCCACGCAGACAGTGGATTTCTCGTAGAGCCGTTTTAGACGGTGGTGCAAACAGGCCCCACAGACCGGCAGCCAGCAGCAACACCGCGCCACCGGCGGTCCACGGTACGAACGTGTCTGGTATGATTAAACAGAAAAAGAACAGCAGGAATGATGCGGCAATCAGTAACGCTTCGCGCAATCCCGACGGGCGGCTGAGAGCGTATTCTTCATGCGTTTCCTGACGAATATTCAGCAGTTCAATCTGCTCGCTTTCTTCACCACGAATAGATGCCTGAGTAGACGCGGTGTGCTGTAGGGCGTAGCCGCGCGCTTCCTGCATATACTCTTTCAACGTATGACCGTTCAACGAGATAACCAGCGGCAACGTATTGGTGTGGATCAGCTCAACGCTGTTTTCGTCATTGATGTATTGTTCCCAGAAGGGAGGCAAATGCACTTCGACGGAGTCGAGATAGTAGCGCCATTTATTCGGATCGTCGGTGGTGATGCCATAGCGCGTAATTGAATGCGTCAGTACGATGACGCTATTACTTTGGGCATTCAGGGTTAACGATACCGGTGCCGAACTGGCACCTGTTGGGCCAGGCACCTGCTGAATTTGACTGAGGTTTTCGAGATAGTTTTCGACCGCGCCACGTTCTTCGGGTGTTAGTTTGCGCTTAGAGGCGTCAGAGAAGACGTTGCTCAACGGTAATTTTTGTTGTCTGAATTTTGATCTGAATCGCCACCCTGCAAGCAATGAGCAGGCCAGCAAAGCAGCTAAAAAAATCAGAATGGTGCTCATGCTTTCCCCATCTTACTTAGTCTGTCAGGCGTGGTCAGTCGCACCCTGTTCAATATTCGTGATTCTGTGGTTGGCTATCGGCAAGTGTGGAGTTGAACTTGAGCATCTTTAAGTACAGCCCAATAAATGCGAATAATAGCAAAATCACCAAAAATGGAATATCAGCAAATTCCTGGAGTTATTTCAACCTATTGACTTTTAATTTGAAATAGGGATTAACTTTTAGTACGTTACATAAATGTAAATAAACGGCAATTCACATTGCCGAAACCGTGCTGTATATCGCACAATAACCCCAGATTTCACAGCAAAGATCCTCATGATGAGCAAATCATTACAAAAACCCACGATTTTGAAAGTGGAAACCGTCGCACAATCCCGGCTGTTTAAAGTCGAAAGCGTGGACCTTGAGTTCAGCAACGGCGTACGTCGTGTTTATGAGCGTATGCGCCCATCCACGCGCGAAGCGGTAATGATTGTGCCGATTGTGGATGATCACCTGATCCTCATTCGCGAGTATGCGGTCGGAACCGAATCCTACGAGCTTGGTTTTTCCAAAGGGTTAATCGATCCGGGTGAAAGCGTGTTTGAAGCGGCTAACCGTGAACTGAAAGAAGAAGTGGGATACGGTGCGAAGGACCTGACGTTTTTGAAAAAACTCAGCATGGCGCCTTCCTATTTCTCCAGCAAGATGAATATTGTGGTCGCTGAGGATCTTTATCCTGAGTCGCTGGAAGGTGACGAGCCCGAGCCATTGCCACAGGTGCGCTGGCCGCTGGCGCATTTGATGGATCTGCTGGAGGATCCTGATTTTCACGAAGCGCGTAATGTCAGTGCGCTGTTCCTCGTGCGCGAATGGCTGAAAGGGCTGGGGCGATTGTAGTTTATATTGCCGGATGGCGGCTGACGCCTTATCCGGCCTACAGAGTTCAGCACTTTCAAATAATTGCGCCGAAAATGTAGGCCGGATAAGCGAAGCGTCATCCGGCAAAAGATTAGAACAACTCGTGCGTCTCACCATTATCGATAATGGTCGTCCCCACCTCATGCACCGCCTGCTGCGTCGGCTGAGTGCCTTCAATGAAATACTCTGCGCGACTGTTGCCACCACTTGCCAGTTGACCAGTGCTGCGATCGATATTGACCGTTACGATACCCGGCGGCGGCGTCAGCGGCTGCTCAGGCACACCTTCCAGCACGGACTTCATGTAGGCATCCCACGCAGGCTGTGCACTCTTCGCGCCACCTTCGTAGCCGGAGATTTGGTCTTTGATCGCGCCGGATGCCGTCGTATGTCCGAGATCGCGACGATGATCATCAAACCCGATCCATACCGAGGTCACAACCCCTGGGCCGTAGCCGGAGAACCATGCATCTTTCGAGCTGTTGGTTGTCCCGGTTTTCCCGCCGATGTCATGGCGCTGTAAATCGCGTCCTGCACGCCAGCCGGTTCCCATCCAGCCTGGTTCACCAAAGATATTGGTGTTCAACGCGCTCTTGATCAGGAAGGCCAGCGGCGTGTTGATGACGTGTGGTGCGTATTCTTGCGTTCCGCTTTGTGCGACCAGCGCCTGGTTAGCTTGTTCCAGCTGTGGCATTGGCACGGCGGCGTTTTGTTGTTCCTGAGATACCGTAACATCTTCAACGTTACTGTTTTCCAGCACGTTAGACTTCTGCGTATCGCCATAAATTACCGGGATATCACATTCCGGGCAGGCAATTTTTGGCTTTGCCTCAAAGATAACGCCACCCATATCACTTTCAATCTTACTGATGAAATACGGGTCGACCAGGAATCCACCGTTTGCCATTACCGCGTAGCCGCGAGCAACCTGCAGCGGAGTGAACGAGGCTGAACCCAGCGCCAGTGATTCAGTATGCACAATGTTCTGTGCCGGAAAGCCGAAACGCTGCAGATACTCTGCCGCGTAATCCACACCCATGGCGCGCATGGCACGAACCATCACCACGTTTTTCGACTGACCCAGCCCCTGACGTAAGCGGATAGGGCCAGCATATTGCGGCGGTGAGTTTTTCGGCTGCCAGTCGGAGCCGGCACCAGCATCCCAGCGGGAGATCGGCACGTCGTTGAGCATGCTCGCCAGAGTCAGACCTTTATCCATCGCGGCGGTATACAGGAAAGGTTTGATGTTAGAACCCACCTGGCGTAATGCCTGGGTGGCACGGTTAAACTTGCTCTGGTTGAAGTCAAAACCACCAACCAGCGCCAGCACCGCGCCGTTTTGCGGGTTGATGGAGACCAGTGCGGAGTTAACGTCAGGCACTTGCGCCAGCCACCAGGCGTCGCCAACCTGGCGTACCCAGATTTGCTGCCCGGCCTGAACCACATCGGTTACTTTACGCGGCGTCGAGCCTTGCTGGGTATCCGAACGATAAGGACGCGCCCAGCGCATACCTTCCATACGTAATGACACCGATGTTCCATCCGCCAACGCAGCGGTTGCTTCCTGTGGGTTGGCGCTGGTGACAACCGCGGGTAGCAACGGGCCGTAGGTCGGTAGCGCTTTTAGCGTATCGGTGATTTTTTTACTGTCCCAACTGCTTTCGCCCACTTTCCACAGCACGTTCGACGGGCCGCGGTAGCCGTGGCGCATGTCGTAATCCATCACGTTGTTACGTACTGCCTGCTGAGCCGCCTGCTGGACTTTGCGCGTAATGGTGGTGGTGATGCGATACCCGTCTTCATAGGCTTTCTCTCCATAACGGTTATACATCTCCTGGCGCACCATCTCGGACAGATACGGCGCTGAGAAAGCGATTTCCGGCGCGTGATAGTTGGCATCGATCGCTTCACTACGCGCCTGATCGTATTGGGCCTGGGTGATGTAGTTTTCGCTCAACATACGCGACAGTACAACGTTACGGCGCGCAGTTGCCCGGTCCATCGAATAGAGCGGGTTGAAGGTTGACGGCGCTTTTGGCAGACCGGCAATCACCGCGATTTCGCTTAAGCTGAGTTGATCCACCGTTTTACCGAAATAGACCTGCGCGGCAGCACCCACGCCATAGGCGCGATACCCCAGATAGATCTTGTTCAGATAAAGCTCAAGGATCTCGTCTTTACTCAGCAATTGCTCAATACGGATAGCCAGGAACACTTCTTTAATCTTACGCATCAGCGTACGTTCCGGACTCAGGAAGAAGTTTCTCGCCAACTGTTGGGTAATGGTACTTGCCCCTTGTGAGGCGTGGCCGGAGAACAACGCGACGCTGGCCGCACGGAAGATCCCCACCGGGTCCACCCCGTGGTGCTCATAGAAGCGGCTGTCTTCTGTGGCGATAAAGGCTTTAACCATTACCGGCGGCATTTGATCCAGCGTAACCGGAATTCGACGTTTCTCGCCATATTGCGCGATGAGTTCGCCGTCAGCACTGTAAACCTGCATTGGGATCTGCAGACGCACATCTTTTAGCGTCGCGACGTCAGGTAATTGTGGCTCGATATAGCGATAGAGGCCATAGATCGAGCCTGCTCCCAGCAGGATGCAACATACTGCAAGGATTAATAAATACTTTACGAACTTCACTGGAGATTTCCCATTTAGTGGCATTTGGGCAGTTTATAAACAAACGCGCGGTAGTATAAAGGCAAGCCAGACGCATTGATATACCCGTGGAAGGAACGGGTGATAAGGAGATCATCAGCAATGGCTTTTCGTATATGGAAAATTGGTCTGCATATTCAGCAACATGACGTGCTGGCTGTCGCTATCGTCCGTGACGCATCCGGTTGGCTCCTACAACGCTGGTGGCGTATGCCGTTGGCACATCAGGTTGTCGTTGATGGGCTCATTCGTGAGCCGGAACAGCTTACTGCGGTGCTCCTGCCGTGGAGCCGTGAGCTACCGCACAGGCACCATATTCACCTTTCTTTTCCGGCCAACAGGACGTTACAAAAAAAGTTACCCCGTCCAGCAATGGCTCTGCGCGAACCAGAGCAAACGGCATGGTTGTCTGGGGCAATGGCTCGCGAACTGGATATGGAGCCGGATGCGCTGCAGTTTGATTATAGCGAAGACACGCTAAGCCCGGCGTTCAACGTGACGGCGGCACAAAGCAAAGAAATATCGGCACTCCTGACACTGATGCATCCCCTGAAAGTACAGGTTACGGCCATTACGCCGGATGCCAGCGCGTTACAGCGATTAATTCCCTACCTGCCAGAACATCAACAGTGTCTGGTCTGGCGTGATGACGCCCAGTGGTTATGGGCGACCCGTTCGGCATGGGGACGTAAATCAACGGGGGAAATTGACGATATCGACGCGCTTGCCGCGGCATTATCTCTTTGCCCTGCGGATATTGCGCTATGTGACGCCGGTGGTTTTGATCCTTTAAATGCGGTGTCCGTTCGCCAGCCACCGATTCCTACGGATAGCCACAACTTTGCTGTTGCGCTTGGGCTGGCGATGGGAGGTGTGTACTGATGACGGAGACCATCAATCTTTTGCCCTGGCGTCAGTCACGGCGGTATGACCGTCTGCAATGGTGGGGAGCGTTATTGAGTGGATCTTTACTGGCTATTATGGGTATCGCATTGGGTTATTACGCGCTTTCTCGCGTAGATAATCGGGTCGATGTACTGCTGGCTGATGCCGAAAAAATACGGGCTGAAACCCTGATAGCGCTCAAGCCGCGCCTGCAACAGCGTCAACAACAATGGCAGCAGGCGCAACAAAGAGAAAAACGGCGTGAACAGATGCGAAGCTGGCAGTCTGTTTTACAAGGGGTGGCCGGGTTGCTGCCAGAACAGGCGTGGTTAACAGGAATGACCTGGCAGCAGGATACGCTGGAGCTGACAGGGCTGACGCTGAACGTTGCTGCGCTTCATAGACTGGAGTCGCAATTACGTAAACACCCTGGTTTTCAGTTGGGAAGCTCAGGGGAAACGCGACAAGATGCGCAGGGACACTGGCAGTTTCACTATCGTCTGATACGGAGCGTTATGCATGCAGACGCTTTGTGATGGCTGGTTAGCGCAGACGCCGCGGTTTCGACTTTTGTGCTGGGGCGGCTGGATGTTGGTTCTGATCGCAGCTGCGCTGTTGTGCCTTTATCCTGCAGAGCAGCAACGCAAAGCGCAGCAGGCAGCATTAGTCCGTCAACGCGTGGCGATTCAGGAACAATGGCGCAATCTGTATCTGCTGGCGTCATCGGTTGAACAGCCCTTTTCTCCTTCTGAAGCGAGGCCGGTTCCTTTTTCCCCATTGGTATATCAAAGCTCTCTTACACGTCTGATCCACTGGCAACCCCTCCGTACGGGGAGGCGAACTGGCGCTGAAAACTGCGTGGGATGCGGTCCCACAGGTGTTTGCCCGACTGGCGGAGCAGGGGATGAGTACGAGTCAGTTTTCTCTTAGTGCAGAAGATGCTGACGTGTTGTTGACGATACAGCTGGAGCGTCTGAATGATGACTAAGCGCTGGCTGTTCGCGTGTTTTAGCGTGCTGCTATTGACCGGCATGCGCAATCCCTTTCAGCCACCAGAGGATCTCTGCCGGCTGGCTGAGTTGTCGGCATGGCGTTATCAGGGGGCGGTGATCCAGGGAGGGCGCTCAATTGGTTTTATGCAGGATGGTCAACACAAATGGCGGAGGGTCGAGCAACGAGATGTTCTGAATAGCATCTGGAGGGTATCTCAGGTGACAGCCCAAAGCGTAACTATCGACACAGGGAACGATTGTGAGCCATCACGGTGGCAGTGGCAACGACAAGGAGAGGCGAATGAAGCGGTGGATAGTCATCGTGCTGATGACCGTAATACCCAGCGTGCTGGCTGGGAAAGCACAAAACGTGACGCTGGTGGTGGATGATGTTCCCGTTGTACAGGTGCTGCAGGCGCTGGCGGTGCAGGAGAAGAAAAATCTGGTGGTGTCACCGGATGTCAGTGGCGTGCTGTCATTGCATCTGACGGATGTGCCGTGGAAACAGGCATTGCAGACGGTGATAAAAAGCGCCGGACTGGTGTTACGTCAGGAGGGAAACATCCTGCATGTGCATACTGTACGCTGGCAAAACGACAATACAGCCCGTCAGGAGAGTGAACAAGCGCGGATTCAGGCTGGTTTGCCGCTGGAACATCGCAGCATAATTTTGCAATACGCGGATGCCGCCGAGTTGGCAAAAGCCGGTGAAAAACTGCTGAGTACTAAAGGAAGTATAACGGTCGATAAACGTACCAACCGCTTACTGCTGCGAGACAATCCTGTTGCGCTAAACATACTGGAACAGTGGGTGGCGCAAATGGACTTGCCCGTTGAACAGGTCGAGCTGGCGGCGCATATCGTCACGATTAATGAAAAAAGTTTGCGTGAGCTGGGGGTGAAGTGGTCGCTGGCAGATGCACAATTGCCAGGGGCGGTGGGGAATGTCACCACGCTTGCCAGCGATCTTTCCGTGTCTACTGCAACATCGCGGGTGGGATTTAATATTGGCCGCATTAATGGTCGTTTGCTGGAGCTTGAGTTGTCCGCATTGGAGCAAAAACAGCAGCTCGACATCATTGCCAGCCCTCGATTACTGGCTTCTCATCTGCAACCTGCCAGTATTAAGCAGGGTAGTGAAATCCCGTATCAGGTCTCCAGTGGTGAAAGCGGCGCGACTTCCGTCGAATTTAAAGAAGCGGTGCTGGGGATGGAGGTAACGCCGACTGTGCTGCAGAAAGGGCGGATCAGACTGAAACTGCATATTAGCCAGAATGTCCCCGGGCAGGTGCTACAGCAGGCTGATGGCGAAGTGCTGGCTATCGATAAGCAGGAAATTGAAACCCTGGTGGAGGTTAAGAGCGGTGAAACGATCGCGTTGGGCGGGATTTTTTCACATAAAAATAAATCAGCCGCTGACAGTGTGCCGTTACTCGGCGACATTCCGTTGCTCGGCCATTTTTTTCGTCATGATGGTAAAGAAGATGAGCGGCGTGAGTTAGTGGTTTTTATCACGCCCAGACTGGTCCCAACAGAATAACTTATGCATGAAAACCCGTTGTTTTTGCGCTGAACACGTTTCAGAGATTTGACGTGCGGGTGTATTTAGCATACAAGGAGTACCGATTTGAGTGTCGGGACTTTTCTTTACTTATGCAGCAGTGAATACGCTTTGCCTTTCCGGTGGTGTGTCATAGGCTTATTTGGCGTCATTTGGCTACACGACACGTCGTCAGGTCAGATGTTTGCAGGGTAGCATGCCTGCCACGACCAGAAATGCGTAAGGTTTGGTGATTTATTCAGTTGCCAAACCCGCTTGAGTATTGAGATAATTTTCAGTCTGACTCTCGCAATATCTTATGAGGTTTCAGTTCATGTCCTGCTGCGCTGGGTGTCTGCGAAGCGGGTTTACCATTAACGAATAGTCTTAGTAGTACCGAAAAAATGGCAGAGAAACGCAATATCTTTCTGGTTGGGCCTATGGGTGCCGGAAAAAGCACTATTGGGCGCCAGTTAGCTCAACAACTCAATATGGAATTTTACGATTCTGATCAAGAGATTGAGAAACGAACCGGAGCTGATGTGGGCTGGGTCTTCGATGTAGAAGGTGAAGACGGCTTCCGTGATCGCGAAGAAAAAGTCATCAACGAGTTGACGGAAAAACAGGGTATTGTGCTGGCAACTGGCGGTGGCTCTGTAAAATCACGTGAAACACGTAACCGTCTTTCCGCGCGTGGCGTCGTGGTCTATCTTGAAACGACAATTGAAAAACAACTTGCACGTACTCAACGTGACAAGAAACGCCCGCTGCTGCAGGTAGAATCGCCGCCGCGTGAAGTTCTGGAAGCATTGGCTGACGAACGCAACCCTCTGTATGAAGAGATTGCCGACGTGACCATTCGCACCGACGATCAGAGCGCGAAAGTCGTAGCAAACCAGATTATTCATATGTTGGAAAGCAACTAGTTCTGGCTGAATACACACTCGTCTGCGGGTACAAGTAACTAAGGTGGATGTCGCGTAATGGAGAGGATTACAGTCACTCTCGGGGAACGTAGTTACCCTATCACCATCGCGGCTGGTTTGTTTAATGAGCCAGCTTCATTCTTACCGCTGAAATCGGGCGATCAGGTTATGTTGGTGACCAACGAAACCCTGGCTCCCCTTTATCTCGATAAGGTTCGCGGCGTACTTGAACAGGCGGGTGTTAACGTAGATAGCGTTATCCTTCCCGATGGCGAGCAGTATAAAAGTCTGACGGTTCTGGATACGGTCTTCACTGCGTTACTGCAAAAACCGCATGGTCGCGATACCACGCTGGTCGCACTTGGCGGCGGCGTGATTGGCGATCTTACCGGTTTTGCAGCAGCCAGCTATCAGCGTGGTGTTCGTTTTATTCAAGTCCCGACAACGCTGTTGTCGCAGGTTGACTCCTCCGTAGGCGGTAAAACCGCCGTAAACCATCCCCTCGGTAAAAACATGATTGGCGCGTTTTACCAACCAGCTTCCGTGGTGGTGGATCTCGACTGTCTGAAAACGCTTCCTGCGCGTGAATTGGCATCGGGCCTGGCGGAAGTGATCAAATACGGCATCATCCTTGACGGTGAATTTTTCAGCTGGCTGGAAGAAAATCTGGACGCATTATTACGTCTGGATGGTCCGGCAATGGCGTACTGTATTCGCCGTTGTTGTGAGCTGAAAGCAGAAGTTGTCGCAGCGGACGAGCGCGAAATGGGCTTACGTGCTTTACTGAATCTGGGACACACGTTTGGCCATGCTATCGAAGCTGAAATGGGTTATGGCAATTGGTTACATGGTGAAGCCGTCGCGGCAGGTATGGTAATGGCTACCCGCACGTCAGAACGGTTGGGCCAGTTTACCTCCGCTGAAACACAGCGCATTATTACGCTGTTGCAGCGCGCAGGTTTACCGGTGAATGGGCCGCGTGAAATGTCTACACAGGCTTATTTGCCGCACATGCTGCGAGATAAAAAAGTGTTGGCGGGAGAGATTCGTTTAGTGCTTCCGCAGGCGATAGGGAAGAGTGAAGTGCGCGGCGGAGTGTCGCACGAGGTGGTTCTTAACGCGATTGCTGATTGCCAGCAGGCGTAACAACAAGAAAGGTCAGGCTTGCGTTGTAAAGCGTAAGTCTTTTAGCTTCAGGTTATGTGCAAAGTCGTAAGCATTAACCTTTGAGTGGGGTGTTAAATGGATGAATTCAAACCAGAAGACGAGCTGAAACCCGATCCCAGCGATCGTCGTACTGGTCGTTCTCGTCAATCGTCTGAACGCGATAATGAGCCGCAAATCAATTTTGATGATGTTGATCTGGATGCCGATGATCGCCGTCCTGCGCGGGCACGTAAAGAGCGTGATGAAGAGCAGGACATTGAAGAAGACTATGAATCTGATGACGATGTTGTGGATGAAGAACGTGTAGAACGTCGCCCACGCAAGCGTAAAAAAGCGGTCAGTAAACCAGCCTCCCGTCAGTACATTATGATGGGTGTGGGTGTTCTGGTACTGTTGCTGCTGATTGTCGGTATCGGTTCTGCGCTGAAGGCCCCCTCATCTTCCTCTTCCAGCGAACAGGCTGCGCCTGGTGAGAAGAGCATCGATCTTTCTGGCAGCAATGCGACGGATCAGGCGAACACCACAATGCCTGCGACGGGTGCTGAGCAGACCGCTGGCAATACGCAGCAGGATGTTTCTCTGCCGCCGATTTCCTCAACCCCGACTCAAGGCCAGGCTCCTGCCACAGCAGAAGGTCAGCAGCGCGTTGAAGTTCAGGGCGATCTGAACAATGCGCTGACGCAGCCGCAAGGTCAGGCACAGGTTAACAACGTCGTAGTCAACTCTACGCTGCCAACTGAACCTGCTACCGTAGCACCAGTTCGCAATGGCAATGCAGGGCGTCAGACTGCGAAGACTGAGCCAGCAGAACGTACTTCAGCTGCACATCAGGAACGCAAACAGGCTGTTATTGAGCCGAAGAGCAAGCCGCAGACCACGGTAAAAGCGACACCGACAGAGCCGAAACCTGTCGCTCAGACGAAACCGACTGTGACCGCGACCGCGCCGACGACAACAACGAAAGCGCCAGTGGTAACCGCTACACCTAAAGCGTCAACTGAGCCAAAAGCAACGGCAAGCACCGCGCCAGCTCAGCAGACTGCAACACCCGCACCAACGACAGCAACACCGGTTGCTGGTGGTGCGAAAAGTGCAGGGAACGTTGGCGCGTTAAAATCAGCGCCATCCAGTCACTACACGCTGCAGCTCAGCAGTTCCTCTAACTACGACAACCTGAATGGTTGGGCGAAGAAAGAGAACCTGAAGAACTACGTGGTGTACCAGACGACGCGTAACGGTCAACCGTGGTATGTTTTGGTGACGGGCGTGTATGCGTCTAAAGAAGATGCGAAACGTGCAGTGTCTACGTTACCCGCCGACATTCAGGCGAAAAACCCGTGGGCAAAACCGCTGCACCAGGTTCAGGCCGATTTGAAGTAAGATAGGATATGTTCTGCAATGGTTTGCTGTTTCGCCCAATTGCGGGACAAAGACTAAAGCGCAGGATGCTGTCGGAGCTTTCTCCACAGCCGGAGAAGGTGTAATTAGTTAGTCAGCATGAAAAAAAATCGCGCTTTTTTGAAATGGGCAGGGGGGAAATATCCCCTGCTTGATGATATCAAACGGCATTTACCTAAGGGTGAGTGCCTGATTGAACCCTTCGTGGGTGCCGGGTCGGTGTTTCTCAACACCGACTTTTCTCGTTATATTCTTGCCGATATCAACAGCGACCTTATCAGTCTCTATAACATCGTGAAGACGCGTACCGATGAGTATGTGCAGGCTTCACGTGAGCTGTTTATGCCTGAAACGAATCAGGCTGAGGTGTACTACCAGTTCCGGGAAGAATTTAATGCCTGCCAGGACCCGTTCCGACGTGCAGTGCTGTTCTTATATCTCAACCGTTTTGGCTATAACGGGTTATGCCGTTATAACCTGCGCGGTGAGTTTAACGTCCCCTTTGGTCGTTATAAAAAACCCTATTTCCCGGAAGCCGAGTTGTACCATTTTGCCGAAAAAGCGCAAAATGCAGAGTTCCATTGCCTCTCCTATGAAGAGTGCATGGATCGCGCGGATATCAACTCTGTGGTCTACTGTGACCCGCCATATGCACCGCTCTCGGCGACGGCAAATTTCACCGCGTATCATACCAACAGCTTTAGCCCGAAAGAGCAGGCGCATCTGGCCGAGATGGCAGAAAAGTTGGTCAGTAAGCAGATCCCGGTGTTAATTTCGAATCATGACACGCCGGATACCCGCGAATGGTATCGAGCGGCGAAACATTTTCAGGTCAAAGTGCGGCGCAGTATAAGCAGCAACGGCGGCACACGTAAAAAGGTGAACGAACTGCTGGCACTATACAAACCAGGAGTCGCAACGCCTGCGAAAAAATAATTCTCAAGGAGAAGCGGATGAAACAGTATTTGATTGCCCCCTCAATTCTGTCGGCTGATTTTGCCCGCCTGGGTGAGGACACCGCGAAAGCGCTGACCGCGGGCGCTGATGTCGTTCACTTCGACGTCATGGACAACCACTACGTGCCGAACCTGACCATCGGCCCGATGGTACTGAAATCGCTGCGTAAATATGGCATCACCGCTCCGATTGATGTTCATCTGATGGTGAAGCCTGTTGATCGTATTGTCCCTGACTTCGCAGCGGCCGGTGCCAGCATCATTACTTTTCACCCGGAAGCCTCCGAACACGTCGATCGCACTTTGCAACTGATCAAAGAGCATGGCTGTAAAGCGGGGCTAGTGTTCAACCCTGCAACGCCGCTGAGCTATCTGGACTATGTCATGGATAAGCTGGATGTGATCCTGCTGATGTCTGTTAACCCAGGTTTTGGTGGACAGTCCTTTATCCCGCAAACGCTGGATAAGCTGCGCGAAGTACGTCGTCGTATTGATGAGTCTGGCTATGACATTCGTCTGGAAGTGGACGGTGGCGTTAAGGTGAATAACATTGGTGAGATCGCGGCTGCGGGTGCGGATATGTTTGTCGCAGGCTCTGCTATTTTCGACCAACCAGACTACAAAAAAGTCATTGATGAAATGCGCAATGAACTGGCGAAGGTAAGTCATGGATAAGTTTCAGGATATTCGGGGCGTAGCATTTGACCTCGACGGCACGCTGGTTGACAGCGCGCCGGGATTAGCCGCTGCGGTAGATATGGCGCTGTATGCGCTGGAACTGCCGGTGGCCGGTGAAGAACGCGTTATCACCTGGATTGGTAACGGCGCAGATGTCCTGATGGAGCGCGCGCTGGCGTGGTCTCGTCAGGAGCGTGCGACCTTACGTAAAACGATGGGCAAACCGCCCGTTGATGATGATATCCCCGCCGAGGAACAGGTGCGTATTTTGCGCAAGCTGTTCGACAGATACTACGGCGATGTCGCAAAAGAGGGGACATTCCTGTTCCCTGATGTTGCCGACACGCTGGGCGCACTGCATGCGAAAGGATTGCCGCTGGGTCTGGTAACCAACAAACCGACGCCGTTTGTCGCGCCATTGCTTGAGGCGTTAGATATCGCCAAATACTTTAGCGTGGTCATCGGTGGTGACGACGTGCAGAATAAAAAACCTCATCCGGACCCGCTGCTGTTGGTGGCAAGCCGGCTTGGCATCAAGCCTGAGCAAATGCTCTTCGTAGGGGATTCACGCAATGATATTCAGGCGGCAAAAGCTGCTGGTTGTCCATCCGTTGGCCTGACGTATGGCTACAACTACGGCGAGTCGATCGCGCTGAGCCAGCCTGACGTTATTTACGACCGTATTAATGAACTACTGCCCGCTCTCGGGCTTCCGCATAGCGAAAATCAGGAATCAAAAAATGACTAAGCCCATCGTTTTTAGTGGCGCACAGCCCTCAGGTGAATTGACCATTGGCAACTATATGGGTGCGCTGCGTCAGTGGGTGAGCATGCAGGATGACTACCATTGCATCTACTGCATCGTTGACCAACATGCTATCACCGTTCGTCAGGACGCTCAGCAGCTGCGTAAAGCCACGCTGGATACGCTGGCGCTGTACCTGGCATGCGGTATCGATCCTGAAAAAAGCACCATCTTCGTCCAGTCGCACGTGCCGGAACATGCACAGTTAGGCTGGGCACTGAACTGCTACACCTATTTCGGTGAACTGAGCCGTATGACCCAGTTCAAAGATAAATCCGCACGCTATGCGGAGAACATCAACGCCGGCCTGTTTGATTATCCGGTACTGATGGCGGCAGATATTCTGCTGTATCAGACCAACCAGGTCCCGGTTGGCGAAGATCAGAAACAGCATCTGGAGCTGAGCCGCGACATCGCCCAGCGCTTCAACGCCCTGTATGGCGACATTTTCAAAGTGCCGGAGCCGTTCATTCCAAAATCCGGCGCGCGCGTCATGTCGCTGCTGGAGCCGACGAAGAAAATGTCAAAATCTGATGACAACCGCAACAACGTCATCGGCCTGCTGGAAGACCCGAAATCAGTCGTCAAAAAAATCAAACGCGCGATGACCGACTCGGAAGAGCCGCCTGTTGTTCGTTACGATGTGAAAGAAAAAGCGGGCGTCTCCAACCTGCTGGATATCCTCTCTGCGGTCACCGGCCAGAGCATTCCGGAGCTGGAACAGCACTTCGAAGGCAAAATGTATGGTCATCTGAAAGGTGAAGTCGCAGAGGCCGTTTCCGGTATGCTGACCGAGCTTCAGGAGCGTTATCACCGTTTCCGTAACGATGAAGCTTTCCTGCAGAAAGTGATGAAAGACGGTGCGGAAAAAGCCAGCGCACGTGCGTCTGTTACGCTGAAAGCCGTGTATGAAGCTATTGGCTTTGTTGCCAGGCCGTAATACTTTCTGCGTTGCTGAAGAAACCGGGTTACACCCGGTTTTTTTTCGCCTGTTCGTTTGTGAGTAGCAAAAACTGTGAAGCACCTCGCCGTTTGCATATTTCCTCTTTGCGTTATATCTTCATTTTAATGAAGATATAAATATTCAATTTACTGAAAATATATAATGAGTCGGACATTTATCAAGAAGGAAGGGGTTGTACTGACAACTCTGGCCCGTTACCTGCTCGGTGAAAAGTGTGGTAACCGTTTGAAAACCATTGATGAACTGGCGAGCGAATGCCACTCGTCGGTGGGATTAACGCAGGCCGCGCTAAAAACACTGGAATCGTCAGGGGCTATCCGTATTGAGCGTCGTGGGCGTAATGGTAGTTACCTGGTGGAGATGGATAATCGTACGCTGCTTAAGCATGTGGATATTAATAACGTGGTCTGTGCGATGCCGCTGCCTTACACCCGTTTATATGAAGGGCTGGCGAGTGGGCTGAAAGCGCAGTTCGATGGGATCCCGTTTTATTACGCACACATGCGTGGGGCTGATATTCGCGTGGAATGCCTGCTAAACGGCGTCTACGACATGGCGGTGGTTTCTCGTCTGGCGGCGGAAAGTTACCTTGCCCGGGATGGATTGCGCATCACGTTGGCGCTGGGGCCGCATACCTACGTCGGCGAACACCAGTTGATTTGTCGCAAGGGCGAATGTGCCGCGGTAAAACGGGTCGGACTCGATAATCGCTCGGCGGATCAGAAAATCATGACCGAGGCCTGTTTTGGTGGCCGGGACGTTGAACTGATCGATATGCCCTATCACGAGAGCTTGCAGCGCATCGCGAAAGGAGATGTCGATGCGGTGATCTGGAACGTGGTGGCAGAAGCTGAGTTGGCGGTACTGGGATTAGAAGCCACACCGCTTACCAACGATCCGCGATTTCTGCAGGCCACGGAGGCGGTAGTGCTGACCCGGGCAGAGGATTATCCGATGCAACAACTACTGCGGGCAGTTGTTAATAAAGAGGCGCTGCTTGCCCACCAACAACGTGTGGCGAACGGTGAACAGGAACCCAGTTATTAGGTGAAGGCGAACGACATGGAAAACAGGCTGAGCCTGCTGTGTGAAGCAGGTGTTATCGACAAGGATATTTGCAGCGGTATGCTGCAGGTAGTCAGGCGGCTGGAAGAAGAATGGCGTTTGCCGGTTCACAGCGAGCAAGGAACCATGGCGATGACGCATATGGCGAGTGCGCTAATGCGCAGTCGCCAGGGCGAGGTGATTGAAGCGCTGGATGGTGAGCTGCTGGAGGAGCTGGCGCAATCTCATCTCTGGCCGACTATTTTATTGATCCATCAGGCACTGCTGAAAGAGTTTACGGTGGCGCTGCACGCGAATGAAGAAGGCTACATGCTGGCAAACTTGTATGGATTGTGGATGGCGGAGAACGAAGGCGTCTGAAATCAATGGAGAAATAGCTTATTGCATCTTAAATATTCAAAAAAATGAATATTTAGCTGAAGGATTAGAAACGAGGCAGAGAAATGTTTATAGACGCATTGAAACGCCAGAACCCCGCGCTAATCTCCGCCGCTGTCGCGCTGTGGCTGCAGGGAAAGATCGCGCCTGACAGTTGGGTTATTGATGTTGACCAGGTTATTGAGAATGGCAAACGCCTGCTGGACGTCGCCAGGCAGCATGGCATCTCGCTGTATCTGATGACCAAACAGGTTGGACGCAATCCGTGGCTGGCCGACAAGCTGTTGCAGCTTGGCTATGAAGGCATTGTGGTCGTGGATTATAAGGAGAGTCGCGTCATGCGACGTGCCGGGTTGCCGGTGGCGCATCAGGGACATCTGGTGCAGATCCCTTCGCGACAGGTCAATCAGGCTGTCGCACAAGGAACCGAGGTCATTACGTTGTTTTCGCTGGAGAAAGCGCGCGAAGTTTCGGCGGCGGCGGTGAAGGCCGGTTGCCAGCAAAACGTGATGCTAAAGGTGTATGACAAGGATGATTTTCTCTATCCGGGGCAAGAAAGCGGATTTCCGCTGATGTATCTGACGGATGTGGTCAATGAAATCCGCAGACTGCCAGGCCTGCGCCTGAGCGGCCTCACCCATTTCCCATGCCTGTTATGGGATGAAAACTCCGCGCAGACGATACCGACGCCTAATCTGCACACGCTGGTGAGCGCCCGACGTCAGTTGTCACAAGCCGGAATTACCATTGATCAGCTTAATGCGCCGTCAGCCAGTAGCTGCACATCATTACCCTTGCTTGCGGAATATGGCGTCACCCACGCCGAGCCGGGTCATGCGCTGACTGGCACCATTCCTTCCAATCAAAAGGGTGACCAGCCTGAGCGTATTGCGATGCTGTGGCTGAGCGAGGTCTCACACACGTTTCGCGGGGACAGTTATTGCTACGGCGGGGGCTATTACCGTCGCGGCCATGCGCAAAATGCGCTGGTCTTTACGCCGGAAAATGACGTCCCCATAGCCGCGAAGCTAAAGCCCGTGGACGACAGCAGTATCGATTACTACCTGCCTGTGGCTGGTGAGTTTCCGGTGAGCAGCGCAGTGATCTTCTGCTTCCGCACACAGATCTTCGTGACGCGTAGCGACGTGGTGCTGGTGTCGGGTATCCAGCGTGGCGCGGCTGAAATCGTCGCGCGTTATGACAGTCTCGGCAATATTCTGGAGGACTAATGGCCCGATTCGTGGTGTTGGTAATCGACAGTTTTGGCGTCGGCGCAATGAAAGACGTCGCGCGGGTCAGACCCCAGGATGCCGGGGCGAATACCTGTGGACATATCCTGGGTGAACTTCCGCAGTTACGGCTGCCAACGCTGGAAAAGTTGGGGCTGATAAACGCCCTGGGCTATGCGCCGGGCGTGATGAAACCGTCAGCATCGGCAGTCTGGGGCGTTGCAGAGTTGCAGCATGAAGGTGGCGATACCTTTATGGGGCATCAGGAAATTTTAGGCACACGGCCTCAGGCGCCGCTGCGGATGCCATTTAACGACGTCATCGATGGTGTTGAGCAAGCACTGAAAGCGGCTGGCTGGCAGGTGGAACGTCGTGGTGGCGAGCTGGCGTTTCTGTGGGTCAACGATGCGGTTGCGGTGGGCGATAACCTCGAGGCGGATTTAGGTCAGGTCTACAACGTCACAGCTAACCTGTCCGCCATTGCGTTTGATGAGGTGCTAAAGATTGGCCGCGTCGTGCGCGAGCAGGTTCAGGTCGGGCGCGTTATCACCTTTGGCGGCCAGCTTGCAAACAGCCAGCGAATTCTGGATGCCGCCGAAACGATGGAAGGGCGCTTTGTCGGCATTAATGCCCCACGCTCCGGCGCGTATGAAAGCGGTTTTCAGGTCAGGCATATGGGCTTTGGCGTAGATGAGCAGGTACAGGTGCCGCAAAAACTGTATGACGCCGGAATCCCTACCGTGCTGGTCGGTAAAGTGGCGGATATTGTTGGCAACGCGCACGGGCGCAACTGGCAAAACCTGGTGGATAGCCAGCAGATCATGGATATCACCCTTAACGAATTTAACGCTGAGTCGACGGTATTTATCTGTACCAACATTCAGGAAACCGATCTTGCCGGACACGCTGAAGACGTCGCGCGGTATGCCGAACGATTGCAGCTTGTTGACCTTAATCTTTCGCGCCTTCTGGCCGCTATGGATCCCAATGACTGTCTGGTGGTCATGGCCGATCACGGCAACGATCCGACCATTGGGCACAGCCATCATACCCGGGAAGTGGTGCCAGTTTTGGTGTATCAGCAGGGGCTGGAGCCTGCGCAATTAGGCATTCGGACGACGTTATCCGATGTTGGCGCGACGGTGTGTGACTTTTTTGGCGCGCAGCGACCGCAAAACGGCAGCTCTTTTCTTTCGGCTTTACGGCTTTCAGGAGACACCTTATGAATTTTGATCCGACGGGCTACACCTGGGTCCACGAGCATCTGCATATCGATCTCTCCGGGTTCAAGAATAACCTCGACTGCCGGTTAGATCAGTACGATCTCATCTGTCAGGAGATGAAGGATCTCCGGGCGTCAGGCGTCAGCAACATTATTGAGATGACCAACCGCTATATGGGACGTAATCCGCAATTCATGCTCTCACTGATGCGCGATACCGGGATTAACGTTATGGCCTGTACAGGCTATTACCAGGATGCGTTTTTTCCTGAACATGTCTCGGCCCGCAGCGTGGAACAGCTCGCGCAGGAGATGGTCGATGAGATTGTCGTCGGTATTGATGGCACTGAATTGAAAGCCGGAATTATCGCGGAAATCGGCTCCAGCGAAGGGGTAATTACGCCGCTTGAGGAGAAGGTATTTATCGCCGCAGCGCGGGCGCATAGCGAAACCGGACGCCCTATCTCGACCCACACCTCATTTAGCACGATGGGCCTGGAGCAGCTGGCTCTGCTGAAGGCGCACGGCGTCGACCTTTCCCGCGTGACCGTGGGTCACTGCGATTTGAAAGATAACCTCGACAACATCTATCGTATGATCGATCTCGGCGCGTATGTGCAGTTCGATACCATCGGTAAAAACAACTATTACCCGGACGAGAAACGCATCGCCATGCTGCATGCGCTACGCGATCGCGGACTGCTTAGCCACGTCATGCTCTCTATGGATATTACCCGCCGCTCGCATTTAAAAGCCAATGGCGGTAATGGCTACGACTACCTGTTAACCACCTTTATCCCACAGCTGCGCCAGTCAGGATTCAGTCAGGCCGATGTGGACACGATGTTACGTGATAACCCCTCAAAATTTTTCCAATAAGGACAGAATCATGAAAAAGATTGGTGTTGCTGGCTTACAGCGTGAGCAGATTAAAAAAACTATCGAAACCGCCGCTCCGGGATGCTTTGAAGTCTCCATTTATAACGATATGGAAGCGGCGATGAAGGTAAAATCCGGACAGTTGGATTACTACATCGGTGCGTGTAACACCGGCGCGGGCGCAGCGCTGTCGATCGCCATCGCGGTGATTGGCTACAACAAAAGCTGCACTATCGCCAAGCCGGGTATTAAGGCGAAAGACGAACATATCGCAAAAATGGTTGCGGAAGGGAAAGTGGCATTTGGTCTCTCCGTCGAACATGTTGAACATGCGATTCCGATGCTGGTTAACCATCTGAAATAAAAGGCATGACTATGGATCTGTATATTCAGATTGTGGTGGTGGCCTGCCTGACCGGCATGACGTCACTTCTGGCACATCGCTCGGCGGCCGTCTTTCATGACGGCATCCGTCCGATTCTGCCGCAGCTGATCGAGGGGTACATGAATCGCCGTGAGGCGGGAAGTATCGCATTTGGTCTGAGCATTGGCTTTGTCGCGTCGGTTGGGATCTCCTTTACCCTGAAAACCGGCTTACTCAACGCCTGGCTGCTGTTCCTGCCGACGGATATTCTCGGCGTGCTGGCGATGAACAGCCTGTTGGCGTTCGGACTGGGCGCTATCTGGGGCGTGCTGATTCTGACCTGCCTGCTACCGGTGAACCATCTGCTCACAGCGTTGCCGGTTGATGTACTGGGTAGCCTTGGCGAGCTGAGTTCTCCGGTCGTTTCCGCATTCGCACTTTTCCCGCTGGTGGCGATTTTCTACCAGTTTGGCTGGAAACACAGCATTATCGCGGCGGTGGTAGTACTGATGACCCGCGTGGTGGTGGTGCGTTACTTCCCGCATCTGAACCCGGAATCAATTGAGATTTTTGTGGGGATGATGATGCTGCTGGTGATTGCCATTACGCATGATATTCGCCACCGTGGCGATGAAGAGATGGATGCCAGCGGGCTATCGGTCTTTGAGGAGCGAACCTCGAGGATTATTAAAAACCTGCCGTACATCGCGATTGTCGGCGCGTTGATTGCCGCCGTCGCCAGTATGAAGATTTTCGCTGGCAGCGAAGTCTCAATTTTTACGCTGGAAAAAGCCTATTCGGCGGGGATTACGCCGGAGCAATCGCAGACGCTGGTTAACCAGGCGGCGCTGGCGGAATTTATGCGTGGGTTGGGTTTTGTGCCGTTGATTGCCACCACCGCGCTGGCAACCGGTGTATACGCGGTTGCGGGCTTTACCTTTGTTTATTCCGTTGGCTATCTGGCTCCGAACCCGTGGATAGCGGCACTCCTTGGCGCTATCGTGATTTCCGCGGAAGTGCTGCTGCTGCGCTCCATTGGCAAATGGCTGGGGCGTTATCCGTCAGTGCGTAACGCGTCGGACAATATTCGTAATGCGATGAATATGCTGATGGAAATGGCGTTGCTGGTAGGTTCTATATTTGCCGCCATCAAGATGGCGGGCTACACCGGCTTCTCGATTGCGGTAGCGATTTACTTCCTCAACGAATCGATAGGGCGTCCGGTGCAGAAGATGGCAGCCCCGGTTGTAGCGGTGATGATCACCGGTATTGTGCTGAATATTCTCTACTGGCTTGGTCTGTTTGTTCCGGCCTGAGGAGGCGTAAAACATGAAGACGTTTCCCCTGCAAAGCCTGACGCTCGCGCAGGCGCAGCAGAAGCAGTTCGCGCTGGTGGATACGCTCTGCTGTCACTTCCCTGGCGCTGATTTTCTGGCCGGTGGCGATTTGGGGCTGGCCCCGGGGCTGAATCAGCCCCGGGTCACGCAGCGTGTGGAAAAGGTGCTGGCCGAGGCGTTTCATGCTGAAGCCGCCGTGCTGGTTCAGGGCGCTGGCACCGGGGCTATTCGCGCCGGGTTGGCTGCACTCCTCAAACCCGGCCAGCTACTGCTGGTACACGACGCACCTGTGTATCCTACAACACAGGTGCTCATCGAGCAGATGGGCATCACTCTGGTCAGGGTTGATTTCAACTGCCTCCCGGCAATCGCGCGGGCTATTACGCAGCATCGCCCTGATGCCGCGCTGGTGCAGCATACGCGTCAGCAGCCGCAGGATAGCTACGATTTAGCTGAGGTGTTGTCAGAGATAGCGCAAAATGGCGTACCGACATTGACCGATGATAACTACGCGGTGATGAAGGTAGAGCGTATCGGTTGTGAATGCGGGGCGACGCTGTCTACCTTTTCCTGTTTTAAGCTGTTTGGCCCGGAAGGCGTCGGCGCCGTGGTGGGGGAGGCAGCAGCCATTGCCAGGATCCGCGCAACGATGTATTCCGGCGGCAGCCAGATCCAGGGCGTGCAGGCACTGGAGGTGCTACGTGGCCTGGTTTTCGCCCCGGTGATGCATGCGGTACAGGCTGGGGTATCTGAACGGCTGCTAACGATGCTCAATAGTGGAGTGCTACCCGAGGTGAAACAGGCTGTTATTGCCAATGCCCAGTCGAAGGTGCTGATCGTGGAGTTTCACCAGCCGATTGCCGCTGGTGTGCTGGGAGAGGCACAAAAAAGAGGTGCGCTGCCGTATCCGGTAGGAGCGGAATCGAAATATGAAATTCCGCCGCTGTTCTATCGCCTTTCGGGGACGTTTCGCGAAGCAAATCCGTTGCTGGGTGATTATGCGATTCGCATTAATCCTAACCGCAGTGGAGAAGAGACCGTGCTACGTATTTTGCGCGAGAGCGTGAGTGCGATGATGTGTGAATGAGTATCTAATCTATAAATGCAAAAACCGGGAAATTCCCGGTTTTTTTGTATCTGCGCAATCGCTTCTATTATTGGTCTGCAGCCGGGCCACAGCCACCAATAATTTTAGAAATTGAAATTGCCGGATGCAGTAAGTAATCGTAGCTGCAATTATTTTTTTTGTTTTCGATATGACCAGTACATGCAGTCAACGTAGCCAGAACACCAGCAACGATGGTGATTTTTGCAAGTTTAAACATGATAAAATCCTTGTAAAATATCTATTTTTTAAATGGATGAAATCCATTTCTCGACAATTAAGATATCAACTAAGGAAAATTTTAAATAGTCCGAATAAGGACATGATAATGTTTGGGTAAAATATATTTTTAATGAATTAAAATACTATGAAATGTATCTGTAATTAATAAATTGATGAATGCTATGGATGATGTGTTATTTAGATCAAAGATTAACTTTTGTGAATCATAAATAGATGCCCTGATATTAAGGGCATCTATTTAGCGTTCAATTAATGGTTCGAGAACCAGTTGAGTTTATCACGCAGTCCAACCACGCGACCGACAATAATCAGCGCCGGACTTTCAACCTGTTGTGCCAGTTCACCGAGCTGTGTCAGCATACCGCTGACGACGCGCTGTGTTACGGCAGTACCGTTCTCGACCAGGGCAACCGGCATATCGGCTTGCATACCAAACTCGATGAGTTTTTCCTGAATCGTTGCCGCCTGATTCAGCCCCATGTAGAACACCAACGTTTGTTTCTCTGCCGCCAGGTTCTCCCAGTCCAGCTCACCGCCTGTTTTAAGGTGCCCAGTGACCAGGCGTACGCTCTGTGCATAGTCGCGATGGGTTAGTGGGATACCGGAATAAGCAGAACAGCCAGAGGCCGCGGTAATGCCTGGCACGACAGAGAATGGAATACCGGCATGACACAGGGTTTCCAGCTCTTCGCCGCCGCGGCCAAAGATGAACGGGTCGCCGCCTTTCAGTCGTACTACGCGTTTACCTTGTTGCGCTTCACGCAGTAGGATCTGGTTGATCTCTTCCTGCGGTACGCAGTGATAACCCGCACGTTTGCCTACGAACACACGATCCGCATCGCGACGCACGAGGTTCATGATATCGTCGGAAACCAGACGGTCATACACCACAACATCAGCTTGCTGGATCTGCTGTAGCCCTTTCAGCGTCAGCAGGCCGGCATCGCCAGGACCGGCGCCAACCAGCACCACTTCACCACGGTGATCCAGCGGCTCGCTGAGCATTTGCTCGGTGGTTTCCTCTACGGCTTGCTGGTCGTTGTTCGCCAGTGACTGCGCCAGGCGGTCATTAACAAACAATTTTTCCCAGAAGCGGCGACGTTCACCCATGCTGGCAAACTGTTTTTTCACGCGGGAGCGCAGTTGCCCTGCATATTGTGCGACCTGGCCCAGATGCTGCGGCAATACGGATTCGAGTCTTTCACGCAGCAGGCGGGCAAGAACAGGGGATGTACCGCCTGAGGAGACCGCCACCATCAGCGGCGAGCGGTCGATAATGGAGGGCATGATAAAACTGGCCGCTTTTGGCGCGTCGACCACGTTGCAGAAGATACGGCGTGTCTCTGCGGCGTTGCTGACGCTAAGGTTAACGGCATCGTCATCAGTAGCGGCGATAGCCAGCCAGCAAGAGTCGAGCAGGGCTTCATCGAATGGCCCCTCAACCAGCGTCAGCATGCCTTCATTTGCCCATACGGTGAACTGCGGAATAAACGCCAGCGCATTAACCGTTAAACGGGCGCCAGCTTCCAGCAGTAACCGCGCTTTGCGTTCTGCGACATCACCACCGCCGACGATCAAGCAGTCGCGGTCACGTAGTTGACAAAATATAGGCAAATGATCCACGACATTACCCCTTAATTATTGGCAGCAGCCTCTGGCTGGTTGATTTTTGCCGGAGCCGGACGCTCCGATTTTGGCGTAGCATACCAATAACCCAACCCCATGAATACGACACCGGACAAAGTATTACCGAGTGTCACCCACAGAAGGTTATGACCAATTCCGGACAGGGTATAAGCCTCGCTGTGATGGCCGAACCAGGAAAGGGCAAACAGCGTCATATTGGCTACGGAGTGTTCATAGCCGGACGCGATAAACGCCAGCAGACACCACCAGATTGCAAGGAACTTCGCCGCGCCTTCGGTGCGGATTGCCATCCAGATTGCCAGGCAAACCAACCAGTTACACAGCGCGCCTTTAAAGAACAGTACTGTTGCAGGTGCGGTGGTTTTCGCCAGCGCGACCGTATGTACGATGCTGGTGTCGACCGGCAACAGACTGCCACCGCCCCAGCTATACAGCAGAGCGACAAACACAGACCCCACGAGGTTGCCGAGCCAGGTTTGCGGCAGGATCGCCCCCATTTGACCGTGGCTGATGGTGCCCGCTTTCACGCCGAGCGTCAGGAACATCGTGTGTCCGGTGAACAGTTCGGAACCGGCAATAATCACCAGCGTCAATGCAATACCAAAGGTTGCACCCATCACCAGCGGGCGCACGGATGGGTCAAGCAAATTACCGAGCGTAAAAATAAGAATGATACCGAGACCAACGTAGGCCCCTGCCATTGCTGAGCTGACCCAGAACCCGAGCGGGTTATTTGCCGACAGGCGTGCGATGCGCGCAGCGTTAGCCGCACACTTATTGATAGTGTCTGTAAACATGTGTTGATTATCCTTGAAGTACAAAAAGAAATCGTAACCGTAGGCCGGATAAGGCATTTATGCCGCCATCCGGCAATGTGCTTTTGCAATTGCCTGATGGCGCTACGCTTATCAGGCCTACCAATAAAAGACCTACAAATACGTCAAAAAAGGGGAGGCGTTGCGCCTCCCAAAAATTCATTAACCGCGCAGTTGTACCGTGCCGTCTTTCACTCGCGCTTCGTAATGCTTCACGGAAAACTGTTCGTCTTCCATGCACAGACCGTCGCTTAAGCGAAAACGCTGTTTTTTCAGCGGACTGGCGACCCACAGCTCACCCTGATGTTCAGCAATCAACCCACGCGACAGCACGCTGGACTCAAAAAATGGGTCAATGTTGCTGATCGCAAACACCTGATCGCTGTGATACGGGCGGAAAATAGCAACCTGCTCAGTACCTAACAGGGCGCAGACGCCTGTCGCAGGCAGAATGTCATCGATTTTGCAGATGTTTTTCCACTGGCTCATGCGTTTTCCTCCACCAGAGTCACCGGAATACGTTCATAAGGCGTAGCCGGACGATGTTGTTCGCGCTCAGGTACAACCTGAACATTCGGATCGCGTTGATCGCTGTTGATAAAGTGTTTAAAGCGAACCTGTGCGGATGGCGTGTTGACCGTTTCTGTCCACTCACACACCACCGCTTCACGCAGACGAGCCATCTCTTCTTCCAGGTGCTGGTTCAGCCCCAGTTTGTCGTCGATGATGACTGATTTCAGATAGTCGATGCCGCCTTCCAGGTTATCTAACCACGGTGCAGTACGGGTCAGTTTGTCCGCAGTACGGATGTAGAACATCATAAAGCGGTCAAGGTACTTGAGCAGCGTTTCACGATCGACATCGGCCGCCAGCAGGTCTGCATGACGCGGTTTCATCCCGCCGTTACCGCAAACGTACAGGTTCCAGCCTTTCTCTGTGGCGATAATACCCACGTCTTTGCCCTGAGCTTCCGCACATTCACGGGTACAGCCGGAGACGCCGAATTTCATTTTGTGCGGGGTACGAATACCTTTGTAGCGATTTTCCAGTTCCACGCCGAAGCCGACGCTATCGCCGACGCCATAACGACACCAGGTGCTACCGACGCAGGTTTTCGCCATACGCAGTGCTTTAGCGTACGCGTGACCGGTTTCAAAGCCCGCTTCAATCAACTGACGCCAGATTTCCGGCAGGTCATCTTTCTGCGCGCCGAACAGACCAATACGCTGGGAGCCGGTAATTTTGGTGTACAGGTTAAATTCACGCGCGATACGACCGACAGCCACCAGGCCTTCCGGGGTAATTTCACCGCCCGCAGAGCGCGGGATCACGGAGTAGGTACCGTCTTTCTGGATATTGGCCAGGAAGTTGTCGTTGGTGTCCTGCAGCGGTGTATGCTGTGGTTTGAGGATGTACTCATTCCAGCAGGAGGCCAGCAGGGAGCCGACGGTGGGTTTACACACTTCGCAGCCGTAACCTTTACCGTGTTTAGCCAGCAACTCTTCGAAAGTTTTAATGCCTTCTACGCGGATCAGGTGGAACAGTTCCTGACGTGAGTACGGGAAATGTTCACACAGGTTGTTATTCACTTCGATACCCTGTTTCGCCAGTTCGGCGTTCAGGACCTGCGTCACCAGCGGGATACAACCGCCGCAGCCGGTACCGGCTTTGGTTTCGGCTTTCAGCGCCGCAACGGTGTGACAACCTTTGTTGATAGCGGCAATCAGCATGCCTTTGGTGACGTCAAAGCAGGAACAAATCTGTGCGCTGTCCGGCAACTTATCCACGCCGATTGATGGTTTACCGCTGCCTGCATGCGCTGGCAGAATTAGTGAATCCGGATTTTCCGGCAGTTCAATGGCGTTCAGCACCAATTGCAGCAGATTGCCGTAATCGCTGGTGTCGCCAACCAGAACCGCGCCGAGCAGGGTTTTGTTATCTTCGCTAACGATCAGGCGTTTGTAGACTTCTTTGCTTTCGTCGAGATAGACATAGCTACGTGCGCCCGGCGTGCGAGCATGCGCGTCACCGATACCGCCGACGTCAACGCCGAGCAGCTTCAGCTTGGCGCTCAGGTCCGCGCCTTCAAAGGCGTTTTCAGTTTCGAGAATATGATCCACGGCAACCTGCGCCATTTTGTATCCAGGAGCGACCAGACCATACACGCGGTTGTTCCAGCTTGCGCATTCGCCGATGGCATAGATGTCCGGGTCAGAAGTCTGGCAGGTGTCATTAATGACGATACCGCCGCGTGGCGCGACGTCAAGGCCGCACTGGGTGGCCAGTTTGTCGCGTGGACGAATACCGGTGGAGAAGACGATGAAATCAACTTCCAGCTCGCTGCCGTCGGCAAAACGCATGGTTTTGCGCGCTTCGGTGCCTTCCTGGACGATCTCTTTGGTGTTTTTGCTGGTGTGCACACGCACGCCCATGCTTTCAATTTTGCGACGTAACTGCTCGCCACCCATATGATCCAGCTGTTCAGCCATCAGCATCGGGGCGAATTCAATCACGTGGGTTTCCACGCCGAGGTTTTTCAGGGCACCAGCGGCTTCCAGACCCAGCAGGCCTCCACCGACAACGGCGCCGCGTTTGCTACGGCGCGCGCAAGACTCAATAGCGTTGAGGTCTTCAATGGTACGGTAAACGAAGCAGTCCTGGGTTTCGGAACCTTTAATCGGTGGGATCCACGGATAGGAACCGGTCGCCATGATCAGCTTGTCGTAATAGACCGTACGACCCGCGCTGGAGTGGATTACCTTCTCCTGGCGGTTGATGGTAATTGCACGCTCGCCCACTAATACTTTAACGCCGTGCTTCTCGTAGAACCCTTCACGCACCAGAGAAAGCTCTTCGGCGGTGTGGTGGGAGAAGTAGGAAGACAGGTGTACACGGTCGTACGCTTTGCGGGGTTCTTCACAGAAGACGGTAATATCAAAATTGGCAGCGTCGGATTTATCAAGAAGATCCTCAATAAAGCGATGGCCGACCATACCATTACCGATAATAGCGAGTCTGACTTTGCTCATTTTTGCCTCGATTTCTTTTCTATTACTGCCTACCTTAACGATTCAGCAACCGCGCTTATTGATACAAATCAAATTCGGCCTTATATACTCCTTAAGAGGTATATAACTGATTTGTCAGCATTTTTATAAGTTACGGAATTAACTGGCTTTTCGTGTTTGTATAAAAAGCGTACAATTTAAGGGGTTTTGGGGGGGAATAAGGCGCGAGAATATGCCGGATGGCGGCGTTGCCTTATCCGGCCTACGAACAGTTGCTCTTGTAAGCCGGATAAGATGCGTTAGCATCGCCATCCGGCAGTGAGATTAATGCGTGGCTGGCGCGTTATGCTGGCGATGACGCGTGACGAACCCAAGAATAAAGCACATCACGAATACGACGGCATACAAACCGTTCGCCGTCTGCAATGCCGCCAGCGGGCCGCTGTGGGCCACGATAGGGCCGGTGACCACGAAGGTGAGCATAGTACCGATAGTGCCGCAGGTCAGAACGAAGTTAACCAGTTTTGGTGAGGCGACCTTCGTCTGCTGTGAGCCGAGGGTAATAATGGTGGTATAAATCGCGCTGGAGAAGAAGCCCAGCGTCAGAATGAACCACGGCATATGTTCCGGCGTACCGGTGATGAACAGATACATCAGAACGGTGGCCAGACCTGCCAGTACGGTCAGGATGCGCTGCAGATCGAAGAATCGCAGGATAAAGCTAAACGCCCACATGCCAACCATGTAAGACATCCAGAAGTCGCTGACCAGTTTACCCGCATCGTTCAGGCTCATGCCCAGGCTTTTAGCGTATTCTGGTACCCAGGAGATAAAGCCCAACTGACCGAGGATGTAGCACAGTGCGGCGATCGCCAGGAACAGCACGCCAATCCCCCATTTTTCTTTCACTACCGGCGCGTCCTGTTGCTGTGCGTGTTTACCCAACGCCGGGAATTCGCAGCCAAAGGTCAGCAGGAAAATGGCGACATAGACCAGGCCGATGCAGGCATAGACCCAATACCACTCGATGCTGCGTGCTAACAGATACGCTGCCACCATCGGGAAAATCATGCCCGCCATGCTGAAGAAGGAGTCGGTAAACAGCAGGCGGGAACCGCGCTGGCGACCTTCGTACATCTGGGTCACCAGGAATGTACCAATCGACATGGTGATACCACTCACCACACCCAGTACAAACATGGCGGCAGAGAACAAGGCCAGGCTATGGCTGAACATCAGCCCGGCGACTGCCAGGACCATCAGGATGAAGCCAAAGCGCAGTTGGGTTTTCAGTGGCACAATTTCCATCAGCCATGCATTCAGAAAGATAGAGATCAGAATGCCGGCATTCAGGAAGGTGAAAGTGTTACTCATACTGGAAACCGGCAAATGGAAATAGTCTGCGATGTTTCCCATCACCATCCCGGTGACAATGACCAACGCACCTGTCAGGGCGTAGGAGAGAAAGCTAATCCATGTGAGCTTAATGCGATTGCTGTTAGTCATGACTGGCCTGTATAGAAGTGTAAGGCGCATTGACTGCGCCGTGAGCGGGCAGATTTTAGGCGCTTTTGTGATGTATTTAAATATTTATTAGCAATGACTTGGTTTATTACATTTTTGTATGTGATCTAAATCACATTGAGTCATGCGGCAGTAAGGTTACATTTGTTTCAAGTACGTAAAATTAGGTAAAGGGATGGCCTTGTCCCTGAAGGCTCTTTAGAATCAATTCACTTGCTTCATTTCTGCTCTTGTTAAGGAATTCTCATGCTCAAATCGACTCTGGCGGCTGTTGCAGCTGTTCTCGCTCTTTCTGCTCTCTCTCCCGCAGCACTGGCAGCAAAAGGGGACCCGCATGTCCTGCTGACAACGTCTGCCGGTAACATTGAGCTGGAGCTGAACAGTCAGAAAGCCCCGGTTTCAGTGCAAAACTTTGTCGATTATGTCAACAGCGGTTTCTATAACAACACCACGTTCCACCGTGTGATCCCGGGTTTTATGGTGCAGGGCGGTGGTTTTACCGAGCAGATGCAGCAGAAGAAACCTAACCCGCCAATCAAGAATGAAGCCGATAACGGGCTGCGTAATACCCGTGGCACGATTGCTATGGCGCGCACTGCAGATAAAGACAGCGCGACCAGCCAGTTCTTTATCAATATTGCAGACAACGCTTTCCTCGATCATGGCCAGCGTGATTTTGGTTACGCCGTCTTTGGTAAAGTTGTGAAAGGTATGGATGTCGCAGATAAGATCTCTCAGGTTCAGACCCATGATGTGGGTCCTTACCAGAATGTTCCGTCAAAACCGATTGTTATCCTTTCTGCCAAAGTCCTGCCGTAATCGTATTTTGCGCGGGCAGCGCTTGCCCGCGTTCTCTCCCTTCTCTGCGTAACCCGAAATTGCTGCTTATACTTGTGGCAAGTGTCGGCTCATTCAGGGAGGTCACGTGAAAAAACTCACCGATAAACAAAAGTCCAGGATCTGGGAACAACGGCGAAACGCCAATTTCCAGGCCAGTCGGCGGCTGGAAGGCGTGGATATTCCACGAGTTACCCTGAGCGCTGAAGATGCGCTGGCGCGTGTTGAAGCGTTGAGGAGGCACTATGAGCGATAAATTCGGTGATGGACGTGACCCCTATTTGTATCCGGGCCTGAATGTCATGCGTAACCGCCTGGGAATTCACCAGGCACAGCGTCTGGCGCAGGCAGCTTATGAGTTGACGGCATTGCGCGCGGCCACTATCGAATTGGGCCCGCTTAAACGAGGTTTGCCGCATCTGTGCGCTATTCATCGCCAACTCTATCGGGACATTTTTGACTGGGCGGGACATCTGCGAGAAGTCGATATTTACCAGGGTGATACCCGTTTTTGCCATTTCGCTTATATCGAGAAAGAGGGCAATGCGCTGATGCAGGACCTGGAAGACGAGTCCTGGCTGGTGGGGTTATCGGAAGACAAGTTTGTCGACCGCCTCGCACACTACTACTGTGAAATTAACGTGCTACACCCGTTTCGCATCGGCAGTGGTCTGGCGCAGCGTATTTTCTTCGAACAGTTGGCGATTCATGCCGGGTATATACTCAACTGGGAGGGCATCCAGGTTGAGGAGTGGAACCAGGCAAATCAAAGCGGCGCCATGGGGGACCTGTCCGCACTGCAGGCGATATTTCGTAAAGTGGTAAGCGAAGCCCTGGAAACTGAGTAGAATAGCGCGGTTCTTCTGTACCGGAGCCGCCATGATCCTGCTTATCGATAACTACGATTCTTTTACCTGGAACCTGTATCAATACTTCTGCGAACTGGGCGCAGATGTTCTTGTCAGACGCAATGACGCGCTGACGCTGGCGCAAATTGATGCGCTGAATCCGCAGAAAATCGTCATTTCCCCGGGGCCATGCACGCCGGATGATGCGGGCATCTCGCTGGATGTCATTCGCCATTATGCGGGTAAGATCCCTCTGCTGGGCGTTTGTCTGGGCCATCAGGCGATGGCGCAGGTCTTTGGCGCGACCGTTGTACGGGCGGCGAAAGTGATGCATGGTAAAACGTCGCCGATTACGCATAACGGGCAGGGCGTTTTTCAGGGATTGGCAAACCCGCTAACGGTGACGCGCTACCATTCGTTGGTGGTCGCACCTCAGACGTTGCCTGAGTGCTTTGAAGTGACTGCGTGGAGTGAAACGCAGGAGATCATGGGTATTCGCCACCGGGAGTGGGATATGGAGGGGGTGCAGTTTCACCCGGAGAGTATTCTCAGCGAACAGGGGCATCAGCTGCTGGCTAATTTCCTCAACCGGTGATTTGTGGTTGCTATTCAGTGATTTTTTATTCATATTTTGTGATTATAATTTCACTAACATTTCTGCTTAACAGGGTGGCAATGACATGGCAACTGAACAAACTGCAATTACGCGCGCAACATTCGATGAAGTAATTCTGCCGATTTATGCACCGGCAGAGTTTATTCCGGTAAAGGGGAAAGGAAGTCGAATCTGGGATCAACAGGGTAAAGAGTACGTTGATTTCGCGGGCGGCATTGCAGTTACCGCGTTAGGGCATTGCCATCCGGCACTGGTCGAGGCGTTAAAAACCCAGGGTGAAACCCTGTGGCATACCAGCAACGTGTTCACCAACGAGCCGGCGTTGCGTTTAGGTCGCAAAATCATTGATGCCACTTTCGCCGAGCGCGTACTGTTCATGAACTCCGGTACCGAAGCTAACGAAACCGCCTTTAAGCTGGCGCGCCACTATGCCTGCGTGCGTCATAGCCCGTTCAAAACCAAAATCATTGCCTTCCATAACGCGTTTCATGGTCGCTCGCTGTTTACCGTATCCGTCGGCGGGCAGCCGAAATATTCCGACGGCTTTGGACCAAAGCCGGCAGATATCATCCATGTACCGTTTAACGATCTGCATGCGGTCAAAGCGGTGATGGACGATCACACCTGCGCGGTGGTGGTTGAGCCAATTCAGGGGGAGGGCGGCGTTACTGCGGCAACGCCGGAATTCCTGCAAGGTTTGCGCGAACTCTGCGATCAGCACCAGGCGTTGTTGGTATTTGATGAGGTGCAGAGCGGGATGGGGCGTACCGGCGATTTGTTTGCCTATATGCACTACGGCGTGACGCCGGATATCCTCACCAGCGCTAAGGCTCTTGGCGGCGGCTTCCCGGTGAGCGCGGTACTGACGACGCTGGAGATAGCCTCCGCATTCCATGTTGGCTCGCATGGTTCGACCTACGGTGGTAACCCATTGGCCTGCGCGGTTGCGGGAGCGGCGTTTGATATCATCAACACGCCGGAAGTGCTGGAAGGTATTCAGGCCAAACGCCAGGCGTTTGTGCAGCATTTGCAGAAAATTGATCAGCAGTTTGATATTTTCAGCGATATTCGCGGCATGGGACTGTTGATTGGCGCTGAGTTGAAGCCGCAGTTTAAAGGCCAGGCGCGTGATTTCTTGTACGCCGCGGCGAATGAAGGGGTGATGGTGCTGAACGCCGGACCGGACGTGATGCGTTTCGCGCCGTCGCTGGTGGTGGAGCAGACCGATATTGATGAAGGGATGCAGCGCTTCGCGCAGGCCGTGGCGAAAGTGGTGGGTTGACGGATTGCCGGATGGCGCTACGCTTATCCGGCCTACGAATCACACCTTACTCTGTAGGCCGGATAAGGCGTTTACGCCGCCATCCGGCAAATCTCTTAACCCTTCATATCCCGCAACCGGCGGCTCAGCCAGATCCCATGGTGCGGTCGCTGACGCCATGCTACCGACGAAATGGTGTGCATGGTATTCAGATGCCCCAATATCCGCTGTAGATGCTGCTCAAGGGTGCTTAAAGGCCCATGGGACAGCATCTCTGGCGCCTCAAGAATGTTCACATCGCCGGAGCTTCCGGGGCCGTCATATTCCAGCCGCTGCTGGCAGCGCTGGATCGCAATTTCGCAGGATTCCAGATATCGCTGCGCCAGATCCGGCGTCAGCATCGTGTGCTCCCTTGCCAGGGTAGTCATTGCATTGATGTGCTCGACGATGAACTGACTGTGCGTAACCCACAGTTTCATATCTGCCAGATAGTGCGAGTTGAATCCGGGCTCCTGCATCGCCTGGTTCAGTGAGTTGAACAGCGTGTTATGCGCCTGGTTGACCCGCATGCGTTGATACGCCAGCGGCGTGGCCTGCGGATCGTTGCTGAGGATCAGGCGAATGGCCTCCTGATCGGCTTCTAACGCATCGTGGGCGTTTTTACGCAACAAACCGCTCTGCCACTGCGGCCACAGCCAGAGCGTACCGCCAAAGGCGATCAAACAGCCGATCACGGTGTCGACAAACCGCGGCACGATAAACTGCTCCCCATTCAACGTGAGTAACTGTAGGGTATATACCGCCGTAACCGTAAAGCCGACGGTAGCCCAGCCGTAGTTTTTGCGGATGGTCAGATAACTCACCAGGGTTATCAGCAGCATGCCTGCCAGCGTGTAACCTTCCTGAATATGAAAGTGCAGCGTAACACCTGCAATCACCAGGCCGACAAGCGTGCCCACCGAGCGGTGTAAAATACGCACCCGGGTTGCCCCGTAGCCATTTTGCGTGACGAACAGGATTGTCATCAAAATCCAGTAGGGTTTGGGCAGGTGTAAGGCGCTGCCCATCAGGCTGGCAATGCTCAACATGACGCTGATGCGTCCGGCATTACGCAGCGCCGGGGATTTCAACGACAGATAGCTTTTCAGGGCAGGGATCAGCGGCAGCCGACGCTGCTTGTCAGCCATTAAATCCCGTGCATACAGCGGGCGCTGGGTGCGTAGCACGCGGGCAATACGGCTGAAGTGCCAGTAGCAAAATTGTCCTACCGGATTGTCCGGATGCTGGTTGGCGATTTTTTCCAGCGTGCCAATTTGTTTATCCATTGAAAAACGCGTCGGCAAGCGGTGATACAAAATGTCATCAGCCAGAACGCGAAGGCGTTCGGCGACGGTGCGCGCATTCCAGCGAATCACCTGTTCGGCGTGGCTACGTTCGACCAGCTTTTGCACCTCTTCCGGCTGGTGGAGGCTAACGGAAATATGTTCCTGTAGATCGAGCGCCTCCTGAAAGGCACGTAGCAGGCGCTTATAATCGTTGTTGCGATGTGCCGACAGCATATGCATTTGCTGATAGCACTGGGTAATCAAATCCACCGCTTTTTGTTGGCGTACCAGTAGGGGAGGCAGCGCTTTTTCGGGATCGGCATGCTGGGTCAGCAGGCTGTACTTGGCCTCACAGTAATCGGCTAATTCGCGGTACAACAAACTGAGCGATTCGCGCAGCGGCTGCTCGCGCCACATCCAGAACCAGAACCAGTTGAACAGGCCGTACCATACTGTCCCCAGCGCATAGATCAGCAGTGGCTCCCAGACGGGCATGTTGCCGGCCAGACTCAGTGTGAAAATCGCCGCGATCAGCGAGGCGGGCAGAAGTCGCGCATGTAACGGGCTTAGCTCGGCCGTCACACCGAGAATCAGCGTCAGGCCGGTGAGGATCAGCGGCAGCGGTATAGTCTGTGCCAGCAGTAACTGCATAATCAGGCTGCAGCCGGCAAACAGCGACGCGCCTATAACCAAACGTTTGAAAAAGCGCTTATGCGGGGTATCAAGACCGGCAATATTGCAGCAGGCAGGGACGAGGGAGAATAAGAGCCCCAGATGAAGCTGACCGATGATCAGACCGACAGCCACAGGTAAACATAGCACCAGCGTCTGTCGTAGTGCGTAGTTGATCTCGGGGTGATAAATCAGTCTTCGCCACATCGGAGCAAACAAAAATGGCGCATTACTACGTAACACGCCATGTCGATGGGATTAACGCGTGCCGTAGACGACGATGGTCTTACCATGCGCGGAGATCAGATTCTGATCTTCCAGCATTTTCAGGATACGACCAACGGTTTCACGGGAACAGCCAACGATCTGGCCAATTTCCTGACGGGTGATTTTAATCTGCATGCCGTCCGGGTGAGTCATTGCGTCAGGCTGTTTCGCCAGATTCAGCAGAGTCTGGGCGATACGACCAGTTACGTCGAGGAAGGCAAGGTTGCCTACTTTTTCAGACGTTACCTGCAGACGACGAGCCATCTGAGAAGACAGACGCATCAGAATATCTGGGTTGACCTGGATTAATTGGCGAAATTTTTTGTAGGAAATTTCAGCGACTTCACATGCGGTTTTGGCACGTACCCAGGCGCTACGTTCCTGGCCTTCTTCGAAGAGGCCTAATTCACCAATAAAATCGCCCTGATTCAGATAAGAGAGGATCATTTCTTTCCCTTCTTCATCTTTGATCAGCACTGCCACTGAGCCTTTAACGATGTAATACAACGTTTCCGCTTTTTCACCCTGGTGAATCAGCGTGCTCTTCGATGGGTACTTATGAATATGGCAATGAGACAAGAACCATTCGAGAGTCGGGTCTGTTTGCGGTTTGCCAAGCACCATGCGCGGTTATCCTCTGTTATAAGCTGTCTCCAGAGCCAAAAAACAACCTGTCTCTGGGTTTGCAAAAATGTGCTTCCCGCTACCTGGGAAGGGGGCTGTCAATACGTGCGACGGCCTGTAATGTGATGTCCTCTGCATACATGCAGTACGTCAATGTATTACTGTAGCATCCTGACTGTTTTAGCATAGCTTTCGCCGTGTGTCTCCTGGTGTCTCGCTTCAGCATGACGCAGGTCGCCTTCCGTTGCGAGAATTGTTATGTACGCGTAATCTGTCAGGAAAATTGAAACATTGGAGTTACGAAATATGCAAGCGCGTGTAAAGTGGGTTGAGGGGCTAACCTTCCTCGGTGAGTCCGCCTCAGGCCACCAAATTTTGATGGACGGTAACTCTGGTGATAAAGCGCCGAGTCCGATGGAGATGGTGTTAATGGCGGCAGGGGGGTGTAGCGCCATTGATGTGGTGTCGATCCTGCAAAAGGGTCGTCAGGATGTCACCAACTGCGAAGTGAAGCTCACCTCTGAGCGTCGTGAAGAAGCGCCGCGTCTGTTTACCCACATTAACCTGCATTTCATCGTAACGGGTCGCGACCTGAAAGATGCTTCCGTCGCGCGTGCGGTAGATCTTTCGGCGGAAAAATATTGCTCCGTGGCGCTGATGCTGGAAAAGGCGGTGAATATCACCCATTCCTATGAAGTGGTTGCCGCGTAATTGCTGATGCCGGATGGCGGCGTTGCCTTATCCGGCCTACAGGGTGATGTTGAGTCGTAGGCCCGATAAGCGAAGCGCCATCGGGCGCTTTCCACATATCACTCTATCTTTTTGCCTTCCATCAGTCGCTGGACCAGCGGCAGCATAATCAATTCCATCGCCAGACCCATTTTTCCGCCCGGTACGACCAACGTATTGATATGCGAAATGAATGAGCCCTGCAGCATCGCCAGTAGCCACGGGAAGTCGATCCCTTCCAGATTACGAAAATGAATCACGACAAAGCTTTCATCGAGTGACGGAATGCTCTTGGCGGCAAAGGGATTAGAGGTGTCGACGGTCGGTACGCGCTGGAAGTTGATATGCGTACGGGAAAACTGTGGCGTGATGTAATTGATGTAATCGTCCATTGAGCGCACCACCGAATCCATCACCGCTTCGCGCGAGTGTCCACGCTCGCTGGTATCGCGGGTCAGCTTCTGGATCCACTCCAGGTTGACGATCGGCACCACGCCAACCAGCAGATCGACATGCCGCGCCACATTTTGTTGCGGGGTTACTACGCCGCCGTGCAATCCTTCATAGAACAGGACATCCGTCGGTTCAGGCAGCGGCTGCCAGGGCGTGAATGTCCCCGGAACCTGATTCCACGGTACGGCCTCATCATAGGTGTGCAGGTATTTACGCGACTGACCTTTGCCCGTCTGGCCGTATTCAATGAAGGTTTGCTCCAGCAGACCGAAGTCGTTAGCTTCGGGGCCGAAGTAGCTGATATGCCGCCCTGCATCGCGTGCTTTGCGAATCGCCATGTCCATCTCCGGACGGGTATAGCGGTGAAAACTGTCACCTTCCACCTCGGCGGCGCGCAGATTTAACTGTGCGAAAATTTTACGAAACGCGAGGCTGGTGGTGGTGGTCCCCGCGCCGCTGGATCCTGTTACCGCAATCACCGGATGTTTGGCAGACATAACAACTCCATAAACAGGTTGGTTTTTTATTATAGTCAGCCGTCGACAACCGATTATTCGCGAAACTGTTTCCGCGGCATAATGTTGACCGTTTCATGCAGTTCTGACCATACCAGGATGGCTTCGCCAGATTGTAACTGGCGTCTGACGTCGGCGACTTTTTGTTCGAGCGAGCGTTCATGTTCACCATAATCGGTGCCTTCGCGCAAGACAAAGCTTTCAATCAGGTTGTCCAGCGCGTCCGGGGAGATGTCTTGCCAGGGAATCATCATGATGATGCCTCCAGATATGTTGTCAGCCAGTCGGGAATACGGGATTCCAGCCACATCTCAGGGCGACGTAACGTGCCGCCAATAAATCCGACGTGTCCACCGTGCTCGGTGAGTTGATACTCCACCTGCGGGGGCAGATTCTCGGGTTGCGGGATGACATGACTATCCATAAACGGATCGTCTTTGGCATGGATAATCAGCGTCGGTTTGGCGATCCGATTCAACAGTGGCATGGCGCTGCACTGACGATAGTAATCTATAGCGTCAGCAAAACCGTGGATTTTAGCTGTGATCAAATCGTCGAAATCGCGAATACGGCGCAGGGATTTTAATTGCGCGAGGCTCACCGGCAGCGACCCCGGGTAGGCTTCCAGTTTCCGTGAGGCGTTGGCTTTCAGCAGATTGAGCAGGTAGCGCTGGTAGACGCGGGAGAAACCTTTCTCCATGTGATAACTACAGGCTTCCAGCACAAACGGTGCAGAGACGATAACTGCCGCATCAATGGGGATCGTGTTCCCTTCTTTTGCCAGCAGGCAGGCCAGCATGTTTCCACCGAGCGAATAACCTACTGCAGCGGTGGGTACACGACCGAACTCACGCTCCAGCCAGTTTAAAAACCAGGTGCCGTCTTCTGTTTCACCGGAGTGATAAATACGGTTCAGACGATTGGGTTCGCCGCTACAGCCACGGAAATGCATCACCACACCCAGCCAGCCGCGCTTTTGCGCCGCCTCAATCAGTCCGTGGGCGTAGGGGCTGTTCAGACTGCCTTCCAGACCGTGAAAAACCACCAGACGTGGCTTGTGTTTCGCCTGTTGCGGATCTTCACTCCACGCCAGATCGACAAAGTCACCGTCAGGCAATTCCAGACGCTGCCAGTGGGCATTGAACTTCACCTTGCGGCGAATTAAACGCGGCAGCATCGTCTGCAGATGGCGGTTACTGATACCGCGCATTGGGCGGAAATCTCGCGAATCGCCGATAGGTGGGGTCATTTCTGTGGACGTGATTTCAACCATAACACCAGAGCAATTAATAATCGGAAAGAATAACTATACCGCGCGCAGCGCGTGCGGGTTAGCCAATATGTGATTTTGTGCTTATTCGGCCAGCATCTGCTCAAGCTGTTCCTGCGCGTCCAGCCAGGCCATTTCACACTCTTCCAGCCCGGACTTCGCACTGGCTTGTTGCTGCAAACACGCCGTGAGTTCGGCCTTGCGGTTTTGATCGTACAGTTCGCTGTCGCCAAGTTTCTCTTCCGCCTGCGCCAGCTGTGCGTGCAATTTCTCCATCTCTTTTTCCAGACGAGTGATCTCTTTACGCAGCGGTTGCGTCAGGGTGCGCAGTTCAGCTTCGCGACGCTTCTGGTCTTTACGCGCCTGGGCGCTGTTAACGCTCTCTTTCGCCGGTTCGTCGCCCTGGCTTTCCTGTTTTTGCACATCGCTCAGCCACTGCTGATAATCCTCCAGATCGCCGTCAAACGGCTCGACTTTCTTGTCGTGTACCAGATAGAGGTCGTCGGTGGTGGAGCGAATCAGGTGACGGTCGTGCGAGACCACGACCAGTGCGCCTTCGAAATCGATCAGCGCTTCGGTCAGCGCCTGGCGCATATCCAAATCCAGGTGGTTGGTCGGTTCATCGAGCAGCAGCAGGTTCGGGCGCTGCCAGACGATCAACGCCAGCACCAGACGCGCTTTTTCACCGCCGGAGAAACGTCGGGTTTCTTCGCTGACTTTATCGCCCTGGAAGCCGAATCCACCGAGGTAATCACGCAGTTTCTGTTCGAGCTCTTGTGGCGCCATTCGTGCCAGGTGCTGAATGGGGGATTCATCAGCGCGCAAAAATTCTAGCTGGTGCTGTGCGAAGTAACCCAGTTTGATGCCCTTCGCCAGACCAATCTCGCCGCTGATGGGAGCCAGTTCGCCAGCCAGCAGCTTGATCAACGTTGATTTACCCGCACCGTTACGACCGAGCAGGCCGATGCGGGATCCCGGCACCAGATTCAGTTTGATCGAATCGAGAATGACGCGATCGCCGTAGCCAGCGCTGACTTTTTCCATCTTCAACAGCGGGTTTGGCAGGCTTTCCGGCTCACGGAAGCTAAAGTGGAACGGGTTATCCACGTGCGCTGGGGCAATCAGCTCCATGCGTTCCAGCATTTTGATACGGCTCTGCGCCTGCTTTGCTTTCGTTGCTTTAGCGCGGAAACGATCGATATAGCTTTGCAGATGCGCCACACGCTCCTGCTGGCTTTCGTACATGGCCTGTTGCTGCGCGAGGCGGGTTGCACGCTGGATTTCAAACGCGCTGTAGTTGCCGGTGTACTCGAACATGGTTTGTTGTTCGATATGGATAATTTTATCCACCACCGGGTCGAGGAAATCCCGGTCGTGGGAAATCAAAATCAGCGTGCCCTGATAGCTTTTCAACCATCTTTCCAGCCAGATTACCGCATCGAGATCGAGGTGGTTGGTTGGTTCATCAAGCAGTAGCAAATCTGAACGGCAAATCAGCGCCTGGGCCAGGTTGAGACGCATACGCCAGCCACCAGAGAAATCGCTGACCGGGCGTTCGAGCTGCTCGTTAGAGAAACCGAGACCGTGCAGCAGGCTGGCCGCGCGTGAGCGAATGGTCCAGGCGTCTATGGCGTCCAGCTTTCCGTGTACGGTGGCAATGGCGTGCCCATCGTTACGTTCGTTGGCATCGTTTAGCTGGGCTTCCAGTTGGCGATATTCGCGGTCGCCATCAATCACGTATTCCAGCGCAGGCTGTGGTAACGCAGGTGTTTCCTGATTCACCCATGCGAGTTGCCAGTTTCCCGGGAACGTAAATCCGCCGGCGTCAGCGCTGATTTCATTTTTCAGCAATGCCAGCAGGGTAGATTTACCGCAGCCATTTTTACCCACCAGGCCAACCTTCTGCCCTGGATTAATGGTGGCCGTGGCATTGTCCAGCAAGACGCGCACGCCGCGACGAATTTGTAACGATGAGAAAACAATCATAAGGCGCCGTATGTTCAGACTATGTTAATTTATCATTATGATAATGTAATGTGTGGGCCGTTTGCCGCACCGAGGCGCAATGGTAGCCCAAAACGCCGAAAATAGACAAAAGACAAAACCGGGAGGGGGATGATGTCCCAGCCAGCGAAAGTGTTGCTGCTGTATGCCCATCCGGAATCTCAGGACTCGGTCGCGAACCGGGTTCTGCTTAAACCGGCCATGCAGCTCAGTAATGTTACCGTGCACGATCTTTACGCGCACTATCCCGATTTTTTTATCGATATTTCTCACGAGCAGGAACTGCTGCGTGAGCATGACGTGATTGTTTTTCAGCATCCGCTCTATACCTATAGCTGCCCGGCCCTGCTAAAGGAGTGGCTTGACCGCGTACTGAGCCGTGGGTTTGCCAGTGGCCCCGGGGGGAACCAACTGGCGGGAAAGTATTGGCGGAGTGTGATCACCACTGGTGAACCGGAAAGTGCGTATCGGTATGACGCGCTGAACCGCTATCCGATGAGTGATGTGCTACGTCCTTTTGAGCTGACGGCAGGAATGTGCCGGATGCACTGGATGAGCCCCATCATCGTTTACTGGGCCAGACGGCAAACGAAGCAGGCGCTGGACAGCCATGCGAAAGCGTATGGTGACTGGCTGGCGAATCCGATTCCAGTGGGAGGCCGCTGATGGAAGGTTCTGATTTATTGACTGCGGGAGTGCTATTCCTTTTCGCGGCGGTGGCTGCGGTGCCGTTGGCATCGCGGCTGGGTATTGGACCGGTGTTGGGTTATTTGCTGGCGGGGATCGCGATTGGCCCATGGGGACTTGGATTCATCAGTGACGTGGATGAAATTCTGCATTTCTCTGAGCTGGGCGTGGTCTTCCTGATGTTCATCATTGGGCTGGAACTTAACCCGGCCAAACTATGGCAATTGCGGCGTTCAATTTTTGGTGTCGGTGCCGCGCAGGTGTTACTTAGCGCGCTTGTCCTGGCAGGGTTATTGATGCTCACTGACTTTTCCTGGCAGGCGGCGGTAGTCGGTGGGATTGGTTTGGCGATGTCATCGACGGCAATGGCGTTACAGTTGATGCGGGAAAAGGGGATGAACCGCAGCGAATCCGGACAACTGGGCTTTTCGGTGCTGTTGTTCCAGGATTTGGCGGTGATCCCTGCGTTGGCGCTGGTTCCGCTGTTAGCAGGATCAGCCGATGAACATTTTGACTGGATCAAAGTGGGCATGAAAGTGTTGGCTTTTGCTGGCATGTTGATTGGCGGACGCTATCTGCTGCGTCCTGTATTTCGCTTTATTGCGGGGTCCGGCGTGCGGGAAGTGTTTACCGCGGCCACATTGCTACTGGTATTGGGCTCTGCGTTATTCATGGATGCGCTGGGCCTGTCGATGGCGCTGGGAACGTTTATTGCGGGCGTGCTGCTGGCGGAAAGCGAATATCGACATGAACTGGAAACGGCGATTGATCCCTTTAAAGGGCTTTTGCTCGGGTTATTTTTCATCTCGGTGGGGATGTCACTTAACCTTGGCGTGCTTTATACCCATATTTTGTGGGTAGTGGCGAGCGTGATAGTACTGGTCATTGTGAAGACGCTGGTGCTGTATGTACTGGCGCGGCTGAACGGCATGAGAAGCTCGGAGCGGATGCAATTTGCGGGGGTGCTAAGCCAGGGCGGAGAATTTGCCTTCGTGCTGTTTTCAACAGCATCTTCCCAGCGGTTGTTTCAGGGCGATCAAATGGCACTTTTGCTGGTGACTGTCACGTTGTCGATGATGACCACGCCACTGCTGATGAAGCTGATTGATAAATGGCTCTCCCACCAGTTTAACGGTCCGGAAGAAGAAGATGAAAAACCCTGGGTGGAAGATGATAAACCGCAGGTGATTGTGGTGGGCTTTGGGCGGTTCGGTCAGGTTATTGGACGCCTGTTGATGGCCAATAAAATGCGTATTACCGTCCTGGAGCGGGATATCAGTGCGGTGAATCTGATGCGTAAATATGGCTATAAAGTCTATTACGGTGACGCCACGCAGGTGGAGCTTTTACGTTCCGCTGGCGCAGAGGCGGCGCAGTCTATTGTGATCACCTGCAATGAACCTGAAGACACGATGAAGCTGGTGGAATTGTGCCAACAACATTTTCCGCATTTGCATATTCTTGCGCGTGCGCGCGGACGTGTAGAGGCGCATGAGCTATTACAGGCCGGTGTCACGCAGTTTTCCCGTGAAACCTTCTCGAGCGCACTGGAACTGGGGCGCAAAGCGCTGGTGTCGTTGGGGATGCATCCGCATCAGGCGCAGCGTGCCCAGTTGCATTTTCGTCGACTCGATATGCACATGCTACGGGAATTGATCCCGATGCACACCGATACGGTGCAAATCTCTCGAGCCAGAGAGGCCCGCCGTGAGCTGGAGGAGATTTTTCAGCGGGAGATGCAGAATGAACGGCGCCAGCTGGATGGCTGGGATGAATTTGAGTAGAGGATAACCATGGCAATTCGTAAACGTTTTATTGCAGGTGCAAAATGTCCGTCCTGCCAGGCGCAGGATTCGCTGGCGATGTGGCGTGAAAATAATATCGATATTGTTGAGTGTGTTAAGTGCGGTCATCAGATGCGTGAGGCCGATAAAGAGGCGCGCGAGCACGTTCGCAAAGAAGAGCAAGTGATCGGGATTTTTCATCCGGACTAGCGATATGCCGCAGCTTTTTTTAAGCTAGAGGGTACACAGGTGCAGAATTCCGCTACAATCTGCGCCACTATTCTTTCCATGCTCAGGAGATATCATGAAAGTAGCAAAGGACCTGGTGGTCAGCCTGGCCTATCAGGTACGTACAGAAGACGGTGTGTTGGTTGATGAGTCTCCGGTGAGTGCACCGCTGGACTACCTGCATGGTCACGGTTCCCTGATCTCTGGCCTGGAAACAGCGCTGGACGGTCATGAAGTTGGCGATAAATTCGATGTTGCTGTAGGCGCAAACGACGCTTACGGTCAGTATGATGAAAATCTGGTGCAGCGCGTTCCTAAAGACGTCTTCATGGGCGTTGACGAACTGCAGGTTGGCATGCGTTTCCTGGCTGAAACTGACCAGGGGCCGGTACCGGTAGAAATTACCGAAGTGGAAGACGACCACGTTGTGGTTGACGGTAACCACATGCTGGCTGGCCAGAATCTGAAATTCAACGTCGAAGTTGTCGCGATCCGTGAAGCGACCGAAGAAGAACTGGCTCATGGCCACGTTCACGGTGCGCACGGCCACGACCACGATCATGACCACGGTCATGACGGTTGCTGCGGTGGTCACGGTCACGACCATGGTCACGAGCACGGCGGCGAAGGCTGCTGCGGCGGTGGCGGTAAAGGTAACGGCGGCGGCTGCGGTTGCCACTAAGCCGTATGTTTGCCTGATGGCGCTGCGCTTATCAGGCCTACGGTAGGTCGGATAAGGCGTTTACGTCGTCATCGGGCACAAAAAAAGCGGGAATATCCCGCTTTTTTTACGTCTCAATAATGTGGCGGCGGGGTCTCTTCAGACTGTGACGCGATATGAGACGGCTGAGTGGCTTTGAGCTTTTCTGTCAGCAGACGCAGATGGTCGCGCAGTTTGGCCATTTCCAGTTCATGCGCGGTCACGGTTACGTTCAGCTCTTCAATGGTTATTTCCTGAAACGCCAGGCGACTCTCCAGCTCAGCCAGGCGAGTTTCCATCGTAGTATCCTGCATGATTCACCTCTTCTGTTTTTCTCCGGCAGATCGCGGACTGCGGCGAATTCTACTTAACTTTGCCTGTTTGCACAGCACACAATCTTCGGTCACGAAACTAATTTAAACAAAAAGAGTCTGAAAAGTGGTGATAATAGGGCGTGCCTGTATGTTGATTTGTTCTGCAACGCTTTATAGTACATTTTTATGTTAGTTAACCCTGGGGTGAGATGCCCCGGCCCTGGAGAGATGGATGAAATCACTGTTTAAAGTAACGCTGCTGGCGACCACAATGGCCGTTGCACTGCATGCCCCGATCACCTTCGCTGCTGATGCTGCGAAACCAGCCGCTACCGCTGACAGCAAAGCAGCATTCAAAAATGACGACCAAAAAGCCGCTTACGCGCTGGGCGCGTCCCTGGGTCGTTATATGGAAAACTCCCTGAAAGAACAGGAAAAACTGGGCATCAAACTGGATAAAGATCAGTTGATCGCGGGTGTTCAGGATGCGTTTGCAGATAAGAGCAAACTGTCTGACCAGGAAATCGAACAAACTCTGCAGGCATTTGAAGCGCGCGTGAAGAGCTCCGCTCAGGCAAAAATGGAAAAAGACGCGGCTGACAACGAAGCCAAAGGTAAAGTATACCGCGAGAAATTTGCTAAAGAGAAAGGCGTTAAAACCTCTGCCACTGGCCTGGTCTACAAAGTGGAGAAAGAAGGTACCGGTGCCGCTCCGAAAGACAGCGATACGGTGGTCGTGAACTACAAAGGCACGCTGATCGATGGTAAAGAGTTTGATAACTCTTACACCCGTGGTGAGCCGCTCTCTTTCCGTCTTGACGGTGTAATCCCGGGCTGGACTGAGGGCCTGAAAAACATCAAGAAAGGCGGCAAAATCCAGCTGGTTATCCCACCGGATCTGGCTTACGGCAAAACCGGCGTTCCGGGCATTCCGGCCAACTCTACGCTGGTCTTTGATGTTGAACTGTTAGATATCAAACCGGCACCGAAAGCTGACGCGCAGCCAGATGCTGCGCCGGCAGATAAAGCTGCAGACAGCAGCAAAAAATAAGCTAACAGAAACCGCCGCCCACAGGGCGGCGGTTTTTTATTATCGACAGGATATAATTAATACTGGAAAGCGCCTTGTGCGCTGTATTACTTTAGATGCCCCTATAATAGTGATGAGCCTGCCCTGACAACATAACGACAGGCTCCTGAAAAGGAGTGCTTTTTTCCATGTCTAGGTCGCTTTTAACCAACGAAACCAGTGAGCTAGATTTACTGGATCAACGTCCTTTCGATCAAACCGACTTCGATATCCTTAAATCCTATGAAGCGGTAGTGGACGGGTTGGCGATGCTCATTGGTGCCCATTGTGAAATCGTATTGCACTCTTTGCAGGATTTGAAATGCTCGGCCATTCGCATCGCTAACGGTGAACACACGGGCCGTAAAATTGGCTCGCCGATTACCGACCTTGCGTTGCGTATGCTGCATGATATGACGGGTGCGGATAGCAGCGTGTCGAAGTGTTATTTCACACGCGCGAAAAGCGGTGTCTTGATGAAGTCGGTGACGATTGCTATTCGCAACCGTGAGCATCGCGTGATTGGTCTGCTGTGCATCAACATGAACCTTGATGTTCCTTTCTCGCAGATAATGAATACCTTTATCCCGCCAGAGACCCCGGAAGTGGGATCAGCTGTGAACTTCGCGTCCTCAGTCGAAGATCTGGTGACGCAGACGCTGGAGTTCACCATTGAAGAAGTGAACGCCGATCGTAATGTCTCCAACAATGCCAAAAATCGTCAGATTGTCCTGAACCTGTATGAGAAAGGGATCTTCGATATTAAAGATGCGATCAATCAGGTCGCCGATCGTCTGAACATCTCTAAGCACACGGTTTACCTCTATATTCGCCAGTTCAAAAGCGGTGATTTCCAGGGGCAAGATAAGTAATGCGTTTTGCCATCATGGTAACCGGGCCCGCCTACGGCACACAGCAAGCGAGTAGCGCATTGCAATTTGCGCATGCGCTACTCGAAGAAGGACACGAGTTGTGTAGCGTCTTCTTTTATCGTGAGGGCGTGTATAACGCGAACGTTCTGACATCGCCCGCCAGTGATGAATTTGATTTAGTACGAGCCTGGCAAAAGCTTCACCAACAGCATGGCGTGGCGCTGAATATCTGCGTTGCGGCAGCCTTGCGGCGTGGTGTTGTTGATGAGACTGAGGCAACACGGCTAGGGTTGTCTGGTGCTAATTTACAATCAGGCTTTACTCTCAGCGGTCTTGGATCGCTGGCTGAAGCATCCCTGACGTGCGATCGCGTGGTGCAGTTTTAATGAAACGAGTTGCCTTTGTTTTTTCTACTGTGCCGCACGGTAGCGCATCCGGCCGCGAAGGGTTAGATGCCTTACTGGCGACATCGGCTTTAACGGATGATCTCGGCGTATTTTTCATCGGTGATGGCGTTTTCCAAATCCTCCAGGGTCAGCAGCCGGATGTCGTTCTGGCGCGAGACTATATTGCTACTTTCAAACTGTTAGGATTGTACGATATAGAACAATGCTGGCTTTGTGCGGCCTCATTGCGTGAGCGAGGCCTGGCAGAGGGGGCGAATTTTGTGGTTGATGCGACGGCGCTCGAACCGGAAGATTTGCGGCGTGAGCTTGGCAACTATGACGTCATTTTGAGGTTTTGAGGCTCTCATGCTGCATATTTTACATCGCTCTGCGTGGCTAACCGACTTCTCCTCCCTCCTGCGTCTGATCGCTGAAGATGACGAGCTTTTACTGCTTCAGGATGGCGTCACTGCAGCAATAGAAGGCAGTCGTTTCCTTGAAAGTCTGAAAAATGCCTCCATTAAGGTCTATGTACTGGAAGAAGACATTAAAGCTCGCGGGTTGGGTGGTCAAATTTCAGACAGTGTCGTCAGGGTTGGCTATACTGACTTCGTCAGACTTACGGTGAAGCATCTCAGCCAGATGACCTGGTAATTGTGGGATCGTTGTATATTTCTTGACACCTTTTCGACACCGACCTAAAATTCTGCGTCCTCATATTGTATGAGGTCGTTTTATTACGTGTTTACGAAGCAAAAGCTAAAACCAGGAGCTATTTAATGGCAACAGTTAACCAGCTGGTACGCAAACCACGTGCACGCAAAGTTGCAAAAAGCAACGTGCCTGCGCTGGAAGCATGCCCGCAGAAACGTGGCGTATGTACTCGTGTATATACTACCACTCCTAAAAAACCGAACTCCGCACTGCGTAAAGTTTGCCGTGTTCGTCTGACTAACGGTTTTGAAGTGACTTCCTACATCGGTGGTGAAGGTCACAACCTGCAGGAGCACTCCGTGATCCTGATCCGTGGCGGTCGTGTAAAAGACCTCCCGGGTGTTCGTTACCACACCGTTCGTGGTGCGCTTGACTGCTCCGGCGTTAAAGACCGTAAGCAATCACGCTCCAAGTATGGCGTGAAACGTCCTAAGGCTTAATGGTTCTCCGTTAAGTAAGGCCAAACGTTTTATATTAATGTCAAACTAAACTCTTAGAGTTTTGGACAATCCTGAATTAACAACGGAGTATTTCCATGCCACGTCGTCGCGTCATTGGTCAGCGTAAAATTCTGCCGGATCCGAAGTTCGGATCAGAACTGCTGGCTAAATTTGTAAATATCCTGATGGTAGATGGTAAAAAATCTACTGCCGAAACTATCGTATACAGCGCGCTGGAGACCCTGGCTCAGCGTTCTGGTAAAAACGAACTGGAAGCTTTCGAAGTAGCTCTCGAAAACGTGCGCCCGACTGTCGAAGTTAAGTCTCGCCGCGTTGGTGGTTCTACTTATCAGGTACCAGTTGAAGTCCGTCCGGTCCGTCGTAATGCCCTGGCAATGCGTTGGATCGTTGAAGCTGCTCGTAAACGCGGTGATAAATCCATGGCTCTGCGCCTGGCGAACGAACTTTCTGATGCTGCAGAAAACAAAGGTACTGCAGTTAAGAAACGTGAAGACGTTCACCGTATGGCAGAAGCCAACAAGGCGTTCGCACACTACCGTTGGTAATCCCTTCGGAGTTTTAGTCACCAGGCGGGCGCTTCTAGTAAGCAGCCCGCTTTGGGCTACTTAAATTGAACGCCTAAAAGATAAACGAGGAATCAAATGGCTCGTACAACACCCATCGCGCGCTACCGTAACATCGGTATCAGTGCGCACATCGACGCCGGTAAAACCACTACTACCGAACGTATTCTGTTCTACACCGGTGTAAACCATAAAATCGGTGAAGTTCATGACGGCGCAGCCACCATGGACTGGATGGAGCAGGAGCAGGAGCGTGGTATTACTATCACCTCCGCAGCGACTACTGCATTCTGGTCTGGTATGGCTAAGCAGTACGAACCGCATCGCGTAAACATCATCGACACCCCGGGGCACGTTGACTTCACAATCGAAGTAGAACGTTCCATGCGTGTGCTTGATGGTGCAGTAATGGTTTACTGCGCAGTTGGTGGTGTTCAGCCTCAGTCTGAAACCGTATGGCGTCAGGCAAACAAATATAAAGTTCCGCGCATTGCGTTCGTTAACAAAATGGACCGTATGGGTGCGAACTTCCTGAAAGTTGTTGGTCAGATCAAAACCCGTCTGGGCGCGAACCCTGTTCCGCTGCAGCTGGCAATTGGCGCTGAAGAAGCGTTCACCGGTGTTGTTGACCTGGTGAAAATGAAAGCCATCAACTGGAACGAAGAAGATGCAGGCGTAACCTTCACTTATGAAGATATCCCGGCTGACATGCAGGAACTGGCTGAAGAATGGCACCAGAACCTGATCGAGTCCGCTGCGGAAGCTTCAGAAGAGCTGATGGAGAAATACCTGGGTGGTGAAGAACTGACTGAAGAAGAGATCAAAAAAGCTCTGCGTCAGCGTGTTCTGAACAATGAAATCATCCTGGTAACCTGTGGTTCTGCGTTCAAGAACAAAGGTGTTCAGGCGATGCTGGATGCGGTAATTGATTACCTGCCATCCCCAGTCGACGTACCTGCGATCAACGGTATTCTGGACGACGGTAAAGATACTCCTGCTGAGCGTCATGCTAGCGATGACGAGCCGTTCGCTGCTCTGGCATTCAAAATCGCTACCGACCCGTTCGTGGGTAACCTGACCTTCTTCCGTGTGTACTCTGGTGTGGTTAACTCCGGTGACACCATCCTGAACTCCGTCAAAACTGCACGTGAGCGTTTTGGCCGTATCGTTCAGATGCACGCCAACAAACGTGAAGAGATCAAAGAAGTTCGCGCGGGCGATATCGCGGCTGCAATCGGTCTGAAAGACGTGACCACTGGTGACACTCTGTGTGACCCGGATCACCCGATCATTCTGGAACGTATGGAATTCCCTGAACCGGTAATCTCCATCGCAGTTGAACCGAAAACCAAAGCTGACCAGGAAAAAATGGGTCTGGCTCTGGGCCGTCTGGCTAAAGAAGACCCGTCTTTCCGTGTATGGACTGACGAAGAATCTAACCAGACCATTATCGCCGGTATGGGTGAGCTGCACCTCGACATCATCGTTGACCGTATGAAGCGTGAGTTCAACGTTGAAGCGAACGTCGGTAAACCTCAGGTTGCTTACCGCGAAGCGATTCGTGCGAAAGTTACCGATATCGAAGGTAAACACGCTAAGCAGTCTGGTGGTCGCGGTCAGTACGGTCATGTTGTTATCGACATGTACCCGCTGGAGCCGGGTTCAAACCCGAAAGGCTACGAGTTCATCAACGACATCAAAGGTGGTGTAATTCCTGGCGAATACATCCCGGCCGTTGATAAAGGCATCCAGGAACAGCTGAAATCTGGCCCGCTGGCTGGTTACCCGGTTGTTGATCTGGGCGTGCGTCTGCACTTCGGTTCTTACCATGACGTTGACTCCTCTGAGCTGGCGTTTAAACTGGCCGCTTCTATCGCCTTCAAAGATGGCTTTAAGAAAGCGAAACCAGTTCTGCTTGAACCTATCATGAAGGTTGAAGTAGAGACTCCGGAAGAGAACACTGGTGACGTTATCGGTGACTTGAGCCGCCGTCGTGGTATGCTTCGTGGCCAGGAATCCAACGTCACTGGCGTTGTTATCCACGCTGAAGTTCCGCTGTCTGAAATGTTCGGATATGCAACCCAACTGCGTTCTCTGACCAAAGGCCGTGCTTCTTACTCCATGGAGTTCCTGAAGTACGACGATGCGCCGAACAACGTTGCTCAGGCCGTTATTGAAGCCCGTGGTAAATAAGCCACAGGATTAAAACCTAAGTCCCGTGCTCTCTCCACAGGGGAGAGCACTATAGTAAGGAATATAGCCGTGTCTAAAGAAAAATTTGAACGTACAAAACCGCACGTTAACGTCGGCACCATCGGCCACGTTGACCACGGTAAAACTACCCTGACCGCTGCAATCACCACCGTACTGGCTAAAACCTACGGCGGTGCTGCTCGTGCTTTCGACCAGATCGATAACGCTCCGGAAGAAAAAGCTCGTGGTATCACCATCAACACTTCTCACGTTGAATATGACACCCCGACTCGCCACTACGCGCACGTAGACTGCCCGGGCCACGCCGACTATGTTAAAAACATGATCACCGGTGCTGCGCAGATGGACGGCGCGATCCTGGTTGTTGCTGCGACTGACGGCCCGATGCCGCAGACTCGTGAGCACATCCTGCTGGGTCGTCAGGTAGGCGTTCCGTACATCATCGTGTTCCTGAACAAATGCGACATGGTTGATGACGAAGAGCTGCTGGAACTGGTAGAAATGGAAGTTCGTGAACTTCTGTCTCAGTACGATTTCCCGGGCGATGACACGCCGATCGTTCGTGGTTCTGCTCTGAAAGCGCTGGAAGGCGAAGCAGAGTGGGAAGCGAAAATCATCGAACTGGCTGGCTTCCTGGATTCTTACATCCCGGAACCAGAACGTGCTATCGATAAGCCGTTCCTGCTGCCAATCGAAGACGTATTCTCCATCTCCGGTCGTGGTACCGTTGTTACCGGTCGTGTAGAACGCGGTATCATCAAAGTTGGTGAAGAAGTTGAAATCGTTGGTATCAAAGAGACTGCCAAGTCTACCTGTACTGGCGTTGAAATGTTCCGCAAACTGCTGGACGAAGGCCGTGCTGGTGAGAACGTTGGTGTTCTGCTGCGTGGTATCAAACGTGAAGAAATCGAACGTGGTCAGGTACTGGCTAAGCCGGGCTCTATCAAGCCGCACACCAAGTTCGAATCTGAAGTGTACATTCTGTCCAAAGACGAAGGCGGCCGTCATACTCCGTTCTTCAAAGGCTACCGTCCGCAGTTCTACTTCCGTACTACTGACGTGACTGGTACCATCGAACTGCCGGAAGGCGTAGAGATGGTAATGCCGGGCGACAACATCAAAATGGTTGTTACCCTGATCCACCCGATCGCGATGGATGACGGTCTGCGTTTCGCAATCCGTGAAGGCGGCCGTACCGTTGGCGCGGGCGTTGTTGC
>NZ_JAOWGQ010000041.1:0-32765 GCF_030333085.1 Citrobacter sp. Cpa228 | reverse complement strand
CTCAGCCCGCAACCCTTAAATGACAGAAAAATGACTGACTGCTGCATTCCACAGCAAAACACCGCCTTATACCCATTTACACACAGAGTTATCCACAAAAATAAGGATCTCTTTCGCGAGCCACCTGGTTTTATCCCTCATCATATAGAGATGAAATAATGGAATTGAGGGAAAGAGAAAAATTCGCGAGCGTTGCGCAAACGTTTTCGTTACAATGCCACCGCACAACAAGGATGCCCCGTAAGGGGCGTTAGTTGAGTTTTTACGCAAGAATTCACCTAACGCTCTCTGTAATAGTCAAATCCAGGGGATTTACCATGCAACAACGTCGTCCAGTCCGCCGCGCTCTGCTCAGTGTTTCTGACAAGGCCGGTATCATCGAATTCGCTCAGGCACTTTCCGCACGTGGTGTGGAGCTGCTTTCAACAGGTGGCACTGCCCGCCTGTTAGCAGAGAAAGGTCTGCCAGTGACCGAAGTTTCCGATTACACCGGTTTCCCGGAAATGATGGATGGACGCGTGAAGACCCTGCATCCAAAAGTCCACGGCGGCATTTTGGGCCGTCGCGGTCAGGATGACGGAATAATGGAACAACATGGTATCGCGCCTATCGATATGGTGGTTGTTAACCTGTATCCATTCGCCGAGACCGTCGCCCGCGAAGGCTGCTCGCTGGAAGATGCGGTGGAGAACATTGATATCGGCGGCCCGACCATGGTGCGCTCCGCTGCCAAGAACCATAAAGATGTGGCTATCGTTGTGAAGAGCAGCGACTACGACGCCATTATTAAAGAGATGGATGCCAACGATGGTTCTCTGACCCTCGACACGCGTTTCGATCTCGCGATTAAAGCCTTCGAACACACCGCCGCCTACGACAGCATGATCGCCAACTACTTTGGCAGCATGGTTCCGGCCTATCACGGCGAAAGCAAAGAAGCCGCCGGTCGCTTCCCACGTACGCTGAACCTGAACTTCATTAAGAAGCAGGATATGCGCTACGGTGAGAACAGCCACCAGCAGGCAGCCTTCTATATAGAAGAGAACGTCAAAGAAGCGTCCGTTGCCACGGCGCAGCAGGTACAGGGAAAAGCGCTCTCCTATAACAACATCGCTGATACCGATGCCGCACTGGAGTGTGTGAAAGAGTTCAACGAACCGGCCTGCGTGATCGTTAAGCACGCGAACCCATGCGGCGTGGCGGTAAGTACCTCTATTCTTGACGCTTACGATCGCGCCTACAAAACCGACCCGACCTCCGCATTCGGCGGCATCATCGCTTTCAACCGCGAGCTGGATGCTGAAACCGCGCAGGCGATTATCTCCCGCCAGTTCGTGGAAGTGATCATCGCGCCATCCGCCACAGCAGAAGCACTGAAAATTACCGCAGCCAAGCAGAACGTTCGCGTGCTGGTCTGCGGCCAATGGGCGCAGCGCGTTCCGGGCCTGGACTTCAAGCGCGTGAACGGCGGCCTGCTGGTTCAGGACCGTGACCTCGGTATGGTGAGCGAAGCTGAACTGCGCGTGGTAACCAAACGCCAACCGACCGGGCAAGAGCTGCGTGATGCGCTGTTCTGTTGGAAAGTGGCTAAATTCGTGAAATCCAACGCCATTGTTTACGCCAAAGAGAACATGACTATCGGCATAGGCGCAGGCCAGATGAGCCGCGTGTACTCCGCCAAAATTGCCGGGATTAAGGCCGCCGACGAAGGCCTGGAAGTGAAAGGATCCTCTATGGCGTCCGACGCTTTCTTCCCGTTCCGCGATGGGATTGATGCCGCTGCTGCCGCGGGCGTGACCTGCGTTATCCAGCCTGGTGGTTCTATCCGCGATGACGAAGTGATTGCCGCTGCCGATGAACACGGTATCGCGATGGTATTCACCGACATGCGCCACTTCCGCCATTAATTCACGGAGCAGACGATGAAAGTATTAGTCATTGGCAACGGCGGGCGCGAGCACGCCCTGGCGTGGAAGGCGGCGCAGTCTCCGCTGGTTTCCACCGTCTTTGTCGCACCGGGTAATGCCGGAACCGCACTGGAGCCTGCGCTACAAAACGTGGCCATCAGCGTGACCGACATTCCTGCGCTGCTGAGCTTTGCCCAGAACGAGAAGATCGATCTGACCATCGTTGGCCCGGAAGCGCCGCTGGTGATTGGCGTGGTCGATGCGTTCCGCGCCGCTGGCCTGAAGATCTTCGGGCCAACCGAAGGCGCCGCGCAGTTGGAAGGCTCCAAAGCCTTCACCAAAGATTTTCTCGCCCGTCACCAGATTCCGACGGCGGAATATCAGAACTTCACCGAAGTTGAGCCTGCGCTGGCTTACCTGCGTGAGAAAGGCGCGCCAATCGTCATCAAAGCCGACGGTCTGGCTGCCGGAAAAGGCGTTATCGTGGCGATGACGCTGGAGGAAGCCGAAGCCGCCGTGCATGACATGCTGGCCGGTAACGCGTTTGGCGACGCGGGCCATCGTATCGTTATCGAAGAGTTCCTCGACGGTGAAGAAGCCAGCTTCATCGTGATGGTCGACGGCGAGCACGTGCTGCCGATGGCCACCAGTCAGGACCACAAACGCGTCGGCAATGGTGATACTGGGCCGAACACCGGCGGGATGGGGGCCTACTCCCCTGCTCCGGTAGTGACTGACGAAGTACACCAGCGCACCATGGAACGCATCATCTGGCCAACCGTAAAAGGCATGGCGGCGGAAGGTAACACCTACACCGGTTTCCTCTACGCGGGTCTGATGATCGACAAGCAGGGCAACCCGAAGGTTATCGAGTTCAACTGCCGCTTCGGCGATCCGGAAACCCAGCCGATAATGCTGCGCATGAAATCGGATCTGGTGGATCTTTGCCTCGCCGCCTGCGACGGCAAGCTGGATGAGAAAACCTCCGAGTGGGACGAACGCGCCTCGCTGGGTGTGGTCATTGCCGCCGGCGGTTATCCGGGCAATTACAATACTGGCGATGAGATCCACGGTCTGCCGCTGGAAGACGTCGCTGACGGTAAGGTGTTCCACGCGGGCACCAAACTGTCTGCTGACGATCGCGTGCTGACCAACGGCGGCCGCGTTCTGTGCGCTACCGCACTGGGTCACACCGTGGCAGACGCGCAGAAACGCGCCTACGCCCTGATGACCGACATCCATTGGGACGGCAGCTTCAGCCGTAACGACATCGGCTGGCGCGCCATCGAACGTGAGCAAAACTAACGGCTGAGCTTAGCCAGCAGCGTTTTGCGCGTAATACCTAACTGACGGGCGGCTTCGGTTTTATTGCCGCCCGTTTTTTCCAGCGCCGCCAGAATCACCTCTTTTTCGACATCCACCAGCGGTTGGATCTCGCCACTGTATTCCGTTTTTATCGGCGTCGCAGCAATCGCCAGCGGCAGCTCGCGTTCAGAAATATATTCCCCCGTCAGCAGGACTACCGCGCGCTCAATCGCATTTTCCAGTTCGCGAATATTTCCCGGCCAGTCGTAGTGGATCAGCTGGTCCATCGCCTGCGGAGTAAAGCCTTTCACCGCTTTTCGGTTACGCGCGGCAAAACGCTGGAGAAAATGTTCGGCCAGCAGCGGAATATCTTCCCGACGCTGGCGCAATGCTGGCATTTCAATGGTGACGACGTTCAGGCGATAGTAGAGATCCTGGCGAAAGCGCCCGGCACTGACTTCCTCCGCCAGATCCCGGTGCGTGGCGGCGATCAGCCGGACATCAACCGCAATAGTCTGGTTGCTGCCAACCCGCTGTACTTCTCGCTCCTGGATAGCTCGCAGCAGACGCACCTGCATCAACGGTGAGATATCGCCAATCTCATCAAGAAACAGCGTGCCGCCATCAGCTTCCACAAAGCGACCTTCCCGGCGTTTATCCGCCCCGGTAAACGCCCCTTTCTCGTGACCGAACAGCTCGGATTCCAGCAAAGATTCATTGAGTGCCGCGCAGTTCAGTGTTACCAGCGGCTTATCGCTGCGTGCGCTGCTGGCATGTAGCGCACGGGCCACCAGCTCTTTGCCCGTCCCGGAGTCTCCGTGGATGAGCACCGTGGCGTCCGAGGGCGCAACCATCGCAATTTCACTGAGCAACTGCTGCATCGCCGGACTGCGACCAATCATGCCAAACTGCGCCGCCGACGCTGACGGCAATTCAGCACCCGTTTCCCGCCTGTGCGCGAGCGCCTTCTCCAGCGTCTCCTGCAGCCGGTCAAAGTCCAGCGGTTTGATTAAGTAGTCCAGCGCCCCTGTTTTCAGCGCCTCAATGGCGGTCTCCACGCTGGAGAACGCCGTCATGATCAATACCGGAATCGCCGGATTCAGCGCTTTAATCTCTTTCAGCGTAGCGATACCGTCCATCTCTGCCATGCGCACATCGCACAGCACTAAATCAAATACACGTTCGCGCACCTGTTCCAGAGCCGCGCGCCCGCTATAGGCCAGCGCGACCTCATAACCCCAGCCGCGCAGCAGCGCCTGTAAAATGGTGCAGTGGCTAATATCGTCATCCACCACCAGAATAGTGATTTTTCCGCGCGTCATCCTTGTTAGTCCTGTTGTTTCGCTTTGGTCGGCAGCCAGAGAGTAAAGACCGCGCCTTTGCCCTCAACGCTTGCCACCTGAATGGTACCACCGTGCTGTTCGACTATGTTCTGCACAACCGCCAGCCCGAGGCCGGTTCCGTCAGCTTTGGTCGTAAAGTAAGGCGTAAAAATGGCCTCCAGCTGTTCCGCTGCAATTCCCTTTCCGCTATCGGCCACCACAATTTTAACGCGTTCGGCGCTGCATTCACTCGCTTCAACCGTAATCGTGCCCTGGCGGCCAATCGCATGAATGGCATTCAGATACAGATTCAACAGGACCTGCGTTAGCCGGTCAGGATCGGCCTGAATGGTTGGTAGTGCAGGATTTATCGTAAACCGTAACTGAATCTCCCGACTTTGAGCATCCTGGCTTACCAGATGCAATGAGTGAGTGATGACCTCATTGAGATCCACTTTCTGGAGCGCAAGGTGCGCGGGCTTCACCAGTTCAAGGAGTTCACTCACCACCCGATTTAAGCGGTCTGCCTCTTTCGCCATGACCTGCGCCAGCTCGTGCGACTCGCCTCCTGCCGGAGTACGTTCGGCAAAATACTTTGCCAGACCTTTGATAGAAGACAGCGGGTTACGAATTTCATGTGCAACCCCTGCCGCCAGATGCCCAAGCGCCATCAGTTTTTCTTTACGCTTCATCGCATCCTGCAGTTCTTTGTACGAACGCTGATAGCGCTGATACCAGAAAAAGGTCAGCACGGTGGCCAGCAACACGGCTGCCAGCGCGGACAGGACAATCAGGGTGTTACGCCACTCTCTGGCCTGAGTCGCTGCCAGTACGCTGGCATCAAAGGCGATAAATATGGTTTGTGCAGGGATGTTAAGCCGTCCGTCATCGCTGGCGCAACGCGCCATGCCATGACGTCCTGGACCATACGTCGGCTGAAACTGGCGATAAATTTCCAGAGCCGGCGTGTTTTCACCGTTCCCCACTGGAATATCAATATTTCGCCAGCTTTCTTGTTCTCCGGGATTAAGCTGCCGCAGGACATCCGGTGAATAGAGCGTTTTCCCGACCATCGCGGAATTGCTGTGAGTGATAATGACGCCATGCTCATCAACAACGGCAAACCATAGCACGCCGGGTTGTACGGCCATTTGTTCCAGCAGCGTCTGCTGTTGAGCATGATGCATGCGCATCCCCATACCTACGCGCGTACCAGACTCCAGAGCACGGATCAGCACGCTGCCTTTTTCCAGTAGCGTTTGCCGTGCAGCACCGCTTTCCCGCCCATAGTCCCGGATAGTCATAATCGAAAACCAGCCAACTAAAATCAGGATTGCCGCCAGCAAGAGTCGGCTCAACCACTTTGCCGCCGTGTCTTTATACAGACGCATATGCTCTCCCTTTCCCACCGTTTCCTTTCGTCGTTTCAGGTATACAGCAGAAATCATGCCATTTTTTACCCCGGATAACCCTGCCCTCAGACACAAACCGCTGAAAGTACCGGGTAAAAATGACCCGCTGGTTACGCCCGGGCGAGTCATTTTTACTCGCTTTGCACCAGGCAAACCACGCGTGATGCCCGTAGGACGGAGATCTCCGGTCTGGCACGGAAGATGCAACAAGGAATGTAAGATAACCAACAGGAGAACGAATGATGAAACGGAATAATAAACTGGCGCTGATTGTACTCTCGCTGATTGCTCTGGGTTCCACCCCGGCGCTGGCACAACATCACTGGGGGTATGGTGATGGTATGCAGCAGCGGGGCGGTGCGCCTATGACCAGCGAACAACAGGCGGCCGCGCAGAAAATCTATGATGATTACTACGCGCAGACCAGCGCCTTACGGCAACAACTGACATCTAAACGCTACGAATACAATGCGTTGCTAACAGCCAGTTCGCCAGATACTGCAAAGATTAATGCGGTAGCAAAAGAGATGGAGTCGTTGAATCAGTCGCTGGATGAGCAGCGCGTTAAGCGCGATGTCGCAATGGCGCAGGCGGGCGTACCTCGCGGAGCCGGAATGGGCTACGGCGGATGCGGCGGTGGTGGCCATATGGGAATAGGTCACTGGTAACAGTATTGCCTGATGGCAGATTATCAGAAGGTTTTGGCTGTAGGCTGCCAGTGACAAAAATCTTCATTAGCGACCAGCAGTAGCTGCGACCCTTCGGGCGCTTCCAGCCATGCCACGCTCACCTCTACGGATGAATGGCTCTGGCGGCGCTCAATATGGTTTATCGCCCACGATTCCAGATCGGGCTTCAGCGTTTCACCCTCACAGGTCGTGACCGTGTGATTCGCATGCCAGCGTCCCTGACGCAATATCACCCGTCCCTGACGCAACGCATCGCTGGTCTGGCGGATTTGATCGGCGCGATAGCGGTAAAGCGCGATTTGATCGCTGGAAAGCTGCTGCTTAAGACCGTCGACTTCACGCTGCATGAAACTCAGTTCGCCCCGGTCATCGAAGCGTATACGGACATGTTCCGGCGGTTTACTGTAAGTGTTGAGTTCTATCAAAGTGAGCGTATCACCCTGCCAGCGGTATTCACTGGTGGTGGTATCGCCTTTACGCCACGGACTAAATACCGAGAGCAAGTGAACATCGTCGCTGGAATCTTTACGCCAGACGCGTACCGCCCCCTGCTCGCCAACATAACCGCTGGCCGTGAACGGAGGAAGTTCGGAATGACGACTACAGGCCGACAGCAACAGCACACCTGAAAGCCAGAGCGTATGACGCCAGATGGACAAAAGGGGCGAAACCGCCCCTTCGTTAAAACTGTTCACTGCCACGCGAATTACTTAACCGCGTCTTTCAGTGCTTTACCAGAAACAAATGCCGGTACGTTAGCTGCGGCGATTTTGATTTCTTTACCGGTCTGCGGGTTACGGCCAGTGCGCTCAGCACGGTGGTTCACTTTGAAGGTACCGAAACCAACCAGTTGTACAGCATCGCCTTCTTTCAGAGACTCAGTAATAGCAGCCAGAGTGGATTCCAGAGCAGCTTTAGCCTGTGTTTTAGACAGTTCTGCTTTGTCTGCAATTACATCAATCAGTTGAGTCTTGTTCATAAGTTATCCTTACAATGTGTTTATCGCTTGCTAAGCATCGAGTGCGACGGAAATGCCAGAAAAGCACTCTCCTGCATACACGCACCGATAGCCACTTTTTTTCGCCCCCCAAATGTAGACCAGACGGGGGGCGGATGGGAAGCCTTCAGGCACGACAAATCAGGCGTTAAATCACGTTTTGTTGTGTCATTGCTGAAAATTTATACCAATATTGCTCTCGCCAGCCTCGCGCAGGTCTGCTCGCAGCCCTTTTATCAGCTCAATATCGCGTTCTTCACAGTCAGCCAAAAGTCGGAATATTTCCCACTGAATATCCCATTCTTGCTCAACAGCAGGGTTTTCTTTTAGCTCTTCATCGGTCATTTCGCGACCAGCCTGGGTCATTTCCAGCATCGCTACTGTGGTAATTGAAGCCTTACTGACTTCAATCGCGTGTTCCAGCGTTTCGCCACTCAGACGTGAATGCATCAGTTCGCTTAATGCCACGCAGGCATCAATCGCAGGATAAACACCGTACAGATCGTAATCATCTGCCGACGGGATAGCCTCTTCAAACTTTTCCAGTTGGCTGTCGAAATTGATTTTGGCATCTTTAACCGTCAGCGCTTCCCAAATCAAATCCAGGATTCGACGATAAATCTGCCCATCGCCAAATTCAGTTTGCTTGCAGAACATCGCGTAGTTGGGATACATGCGTTCGCACAGGCAGGCCATAAACGTAACGTGCTGCCAGCTTTCCAGCTTCTCCAGACGCAAGTGAATCGGGTTTTGTAACATGATGAGCTCTCAAATACGGAAATTAGCCGCAGTTTACCCGATATGGGGCGTTTTGGCTGCAAGCCGCGTAAAAGCCGGGCGTTCAGATGCCACCGCATCTGCCCAGCGCGTTGGTTCCGGCAGACGATAGCCGTTCATACAGCGTTGTACCCATGCCAATGAGCGGTCCAGGCTCACGCGATGACCCGTAGAGATAAACAACGGGTTACAGCGTGCTTTGCTGCGCCAGACCCACGCCAGCTGTTCGCCTTTATCCAGCAACGGCGCTAACGCTCCGGGTTCGGCAGCGAGCGGATCAAACTTGCCGCACAACCGTTTTTTCGCCACGCCAATCGTCGGGACATCCACCAGCAGACCAAAATGGCTGGCTACGCCCAGGCGACGCGGGTGAGAGATACCGTGACCGTCAACGAACAGCAGATCAGGCTTGTGCGAGAGCTGCTGCCAGGCGGCCATCAACGCGGGTGTTTCACGAAAGGAGAGAAAGCCTGGAATGTAAGGCATGGTGGTGGCGATTCGCGCCACCTTGTATTCAACCAGTTCCAGCGTAGGGTATTTCAGCAGAACCATCGCGGCCCGCGTCACTTCGCCGCCCTGCTCAAACCCCACGTCCGCTCCGCCGATCAGATCCGGCGGATCGTTCTGCAGGCGATCCTCGCGGATCACTGAAGAGGCCAGTTCAAGCTGCTGCGCGCGCAGCGACGCGAGATCCATTAGCGGTGGTACTGCGACGACAGGCGATGTACCGCCTCGACAAAGACGCCCGCATGTTCTGGCGGTACGTCCTGATGAATGCCATGGCCCAGGTTAAAGACATGACCTTCACCCTGACCAAATCCGGCCAGAATCGTCGCGACCTCTTCTTCGATACGGGCTGGCGGCGCATACAGCATGGACGGATCCATATTGCCCTGCAGCGCCACTTTATGACCCACACGACGACGCGCGTCGGCAATGTCAGTGGTCCAGTCGAGGCCTAACGCATCACAGCCGGTTTCTGCCATCGCTTCCAGCCACTGGCCGCCGCCTTTGGTGAACAGCGTCACCGGTACACGACGACCGTCGTTCTCGCGCAGCAGGCCATCGACGATTTTGTGCATGTAGTACAGGGAGAACTGCTGATAGTCACGACCGGTCAACACGCCGCCCCAGGTGTCGAAAATCATCACTGACTGCGCGCCCGCTTTGATCTGCGCGTTCAGGTACAGCGTGACGCTCTTCGCCAGCTTATCCAACAGCAGATGCAGCGCTTGTGGATCGGCGTACATCATCTTTTTAATCACGGTGAAGGCCTTGCTGCTACCACCTTCGACCATATAGGTCGCCAGCGTCCACGGGCTACCGGAGAAACCGATCAGCGGCACCTCACCTTTCAGTTCACGGCGAATCGTGCGCACCGCATTCATCACGTAACCCAGCCCATCTTCCGGGTCCGGGATCGGCAGTTTGTCGACGTCAGCCTTGCTGACAATCGGCGAGGTAAAGCGTGGGCCTTCTCCGGCTTCAAAATACAGCCCGAGTCCCATCGCATCGGGAATCGTCAGGATATCCGAGAAGAGGATCGCGGCATCAAGCTTATAACGACGCAGCGGCTGCAGCGTGACTTCGCAGGCCAGCTCGGCATTTTTGCACAATGCCATAAAATCGCCCGCCTCGGCGCGCGTGGCTTTATATTCCGGTAGATAGCGGCCCGCCTGGCGCATCATCCATACCGGAGTGACATCAACGGGCTGGCGCAGCAGCGCACGCAGATAACGATCGTTCTTCAGTTCGGTCATTTTTGCAGTTCCTTATTGCGTCAGTCCATCAGTGTATCATCACTCGTTCTTTACTCGTACTCAGCCCGACACATTGCCACAGTGTCTTCAATTAATCGACGCGCGACGGTGCCTGGCGGGGGAAGCAGCGGTAAATCGTCGTAGCGATACCAGTTCGCTTCCAGCAGTTCTTTCGGGTCGATAACAATCTCCCCGCTATCATACTCTGCCATAAATGCGGTCATCAAAGACTGTGGGAACGGCCACGGCTGAGAAGTGACATAGCGCAGGTTTTTCACCTTAATGCCGCTCTCTTCCATGACTTCACGTGCCACCGCCTGCTCGAGTGTCTCGCCCACTTCGACAAAACCCGCCAGCACGGTATGCACGCCATTGCGATGGCGAACGTGCTGGGCCAGCAGAATGGAATCATCACGACGAATAGCAACGATAATGCAGGGGGCAATTTGCGGGTAGTAGCGTTCCCGGCAGTGGCTGCACAGCATCGCCCATTCCGTTTTACTTGGGTACATCGTGTGCCCGCAGTAGCCGCAGAATTTATGCGAGCGGTAAAACTCGGCCAGCTGTACGCCACGTCCGGCCAGTTGAAACAGGCCAACATCCTGGTCAATGACCTGGCGCACTGACCCCATATCGTGTCGACGTTGCTGCTGCACCAGCCAGACCGTCTCCCCTTCCCATTCGCCGATAGGAAGTGCGCGCTGCCCGATCAAATCAAAACGTGCTGCGTCGCCGTGAGGCAGTTCGCCATGAGGCAACCATAACTTTTGCTCATGGCTGACAATCCACCAGCCGCTATCTAATTTTTCAATTATACGATCCATATCTCTTGCGCAACCTTTGCTTCACAGGCATGTTGTTTACATTATTTTTACATTTATGGGTGAGCAGTTCCTAAACACCATCTTGCGGAGTCAATCATGCTAAACCAGCTGGAAAGCCTGACGGAACACGTCGGAGGAAGTAATAAACTGGTTGATCGCTGGCTACATGTACGTAAGCACCTGCTCGTGGCTTACTACAATCTGGTTGGCATTAAGCCTGGCAAAGAATCGTACATGCGGCTCAATGAAAAAGCGCTGGATGATTTTTGTCAGAGCCTGGTCGATTACCTCTCCACCGGACACTTCAGTATTTATGAACGTATTCTCCATAAATTGGAAGGGAACGGGCAGCTTTTAAAAGCCACAAAAATTTGGCCGCTACTGGAAGCCAACACACAACTGATCATGGACTACTATGACACCAGTCTGGAGACCGCCATTGATCATGATAACTTCCTTGAATTTCAACAGGCTTTATCAGATATCGGCGAGGCGCTGGAGGCCCGATTCGTGCTCGAAGATAAGCTGATCATGCTGGTATTTGATGCGATGCACGAGAGTGGCACTCTCAAACGTCCTGCTTGAGATTTGTCGCATTAACGCGTAGTTTACATTCATTACCTCTAAGACAGAGGTTACTTCTTGTCGGAGTGCTTATTTTCCACAACAGCATGAGTGGAAAAGGCTGAGACCGTTAATTCGGGATCCGCGGAACCTGATCAGGTTAAAACCTGCGAAGGGAACAAGAGTCAATCTGCAATAGCATCGCCCCCGGGCGAGCTTATCTCTTGCTTCATCCGTCGTCTGACAAGCCATATCCTGACTTTTATTTGGAATGAGCTATGTCTGCCACTACTAAACCATCACGCCGCGAACAGCGCGCTCAAGCCCAACACTTTATCGATACCCTGGAAGGGACCGCCTTCCCTAACTCAAAACGCATTTATATTACCGGTTCGCAGCCGGATATCCGCATTCCGATGCGCGAAATTCAGCTCAGCCCAACGCTGATTGGCGGTAGCAAAGACAACCCGCAGTTCGAAGAGAACGAAGCCGTTCCGGTATACGACACCTCCGGGCCGTATGGCGATCCTGACGTAGCGATTAACGTCCAGCAGGGTCTGGCGAAACTGCGCCAGCCGTGGATTGCGGGGCGTAACGACAGCGAAGAATTAGACGACCGCAGCTCCGCTTATACCAAAGAGCGCCTGGCCGACGATGGCCTGGACGAGCTGCGTTTCAGCGGCCTGCTGACGCCAAAGCGCGCCAAAGTCGGTAAGCGCGTGACCCAACTGCACTACGCCCGTCAGGGGATCGTGACGCCGGAGATGGAGTTTATCGCCATCCGTGAAAACATGGGCCGCGAGCGTATTCGTAGTGAAGTGCTGCGCCACCAGCATCCGGGGATGAACTTTGGCGCGCGCCTGCCGGAAAACATTACGCCGGAATTCGTGCGTGATGAAGTGGCCGCGGGCCGGGCGATTATTCCTGCTAACATCAACCACCCGGAATCCGAGCCGATGATCATCGGCCGCAACTTCCTGGTGAAGGTGAATGCCAACATCGGTAACTCGGCGGTCACCTCCTCTATCGAAGAAGAGGTCGAAAAACTGGTATGGTCAACGCGCTGGGGCGCAGACACGGTGATGGATCTCTCCACCGGCCGCTATATCCACGAAACCCGCGAGTGGATCCTGCGTAACAGCCCGGTGCCGATCGGTACCGTACCGATCTACCAGGCGCTGGAGAAGGTCAATGGGATCGCCGAAGATCTCACCTGGGAAGCGTTCCGCGATACGTTGCTGGAACAGGCCGAACAGGGCGTCGACTACTTCACCATCCATGCCGGCGTGCTGCTGCGCTACGTGCCAATGACCGCTAAACGCCTGACCGGTATTGTCTCGCGCGGCGGTTCGATCATGGCGAAATGGTGCCTCTCGCATCACAAAGAGAACTTCCTGTTTGAACATTTCCGTGAGATTTGCGAAATCTGCGCCGCCTACGACGTTTCACTCTCTCTTGGCGATGGTCTGCGCCCTGGTTCGATTCAGGATGCCAACGACGAAGCGCAGTTCTCCGAACTGCATACGCTGGGCGAGCTGACCAAAATCGCCTGGGAATACGACGTGCAGGTGATGATTGAAGGCCCGGGACATGTGCCGATGCATATGATCCAGCGCAACATGACCGAAGAGCTGGAGCACTGCCACGAGGCGCCGTTCTACACCTTAGGGCCGTTGACGACAGATATCGCGCCGGGCTATGACCACTTCACCTCCGGCATTGGCGCGGCAATGATCGGCTGGTTTGGCTGCGCGATGCTGTGCTACGTCACGCCGAAAGAGCACCTTGGCCTGCCGAACAAAGAAGATGTGAAGCAGGGGCTGATTACCTACAAGATTGCCGCTCACGCCGCAGATTTAGCCAAAGGCCATCCGGGCGCGCAGATCCGCGACAACGCGATGTCGAAAGCGCGCTTCGAATTCCGCTGGGAAGACCAGTTTAATCTGGCGCTCGACCCGTTCACCGCCCGTGCCTATCACGATGAAACCCTGCCGCAGGAGTCCGGCAAAGTTGCCCACTTCTGCTCGATGTGCGGGCCGAAGTTCTGCTCAATGAAAATCAGCCAGGAGGTTCGCGACTACGCCGCTGCACAGACGATTGAAGTGGGGATGGCAGATATGTCGGAGAACTTCCGCGCCAAAGGCGGTGAAATCTACCTCAAAAAAGAGGAGGCATAATGTACCAGCCTGATTTCCCGACCGTGCCGTTCCGCCTCGGGCTTTACCCGGTAGTGGACAACGTGCAATGGATTGAACGCCTGCTGGCAGCGGGCGTGCGCACGATCCAGTTGCGTATCAAAGATAAACGCGATGAAGAGGTGGAAGCCGACGTTATCGCCGCCATCGCGCTGGGGCGTCGCTATGACGCCCGCCTGTTTATCAACGACTACTGGCGGCTGGCAATCAAACATAACGCCTACGGCGTGCATCTGGGCCAGGAAGACCTTGAAACCACCGACCTGAAAGCGATTCAGGCGGCGAGCTTACGCCTGGGGGTTTCCACCCACGATGATATGGAGATCGACGTCGCGTTGGCGGCTAAGCCTTCTTACATCGCACTCGGCCACGTTTTCCCCACGCAAACCAAGCAGATGCCTTCCGCCCCGCAGGGGCTGACACAGCTGGCAAGTCATATTGAACGACTGGCCAATTACCCGACCGTCGCCATCGGCGGCATCAGTCTAGAACGTGCGCCCGCGGTGCTGGCAACCGGCGTCGGCAGCATTGCCGTGGTCAGCGCTATCACCCAGGCAGCCGACTGGCAGGCGGCCACGGCGCAGTTGCTCGATATAGCAGGAGTCGGTGATGAATGACCGCGACTTTATGCGTTACAGCCGGCAGATCCTGCTTGGCGATATCGCTATTGAGGGCCAGCAAAAGCTGCTCGACGGCCATGTGCTGATTGTCGGCCTGGGCGGATTAGGCTCGCCTGCCGCGCTGTATCTGGCGGGAGCGGGCGTCGGCACGCTGACGCTGGCGGACGATGACGACGTTCATCTGAGCAATCTGCAGCGGCAAATATTGTTCACCACCGACGACATTGCCCGCCCGAAAGCGCAGGCGGCGGAACGCCATCTGGCACGTCTTAACCCGGACAGCGAGCTGGTCGTCCTTGAGCAGCGGCTGACAGGCGATGCGCTCCGGCACGCGGTCGCGCGTGCCGATGTGGTGCTTGACTGTACCGACAACATGGCCACGCGTCAGGAAATTAACGCCGCCTGTGTGGCGCTGAATACGCCTTTGGTTACCGCCAGCGCCGTGGGTTTCGGCGGCCAGTTGATGGTACTCACGCCCCCGTGGGAGCAAGGTTGTTACCGCTGCCTGTGGCCGGATGATGTCGAACCCGAACGCAACTGCCGTACCGCCGGCATCGTCGGCCCGGTTGTCGGCGTAATGGGCACCTTGCAGGCGCTGGAAGCCATCAAACTGCTTAGCGGCATTGCGACGCCCAGCGGCGAGTTACGCCTGTTTGACGGTAAAACCAGTCAGTGGCGCAGCCTGGCGCTGCGTCGGGCCAATGGCTGCCCGGTATGCGGAGGGCAACATGCAGATTCAGTTCAATGATGCGCCGATGCAGTGCGCCGAGGGGCAAACCGTCAGCGGGCTGCTCACCGAGCTTAATCAGCTTAAACCGGGCGCGGCGCTGGCGCTCAATCAGCAGATCCTGCCGCGCGAGCAGTGGCAGCAGCAAATCGTGCAGGAAGGCGACCAGATCCTGCTTTTTCAGGTTATTGCAGGGGGTTGATATGTTACGTATTGCCGACAAAACGTTTGATTCACATCTGTTCACCGGTACCGGAAAATTTGCTTCGTCGCAGCTGATGGTCGAAGCGATTCGCGCCTCCGGCAGTCAGCTGGTGACGCTGGCGATGAAGCGGGTCGATTTGCGCCAGCATAACGATGCCATTCTGACCCCGCTTATCAACGCGGGCGTGACGCTGCTGCCTAACACCTCCGGAGCGAAAACCGCTGAAGAGGCTATTTTCGCCGCCCAACTGGCGCGTGAAGCGCTGGGTACCCACTGGCTGAAATTAGAAATCCACCCGGATGCCCGCTGGCTATTGCCAGATCCGATTGAAACGCTAAAAGCCGCCGAAGCGCTGGTGAAACAGGGCTTTGTGGTGCTGCCTTACTGCGGCGCGGATCCGGTACTGTGCAAGCGACTGGAAGAAGTAGGCTGCGCAGCGGTGATGCCTCTCGGCGCACCCATCGGTTCTAATCAGGGGCTGGAAACCAAAGCGATGCTGGAGATTATTATCCAGCAAGCGACCGTGCCGGTGGTGATCGATGCAGGTATCGGTGTGCCCAGTCACGCGACGCAGGCGCTGGAAATGGGCGCCGATGCGGTGCTGGTCAACACAGCCATTGCCGTGGCTGACGATCCGGTGATGATGGCAACCGCCTTCCGCCTGGCGGTTGAAGCAGGTTTGCTGGCGCGCCAGGCCGTGCCCGGCAGCAAAAGTTCGCTCGCGCAGGCCACCAGCCCGTTAACCGGATTCCTGGAGGCCTTCGCATGAAAACTTTCACCGACCGATGGCGACAGCTTGACTGGGACGACATCCGCCTGCGCATCAACGGGAAAACCGCCGCTGATGTGGAACACGCCCTCAACGCTTCACAACTGAGCCGAGATGACTTGATGGCCTTGCTCTCCCCTGCTGCCGCCGCCTATCTGGAGCCGCTGGCACAGCGGGCGCAGAAGCTTACCCGTCAGCGTTTTGGCAACACCGTCAGCTTTTACGTTCCGCTGTATCTCTCGAATCTCTGCGCCAACGACTGCACCTATTGCGGCTTCTCGATGAGCAACCGTATCAAACGCAAAACGCTGGACGAAGATGAAATACAACGGGAGTGTACCGCTATCCGTGAGCTGGGTTTTGAGCATCTGCTGCTGGTCACCGGTGAACATCAGGCAAAAGTCGGGATGGACTATTTTCGCCGCCATCTGCCGGCTATTCGCCGCCAGTTCGCTTCGCTACAAATGGAAGTTCAGCCGCTGGCGACCGAGGAATACGCCGAGCTGAAAACGCTGGGGCTGGATGGCGTGATGGTGTATCAGGAGAGCTATCATGAAGCGATTTACGCCCGCCACCATCTGAAGGGGAAAAAGCAGGATTTCTTCTGGCGGCTGGACACGCCGGACAGGCTGGGCCGCGCAGGGATCGACAAAATCGGTCTTGGCGCGTTGATTGGTTTGTCCGACAGTTGGCGGGTTGATTGCTATATGGTGGCTGAACATCTGTTGTGGATGCAGCAGCATTACTGGCAGAGCCGTTACTCCATCTCCTTCCCGCGTCTGCGCCCATGCACCGGAGGCGTTGAGCCCTCGTCAATCATGGATGAACGCCAGCTGGTGCAAACCATTTGTGCATTTCGCTTGCTGTCGCCGGACATTGAGCTGTCGCTCTCCACTCGCGAATCGCCATGGTTTCGTGACCATGTGATCCCACTGGCGATTAACAACGTCAGCGCCTTCTCAAAAACCCAGCCCGGCGGTTATGCCGATAACCATCCTGAACTGGAACAGTTCTCTCCGCACGACGATCGTCGCCCGGAAACCGTGGCTGAAGCACTGATGGCGCAGGGATTGCAGCCCGTGTGGAAAGACTGGGACAGCTATCTGGGACGCGCGGCACAGATGCCCTAAGTCCAACGCTATTGCATAAACAAAAAAACCCGCTTTCGCGGGTTTTTCTTCACTGGCACTTAACTGCTCAGGCTCTGGCCTTCATCGCTATCGTAAGCGTTCGTGAGATTATCGGCAATTACAGCGCGATAACATTAACAGCAGACGGGCCTTTAGCGCCGTTCTCAACAGAGAACTCCACTTTTTGACCTTCGTCTAACGTTTTAAAATCGTTACTCTGGATAGCGGAGAAATGCACAAACACATCCTTGCTACCGTCCTGAGGAGTGATAAAGCCGAAGCCTTTATCAGAGTTAAACCATTTTACTAAACCAGTCATTTTGTTAGACATAGATACTTCCTTTCATGTTTTTGAGCCGCTTATGCAGCGAAGATGGCCTGTTTTGCAGAAATTAACTTATGGGGCACTTAGGGAGGAGGCTCATGAAGAAGAGTATCTGAGGATAACGCTTGAACTGAGAACTGCTTTACTAAAACTGCTTACATAAGGTCTGTGTTCCAAACCGATGCCATTATAGTAGACTTGCTTCTAATCATTATGCAAGCATTAATTTATTTAATATCCATCAACAGGTGAAATGTTGAGCCGGGGCGGTTGCGCGAAAAGGTAGCTTATTGATATATAAATAATAAAAGCCCTGACCGTTGCAGCCAGGGCTTTAAGTTACTACAAACTTCAGATTTAACATTACTAGACTTAACAATTTTGTACTGCTGTTGATACTACATTTTAAATGTACACGTTTATCACAGATAATATTGGATGCTGATACTGACTAACCCTTTCCTCTATTTATCGTTAAATAAACCCAGCCAGCTTGATAATAAAACTCAAGAATGGCGACCTAAACAAGTACACTTCCCCTTGCGACATATACTCTTTGATGCGTGGCCTTACTTCCCTTGCAAGCTCTCATGAAAGCAACCTGCCAACATTAACTATTAAATCATGGCCTTACATCGTCGCACTTTTTTCACTACTTTGCGATTAGATAAATCAACTACAGAGCCTGAAAACATTGTCGATGTGCAAAGATAATAGCTTCAGCATCGACTATCCCATACAACAGAATATTTCGTGGCCCTTATCGCAACCCCCTATCAAACTCTACTAACGCTTACTAATTTAACAGCAAATGACTATTTCTCCGCTGTTAAGTATTAACATACGGGTTTAAAAAACAGTGTCAATACTGTTTTTAATAACATGTCTTTATTGACAGTAATTATTAATATCTACGCCTGAACACTATGGGAAAAACTGCTTTTTGGGTCAGACCAGACCGGTCTGAGCACCTTTTGTAACCGGTTTCAGAAAAAATGGCATTTCTTTGTGATGCCAGACACACAATCGTCGCAAAGCGGTTGTTGCTGTTGCCCGCACGAGATAATTATCAATAAATACCCGTTGATCGAGACTGCTTATGAAAAACATCGTTTTATGCTGTGCCGCCGGAATGTCCACCAGCATGCTGGTGCAAAGGATGAAAGATGCCGCCCAGAAAAAAGGGGTCGACGTCACTATCAAAGCGGTCCCGGTAGCTGAGTTTGCAGAGAATATCGCCACTGCGGATATCGTGTTGCTCGGTCCACAGGTTAAGTATGAGCAGGCCAAGCTGCAGGCGCTCGCCGACCCGCTGGGAAAAAAGGTCGCCGTCATCGATATGATGGATTACGGCATGATGAAAGGTGATGCCGTACTGGATAAAGCACTGAAACTGCTGGAGTAACGGCATGGAAGAGTTAGAAACAATCATCATGGAATTACTCGTGAATGCGGGTGCTGCCCGCAGCCAGGCTCTGACGGCGCTACAACTGGCGCGTAAAGGTGATTTCACCGGTGCAGAACAAGCGATGACGGAATCACGCGAGTACGTTAAACAAGCGCATAAGATCCAGACCCAACTGATCGGTATCGACGAAGGTACCGGCAAGCTACCGGTCAATCTCATCACCGTCCATTCGCAGGACCATTTGATGAACGCGATGGTGATTCAGGATCTGGCGGGCGACATGATTGAACTTTATCGGCGCTTACCGCCTGCCAGTTAACAGACATAAAAAAACCCGCCGAAGCGGGTTTTTTATTAGGGTCAGCAACGATTAATCGTTGTCAGAACCGCCCAGACCTGCGTTCAACAGTTCTGCCAGGCTGGCAGACGCATCTTCAGCAGTGACCTGCGGTGCAGCTGGCAGTTCACCCGCTGCGCGACGGCGCATACGATCCTGGTGGTACGCGTAACCGGTACCTGCCGGGATCAGACGACCCACGATGACGTTCTCTTTCAGACCGCGCAGTTCATCACGTTTACCCGCAACAGCGGCTTCGGTCAGGACACGCGTGGTTTCCTGGAACGATGCTGCAGAGATGAAGGACTCGGTTGCCAGAGACGCTTTGGTGATACCCAGCAGATCGCGGGAGAATGTTGCACCCACTTTGCCGTTCGCTTCCAGCTCGCGGTTAGCGATCTTGACGCGAGAGTATTCAACCTGCTCGCCTTCGAGGAAGTCGGAGCTACCCGCATTTTCGATGGTGGCTTTACGCAGCATCTGACGAACGATAACTTCGATGTGTTTATCGTTAATCTTAACACCCTGCAAACGGTATACGTCCTGAACTTCGTTAACGATGTAACGAGTTACAGCATGTACACCACGCAGACGCAGGATGTCGTGCGGCGCTTCCGGACCGTCGGAAACCACGTCACCACGTTCTACACGTTCACCTTCGAACACGTTGAGCTGACGCCATTTCGGAATCATCTCTTCGTACGGTTCGCTACCGTCTACCGGGGTGATAACCAGACGACGTTTCCCTTTAGTTTCTTTACCGAAGGAAATGATGCCGCTGATTTCTGCCAGGATAGCCGGCTCTTTCGGACGACGTGCTTCGAACAGGTCCGCAACGCGCGGCAGACCACCGGTGATATCCTTGGTACCGCCGGATTCCTGCGGAACACGCGCCAGAGTGTCACCAGAGCTGATCTGTACGCCATCTTCCAACTGAACAATCGCTTTACCCGGCAGGAAGTACTGAGCCGGCATATCGGTGCCTGGGATCAGAACGTCGTTGCCCTGAGCATCAACAATTTTCAGTGCCGGACGCAGGTCTTTACCACCCGCAGTACGCTCTGCAGAATCCAGAACCACCAGAGAAGACAGACCGGTCAGCTCGTCGGTCTGACGAGTAATGGTCTGGCCGTCGATCATGTCAGTGAAGCGGACGAAACCACTCACTTCGGTGATAACCGGCATGGTGTGCGGATCCCAGTTCGCTACGGTTTCGCCGCCAGCAACCTGTTCGCCATCACCCTTCGCCATAACGGAGCCGTAAGGCACTTTATAGCTTTCTTTGGTACGGCCGAATTCGTCGATCAGTTTCAGTTCGGTGTTACGTGAGGTGATAACCAGTTTACCGCTGGAGTTCACAACCGACTTCGCATTGCTCAGACGGATGCTACCTTTGTTTTTCACCTGGATGCTGGATTCAGCAGCCGCACGAGATGCCGCACCACCGATGTGGAACGTACGCATCGTCAGCTGTGTACCCGGTTCACCGATGGACTGTGCCGCGATAACGCCGATTGCTTCACCTTTGTTGATGATGTGGCCACGCGCCAGGTCACGACCATAGCAGTGCGCACATACACCAAAGTCGGTGTCACAGGATACAACGGAACGGACTTTGACGGAGTCAACGGAGTTCTCTTCCAGCAGGTCACACCACTGTTCGTGCAGCAGCGTGTTGCGTGGAACCAGAATATCCGCCGTACCCGGCTTCAGAACGTCTTCAGCAGTCACACGACCCAGAACGCGATCGCGCAGCGGCTCTTTAACGTCACCACCCTCGATAACCGGGGTCATGGTGATGCCTTCCAGCGTGCCGCAATCGTCTTCAGTAACTACCAGGTCCTGCGCAACGTCAACCAGACGACGAGTCAGATAACCGGAGTTCGCTGTTTTCAGTGCGGTATCCGCCAGACCTTTACGTGCACCGTGAGTAGAGATGAAGTACTGGAGTACGTTCAGACCTTCACGGAAGTTCGCGGTGATTGGCGTTTCGATGATGGAGCCATCTGGCTTCGCCATCAGACCACGCATACCAGCCAGCTGACGAATCTGTGCTGCAGAACCACGCGCACCGGAGTCGGCCATCATGTAGATGCTGTTGAAGGAAACCTGCTGCTCTTCTACGCCGTCACGGTTAATAACAGTTTCGGTTTGCAGGTTATCCATCATCGCTTTGGATACACGATCGTTCGCCGCAGCCCAGATATCGATAACTTTGTTATAGCGTTCGCCCGCGGTTACCAGACCAGACTGGAACTGCTCCTGGATCTCAGCAACTTCAGCTTCCGCTTCAGAGATGATCTCGTGTTTCTTCTCTGGGATGACCATGTCATCAATACCAACAGATGCACCTGAACGCGCTGCATAAGCAAAGCCGGTGTACATGGTCTGGTCAGCGAAGATAACGGTCGGCTTCAGGCCCAGAATGCGGTAACAGGTGTTCAGCATTTTGGAGATAGCTTTCTTGCCCAGCGCCTGGTTGACGATGGAGAAAGGCAGACCTTTCGGTACGATCATCCACAGAATGGCACGGCCAACGGTCGTGTCTTTCAGGCTGGTTTTCGCAACGAATTCGCCGTTTTCATCTTTTTCGTATTCGGTGATACGCACTTTAACGCGCGCATGCAGAGAGGCCAGACCTGCGCGATAGATACGCTCAGCTTCTTTCGGGCCAGTCAGCACCATGCCTTCGCCTTTGGCGTTAACACAGTCACGGGTCATGTAGTACAGACCCAATACAACGTCCTGAGACGGAACGATGATAGGTTCGCCGTTCGCCGGAGACAGGATGTTGTTGGTAGACATCATCAGCGCACGCGCTTCGAGCTGGGCTTCCAGCGTCAGCGGTACGTGAACAGCCATCTGGTCACCATCGAAGTCGGCGTTATATGCCGCACAAACCAGCGGGTGCAGCTGGATAGCTTTACCTTCGATCAGTACCGGTTCAAATGCCTGGATACCCAGACGGTGCAGGGTTGGTGCACGGTTCAGCAGTACCGGGTGTTCGCGGATAACTTCGTCCAGGATATCCCAAACGACAGCTTCTTCACGCTCAACCATTTTCTTCGCGGCTTTGATGGTGGTGGCGAGGCCACGCAGTTCCAGTTTGCCGTAGATGAACGGTTTGAACAGTTCCAGTGCCATTTTCTTCGGCAGACCGCACTGATGCAGACGCAGGTATGGACCTACGGTGATTACAGAACGACCGGAGTAGTCAACACGCTTACCGAGCAGGTTCTGACGGAAACGACCCTGTTTACCTTTGATCATATCAGCCAAAGATTTCAGAGGACGTTTGTTAGAACCGGTGATCGCACGACCGCGACGACCGTTATCCAGCAGGGCGTCAACCGCTTCCTGCAGCATACGTTTTTCGTTGCGTACGATGATATCCGGCGCAGCCAGATCCAGCAGACGTTTCAGACGGTTGTTACGGTTGATCACGCGACGATACAGATCGTTCAGATCTGAGGTTGCGAAACGACCACCATCCAGCGGAACCAGCGGACGCAAATCTGGCGGCAGAACCGGCAGAACAGTCAGGATCATCCACTCTGGCTTGTTGCCAGACTGTACGAAGGCTTCCAGCAGTTTGATACGCTTGGTCAGCTTTTTACGCTTGGTTTCGGAGTTGGTTTCGTTCAGCTCTTCGCGCAGAGTTTCACACTCTTGCTCCAGATCCATGCTCTTCAGCAGGGCCTGGATTGCTTCCGCACCCATCTTCGCGTCGAATTCGTCACCGAACTCTTCCAGCGCGTCCAGATACTGCTCTTCAGTCAGGATCTGTTGACGTTCCAGATTAGTCATACCGCCTTCGATAACCACATATGATTCGAAGTACAGTACGCGTTCGATATCACGCAGCGGCATATCAAGCAGCAAACCGATACGGGACGGCAGAGATTTCAGGAACCAGATGTGCGCAGTCGGAGACGCCAGCTCGATGTGGCCCATACGCTCACGGCGTACTTTAGTCTGGGTCACTTCAACGCCGCACTTCTCACAGATCACACCACGGTGTTTCAGGCGCTTGTACTTACCGCACAGGCACTCGTAGTCTTTTACCGGCCCAAAGATACGGGCGCAGAAAAGGCCGTCACGTTCAGGTTTGAACGTACGGTAGTTGATGGTTTCCGGCTTCTTAACTTCACCGAAAGACCATGAACGGATCATGTCTGGCGAGGCCAGAGCAATTTTGATCGCATCAAACTCTTCGGTTTTAGTCTGCGCTTTCAGAAACTTTAATAAATCTTTCACGGATTTGCTCCCGTCGGAGTTAGCACAATCTGGCGCTGGCTGTTACGCCAGCACCAGTGACCTGTTTGATCGAGAGTTACTCGTCTTCCAGCTCGATGTTGATACCCAGCGAACGAATCTCTTTCAACAGTACGTTGAAGGATTCCGGCATGCCTGGTTCCATCTGATGGTTGCCGTCCACGATGTTTTTATACATCTTAGTACGACCGTTCACGTCATCAGACTTAACGGTGAGCATTTCCTGCAGGGTGTATGCCGCGCCGTATGCTTCAAGCGCCCACACTTCCATCTCCCCGAAGCGCTGACCACCGAACTGCGCCTTACCACCCAGCGGCTGCTGAGTAACCAGGCTGTAAGAACCGGTAGAACGCGCATGCATTTTGTCATCAACCAGGTGGTTCAGTTTCAGCATGTACATGTAGCCAACGGTAACCTGGCGCTCGAACTGCTCACCGGTACGACCGTCGAACAGTGTGATCTGACCGGAAGTCGGCAGGCCACCCAGCTGTAACAGTTCCTTGATTTCAGACTCTTTCGCACCGTCGAATACCGGCGTTGCGATCGGCATACCTTTTTTCAGGTTTTCAGCCAGACGCAGAACTTCTTCATCACTGAAGGTATTCAGGTCAACTTTCTGACGAACATCTGAACCCAGATCGTAAGCACGCTGGATGAATTCGCGCAGTTTCGCGACTTCCTGCTGCTGTTTCAGCATGGCGTTGATCTTATCGCCGATACCTTTTGCAGCCATACCCAGGTGGGTTTCAAGGATCTGACCGATGTTCATACGCGATGGTACGCCCAGCGGGTTCAGTACGATATCTACCGGCGTACCGTTAGCATCGTGTGGCATATCTTCGATCGGGTTGATCTTAGAGATTACACCCTTGTTACCGTGACGACCTGCCATCTTATCACCAGGCTGGATCCGACGTTTAACCGCCAGATAAACCTTAACAATCTTCAGCACGCCCGGTGCCAGATCGTCGCCCTGAGTGATTTTACGGCGTTTCGCTTCGAGTTTTTTCTCAAACTCGTGCTTCAGTTCGTCGTACTGTTCAGCCAGCTGTTCCAGCTGATTTTGTTTCTCTTCGTCGGTCAGGCCGAGTTCCAGCCAGCGATCGCGCGGCAGTTTGTCGAGCTTCTCAGCTTCAACACCACCAGCAACCAGCACAGCGTAGATACGGCTGAACAGGCCAGCTTCGAGGATCTGCAGTTCTTCAGACAGGTCTTTTTTCGCCTGCTTCAGCTGCATCTCTTCGATTTCCAGCGCTCGTTTGTCTTTTTCTACGCCATCGCGAGTAAAGACCTGAACGTCGATAATCGTACCGGAAACACCATTTGGCACGCGCAGAGAAGAGTCTTTAACGTCAGACGCTTTCTCACCGAAGATCGCACGCAGCAGCTTCTCTTCTGGCGTCAGCTGGGTTTCACCTTTCGGTGTTACCTTACCAACCAGAATGTCGCCACCGGTCACTTCCGCGCCGATATAAACGATACCGGACTCATCCAGTTTGGAGAGCGCAGCTTCACCCACGTTCGGGATGTCAGCAGTGATCTCTTCTGGCCCCAGCTTGGTGTCACGAGACACACATGCCAGTTCCTGAATGTGGATGGTGGTGAAACGGTCTTCCTGAACAACACGCTCGGATACGAGGATGGAGTCTTCGAAGTTGTAACCGTTCCATGGCATGAATGCCACGCGCATGTTCTGACCCAGCGCCAGTTCACCGAGGTCGGTGGACGGACCGTCTGCCAGCACATCACCACGTTCAACCGGCTCGCCCAGAGATACGCAAGGCATCTGGTTGATACAGGTGTTCTGGTTAGAACGGGTGTATTTGGTCAGGTTATAAATGTCGATACCTGCTTCGCCCGGGTACATCTCGTCTTCGTTAACTTTGATAACGATACGGGAAGCATCCACGTACTGAACAGTACCGCCACGTTTAGCAACTGCAGTAACACCGGAGTCAACGGCAACAGCACGTTCCATACCGGTACCAACCAGCGGCTTATCAGCGCGCAGAGTCGGAACCGCCTGACGTTGCATGTTCGCACCCATCAATGCACGGTTGGCGTCATCGTGTTCCAGGAACGGGATCAGGGACGCACCGACGGATACCACCTGCTGGGTGGATACGTCCATGTAGTCAACCTGGTCGCGGCTGAACAAGCTGGATTCGCCTTTGCTACGGCAGGTAACCAGATCTTCTACAAAGTGGCCTTCGTCATCCAGGTTGGAGTTCGCCTGAGCGATAACGTAGTTGCCTTCTTCGATAGCAGACAGGTAGTGGATTTCGTCAGTTACAACACCGTCGGTCACTTTACGGTACGGAGTCTCAAGGAAGCCGTATTCGTTAGTCTGTGCATACACGGACAGGGAGTTGATCAGACCGATGTTCGGACCTTCAGGCGTTTCGATAGGACATACGCGACCATAGTGAGTCGGGTGTACGTCTCGAACTTCGAAGCCTGCACGCTCACGGGTCAGACCGCCTGGGCCGAGTGCAGAGATACGACGTTTGTGCGTAATCTCAGACAGCGGGTTGTTCTGGTCCATAAACTGAGACAGCTGGCTGGAACCAAAGAACTCTTTCACTGCTGCAGAAATCGGCTTGGCGTTGATCATATCCTGAGGCATCAGGGTATCCAGATCGCCCAGAGACAGACGCTCTTTCACCGCACGCTCAACACGTACCAGGCCAACGCGGAATTGGTTTTCCGCCATTTCGCCTACGGAACGGATACGACGGTTGCCGAGGTGGTCGATATCATCGACTTCGCCTTTACCGTTACGGATATCGATGAGCTTCTTCATCACTTCGATGATGTCATCTTTGCTCAGGATACCGGAACCTTCGATTTCGTCGCGCAGCAGAGAACGGTTGAACTTCATACGACCAACCGCAGACAGGTCATAGCGGTCTTCAGAGAAGAACAGGTTCTCAAACAGGCTTTCAGCAGCTTCACGAGTCGGCGGCTCACCAGGGCGCATCATGCGGTAGATTTCTACCAGCGCGCTCAGACGATCGTTGGTTGGGTCGACGCGTACAGTTTCAGAAATGTACGGACCGTGGTCCAGATCGTTAGTGAACAGCGTTTCGATACGTTTGTGGCCAGACTGGCTCAGCTTAGCCAGCAGATCCAGGCTCAGCTCCATGTTAGCTGCGCAGATCAGCTCGCCAGTAGATTCGTCAACGTAGTCTTTAGCCGCAACTTTACCAGCAATGTATTCAACCGGAACTTCGATATGTTTGATATCGTCTTTTTCCAGCTGGCGAATGTGGCGCGCAGTGATGCGACGGCCTTTTTCGACGTAGACTTTGCCGTTAGCTTCGATGTCAAAGGAGGCGGTTTCACCACGCAGGCGTTCCGGCACCAGTTCCATCTGCAGCTTGTTGTCACGAATTTCGAAAACAACTTTCTCAAAGAACAGGTCAAGGATCTGCTCAGTGGTGTAGTTCAGCGCACGCAGAATAATGGTCGCAGGCAGTTTACGGCGACGGTCAATACGTACGAACAGGTTGTCCTTCGGATCGAATTCGAAGTCCAGCCAGGAACCACGGTAAGGAATGATGCGCGCGTTATACAGCACTTTACCCGAAGAGTGGGTTTTACCTTTGTCGGAGTCAAAGAAGACGCCTGGACTACGGTGCAGCTGAGAAACGATAACACGCTCAGTACCGTTGATAACAAAGGTACCGTTGTCAGTCATGAGCGGAATTTCGCCCATGTAGACTTCTTGTTCTTTAATGTCTTTTACGGTGCCTTCCGGCGCTTCGCGCTCGTAGATCACCAGACGCAGTTTTACGCGCAGCGGTGCGGAATAGGTCACGCCACGGATCTGACATTCCTGAACGTCAAACACCGGTTCGCCAAGGCGGTAGCTGACGTATTGCAGCTCGGAATTACCGCTATAGCTCTGAATCGGGAAAACGGAACGGAAAGCTGCTTCCAGACCATACTGCCCTTCAGGATCTTGCTCGATGAACTTCTGAAACGAGTCAAGCTGGATAGAAAGGAGATAAGGTATGTCCAGTACTTGTGGACGTTTACCAAAATCCTTACGAATACGTTTTTTCTCGGTATAGGAGTAAACCATTAGGGTTCCTCAGCTCGCTGACAAGTCGACCCATCTGTCCGACGAAGGGACAGTTTGTGCAACACTATTTTGTTGACCGGAAAATCGAATACTTTCCGCAATGCCTGTTGCTATCACGCTTAAACCATTTCATTGCGATTTACACAGAACTGATGCTCTGTCGCAGTATATTAAGGCGTCGATAGAAACAAGCATTGAAAGGCACAGCAGTAGTCAAACAGTGTGAAATGCTACTGGCGCCTTACAGCGCAAAAAGGCTGGTGACTAAAAAGTCACCAGCCATCAGCCTAATTTCTTAGGCTGCAACCAGAAAAGTTGGCTTATTTAACTTCAACTTCAGCGCCAGCTTCTTCCAGAGATTTTTTCAGTGCTTCTGCGTCATCTTTGCTCACGCCTTCTTTCAGCGCAGCCGGTGCAGATTCTACCAGGTCTTTAGCTTCTTTCAGACCCAGGCCAGTTGCGCCACGTACTGCTTTGATAACAGCAACTTTGTTAGCGCCAGCAGCTTTCAGAATTACGTCGAATTCAGTTTTTTCTTCAGCAGCTTCAGCCGGACCAGCAGCTACAGCTACAGCAGCAGCAGCGGAAACACCGAATTTTTCTTCCATTGCAGAAATCAGTTCTACAACGTCCATTACGGACATAGCGGATACTGCTTCAATGATTTGATCTTTAGTGATAGACATTTAAATTGTTCCTGAAAATCAGAATAAGTTTATACGTAAGCAGATGCTTGAGAAAGATAACTGCGATTAAGCAGCTTCTTTCGCATCGCGTACAGCAGCCAGAGTACGAACCAGTTTGCCAGCCGAAGCTTCTTTCATGGTTGCCATCAGGCGTGCAATTGCTTCTTCGTAGGTCGGCAGGGTTGCCAGGCGATCGATGTTCGATGCCGTGATCAACTCACCTTCAAAGGCTGCGGCTTTGACCTCAAATTTTGCATTCGCTTTCGCGAACTCTTTGAACAGACGAGCAGCAGCGCCCGGGTGTTCCATAGAGTATGCAATCAGGGTCGGACCAACAAACGTGTCTTTCAGGCACTCGAACTGAGTACCTTCAACGACGCGGCGCAGCAGGGTGTTACGAACAACACGCATGTATACGCCAGCTTCACGACCTGCTTTACGCAGTTCAGTCATTTTATCTACAGTTACGCCACGGGAATCCGCAACTACTGCAGACAGCGCGCCTTTGGCTACTTCGCTGACTTCAGCAACAATCGCTTGTTTGTCTTGAAGATTTAAAGCCATTAGCTTTGCTCCTGGATGTTTGCCGGAACTCATGTTCCGGAACTCACTTCACTCCTCCCAACGGAGAGAGCGTCTAAATACGGTGAGCAGAAACAAGCCAGAGTATCAGAAATAATCTTAGCGTTCTGTCACCGTCTACGCAGGGCATTAAGTTTCTGACGAAACACCTGCGGTCTTCGACGGAGGCCTGGATAGGCCAGGCTCCAACGAACAAATCTTGTCTATCTGTCGCTATTCAACCTGTGCCGGCGTTGACTGTCTTCGTTCACACCAGTCACATAGTTAACTATGCTCCTGGCGATTCACTCAGTTGTCGCCTTGCCACAGCCTGAATATCTCGGATATACGTCTGCAATTAGCAGAAACGTGGGGGTAAGATTGTAGACAAAATCACCTCCCACGTAAAGGCGAATATTAGTTCGCCACAGTCGCAGTCAGACCGGACTGATCAACGGCAACACCAGCACCCATGGTGGTGGAGATGCTAACTTTCTTGATGTACACGCCTTTTGCCTGAGTCGGTTTAGCTTTTTTCAGCGCAACCAGCAGAGCTTCCAGGTTTTCTTTCAGTTTGTCAGCGTCAAAATCCACTTTACCGATGGTAGTGTGAATGATGCCGTTTTTGTCGTTACGGTAACGAACCTGACCTGCTTTAGCGTTCTTAACAGCTTCAGCAACGTTAGGGGTTACAGTACCAACTTTCGGGTTTGGCATCAGGCCGCGCGGACCCAGAACCTGACCCAGCTGGCCAACAACGCGCATTGCATCCGGGGAAGCAATAACAACGTCAAAGTTCATTTCGCCTTTTTTGATCTGGTCAGCCAGATCTTCCATACCTACCAGCTCAGCGCCTGCAGCTTTAGCAGCTTCAGCGTTTGCGCCCTGGGTAAATACGGCTACGCGAACGGAACGGCCAGTACCGTGCGGCAGTACAGTTGCACCACGTACGTTCTGGTCAGATTTACGTGCATCGATGCCGAGGTTAACGGCAACGTCCACGCTTTCTACGAATTTAGCAGTGGCCAGCTCTTTCAGCAGAGCGATAGCTTCGTTGATGTCGTACTGTTTAGTAGCATCAACTTTGTCACGGATCACGGACATGCGCTTGGTCAGTTTAGCCATTTCTTAGTCCTCCACTACCAGGCCCATGGAACGTGCAGTACCTTCAATGGAGCGAGTCATCGCTTCAATGTCGGAACCAGTCATGTCGGCAGCTTTGGTCTGCGCGATTTCCTGCAGCTGAGCGCGGGAAATTTTACCCACTTTGTCTTTGTTCGGCTTGCCGGAACCAGACTTGATACCAGCCGCTTTCTTCAGCAGAACTGCTGCCGGAGGCGTTTTGGTAACGAAAGTGAAAGAACGGTCAGCGTAAACGGTGATAACAACCGGGATCGGCAGACCTTTTTCCATGGAATCAGTCTTAGCGTTGAACGCTTTGCAGAATTCCATGATGTTCACGCCTTGTTGACCCAGTGCTGGACCTACCGGCGGACTCGGGTTAGCCATACCAGCTGCAACCTGCAGCTTGACATAGGCTTGGACTTTCTTAGCCATTCTAAATTCCTCTGATTGGGTTATAGCGCCTCAAGGAGGCTCCCCGTGATTAAATTCGTTTTACGGATAGAATCCATAAAAACAAAAGGCGCGAAATTGTATTCTAATCTCGCGCCTTGTGCAACGATTAAATCGTCGCTTTTTTGATCGGCGTATTAGGCTTTTTCAACCTGAGCGAAGTCCAGTTCAACCGGAGTCGCACGACCGAAGATAGATACGGAAACTTTCAGACGAGACTTCTCGTAGTCCACTTCTTCAACCACACCGTTAAAGTCAGCGAACGGACCGTCGCTAACACGAACCATTTCACCTGGCTCAAACATCGTTTTCGGACGTGGCTTATCACCAACCTGCTGCAGGCGGTTCATGATCGCATCAACTTCTTTGTCGCTGATAGGTGCCGGACGGTCAGATGTACCGCCGATAAAGCCCATTACACGCGGCACGCTGCGCACCAGGTGCCAGCTTGCATCATTCATTACCATCTGGACCAGTACATAGCCCGGGAAGAATTTACGCTCGCTCTTGCGACGCTGGCCGCCACGGATTTCGACCACCTCTTCGGTCGGCACCATGACTTCACCAAACAGCTCTTCCATATTTTGTAACTTGATATACTCACGCAGCGAGGTCGCTACGCGGCCTTCAAAACCGGAAAACGCCTGAACGACGTACCAGCGCTTTTTAGGGGCTTCAGACATCTTAGAACCTCAGGCCAGTGATAAAGGATACCAGGCGAACCAGAATACCATCCAGTCCCCACAGGATCAGTGACATTACCGCAGTGACCGCAGCAACGATCAGCGTGGTGTGCAGCGTTTCCTGGCGAGTTGGCCAAATGACCTTACGGACTTCGGTTCTCGCTTCACGGGCAAAAGCAACGGTCGCTTTACCTTTTGTAGTCAACAGCGCGACACCACCCGCTGCGGCAATCAGAATCACTACGGCCAGCGCACGCAGCGGCAGCATCATGTCACGATAGAGGTAGTTGCCAACGATAGCTACAAGCAGCAATACAGCGACAACAACCCACTTCATCGCTTCCAGGCCGCGCCCGCTTCCTTGAGCTTCGGTATTCGCACTCATAAACCAACCTGTCAGAAGTATTCTACAAACATTTTCACCCCGCGTAAGCGAGGCGATCCAAACCGAAATGCTCTGGTGCGTTTCGGACTAAACGCCCTCTTCAGAGCCTGTCTCAGCAATGATTATGACAAAAAAAATCACTGATGAGCCAGGTTCTGGTGTGAAAGCGTGCAAAAAGGGCATCAAATGATGCCCTTTTATTGCGCATTGCGTCAAATGTTATCGGCAATTAGCTCATTACTTTGGCAACAACGCCCGCGCCAACGGTACGGCCGCCTTCACGGATTGCGAAACGCAGACCGTCATCCATCGCGATCGGGTGGATCAGGGTAACAACCATTTTGATGTTGTCGCCCGGCATTACCATCTCTACGCCTTCCGGCAGTTCGATGGTACCAGTCACGTCAGTAGTACGGAAGTAGAACTGCGGACGGTAGCCTTTGAAGAACGGAGTATGACGGCCGCCTTCGTCTTTGGACAGAATGTACACTTCAGATTCGAACTTGGTGTGCGGCTTGATAGAGCCCGGCTTAGCCAGTACCTGACCACGTTCGATTTCTTCACGTTTGATACCACGCAGCAGAACACCAACGTTCTCACCAGCACGGCCTTCGTCCAGCAGTTTGCGGAACATTTCAACGCCAGTACAGGTAGACTTGGCAGTCTCTTTGATACCAACGATTTCAACTTCTTCACCAACTTTGATGATACCGCGTTCTACACGACCGGTAACAACGGTACCACGACCGGAGATGGAGAATACGTCTTCGATTGGCAGCAGGAACGGCTTATCGATAGCACGTTCTGGTTCCGGGATGTAAGAATCCAGGAAGCCAGCCAGTTCGATGATTTTCGCTTCCCACTCTGCTTCGCCTTCCAGCGCTTTCAGAGCAGAACCACGAACGATCGGCGTGTCATCGCCCGGGAAATCGTACTGAGACAGAAGTTCACGAACTTCCATTTCTACCAGTTCCAGCAGCTCTTCGTCATCAACCATGTCGCATTTGTTCAGGAACACGATGATGTACGGAACGCCTACCTGACGACCCAGCAGGATGTGCTCACGAGTCTGCGGCATCGGGCCGTCAGTCGCAGCAACAACCAGGATCGCGCCGTCCATCTGCGCAGCACCGGTGATCATGTTTTTAACATAGTCGGCGTGGCCCGGGCAGTCTACGTGCGCGTAGTGGCGAGTCGGGGTGTCATATTCAACGTGAGAAGTGTTGATGGTGATACCACG
>NZ_JAOWGQ010000040.1:0-43680 GCF_030333085.1 Citrobacter sp. Cpa228 | reverse complement strand
GGTAATGACTCCAACTTATTGATAGTGTTTTATGTTCAGATAATGCCCGATGACTTTGTCATGCAGCTCCACCGATTTTGAGAACGACAGCGACTTCCGTCCCAGCCGTGCCAGGTGCTGCCTCAGATTCAGGTTATGCCGCTCAATTCGCTGCGTATATCGCTTGCTGATTACGTGCAGCTTTCCCTTCAGGCGGGATTCATACAGCGGCCAGCCATCCGTCATCCATATCACCACGTCAAAGGGTGACAGCAGGCTCATAAGACGCCCCAGCGTCGCCATAGTGCGTTCACCGAATACGTGCGCAACAACCGTCTTCCGGAGCCTGTCATACGCGTAAAACAGCCAGCGCTGGCGCGATTTAGCCCCGACATAGCCCCACTGTTCGTCCATTTCCGCGCAGACGATGACGTCACTGCCCGGCTGTATGCGCGAGGTTACCGACTGCGGCCTGAGTTTTTTAAGTGACGTAAAATCGTGTTGAGGCCAACGCCCATAATGCGGGCGGTTGCCCGGCATCCAACACCATTCATGGCCATATCAATGATTTTCTGGTGCGTACCGGGTTGAGAAGCGGTGTAAGTGAACTGCAGTTGCCATGTTTTACGGCAGTGAGAGCAGAGATAGCGCTGATGTCCGGCAGTGCTTTTGCCGTTACGCACCACCCCGTCAGTAGCTGAACAGGAGGGACAGCTGATAGAAACAGAAGCCACTGGAGCACCTCAAAAACACCATCATACACTAAATCAGTAAGTTGGCAGCATCACCGTCGCACTGGAGAAGAAGTTACAAGATAAAGAAAAAAAACCAACAGCAAGAATCGCTGATTATTTCGATTTAGTCGCAGGCACCAGTACTGGCGCCATCCTCTGTTCTGCTTATGTGTGTCCCGACGCGACAGGAACCCCCAAATTTTCCGCTCAGGAAGCCGTCAACTTCTATCTTCAGGACGGCGATGAGATTTTTGACGTCGGCATTTGGAAAACCATCAGTTCATTAGGCGGTGTAAGTGATGAAAAATATCCGGCAACGGAACTGGAGCGAGTATTAAAAACAGCCTTCGGTGATACAAAACTGAGTGAATTATTAAAACCAACCTGCTTTGTTGCTTATGATGTCAGCAGTCGTCTTCCGGTGATCTTCAAACAACACTCTGCCGTAGCCAAAAAACGGGATTTTCTGGTCAGAGATGTTTTACGTGCTACCTCCGCAGCACCGACGTACTTCGAAGCAGCGCGGATTTACTCGCTTCCCCCATTGCCGCAAAAGTATGTCCTGGTCGATGGTGGTGTCGTGGCGAACGATCCAGCACTGTGTGCCTATTCCGAGGCGATTAAGTTTTCAAACGTCGCTGGCATCAAAGACATGATCATTGTCTCTCTGGGTACCGGTAAAAAACTGCAGGGCTATTCATATTCAGAGGTTAAAGACTGGGGCCCCTTTGGCTGGGCGAAACCCGCTATCGATATCGCGCTCGAAGGTGGTCCGCAGATGACTGCCTACTATTTACAACAAATCGCCTCAACGGTAAAAAATGCGAAATATTACAGGCTTCAACCCGAATTATATGATGCCGATCCAACGCTGGATAACGCATCACGAGAGAATTTAGAACGGCTGCATAACGCAGGACTGCAAAATGCAGCAGCATTCGACAACACGTTAAATGAAATTGCCACATTGCTAGTTAGCAACGGCGGGATTTTTAACTTTCAGGGCTAAAACTGCCCCTGAGAACAGAGGACGAAGAACCTGTCCAGCAAGTGTTATTGACGCAAACAGTTTGAGCACCGCCCAGCGGTGAAATGGCAAGTAAATAGCCCTAATGGGATAGGCTCTGAATCAAAATATATACACATGGGTGCCAAGTTTACGGGCTAATCCCTTCGCCCCCTCGCGCATTACCGTATCGTGGTTCCAGCGAAATACCGGTGCCGCCAGCGGGGCAAGTATATTCATCCAGCGAATCGTGGTTCGTACATTCCAGTCGTACCTGACAATAGTCTCCCTACCGGTATCAATAAAAGACCATACCCCGCGCCCTTCAACCTCGCCGCTGGCAGCACCTTCAAGAAGAGCGTACTGCAAAATAGTTAATACATTGATATCAAAGGTTAAACGATACGGAAGTACCCCCTTCCAGGTGTAACGATGCAACGCTCCGACCCCCTGTATATCGCCTTTCTTGATCTCAACAACACGCTCAAGGCTGCTCCACCATTCTGGCCACTGATCCGGGTGGGAGAAAACATCCCAGACATCCTGCAGTGAAGCCTCAACCTGCCAGACCGTGGAAAACTGATAGTCAGCCATCGCCTTCTCTCCCCTATGGGGTGAAAAATCTGCGGCACCTGCCTGTGCTACGAACAGGCATAATCACCTGTGAGCTGTTTTTATTATAGTGTTTAATTACACGGCCAGTCCCCCCAAAATCACCGCCTCAGCTGCCAGAAAATGGTTATTTACCGCCCGGATAAGAGCGTCATCAAACGCTATACTTTAATAGCCACATTATTTATGAGTATTTATCATGAAACTACCACGGGTATTTTCATGCGCCGTCCTTGCACTACTGCTGTTGGCATCTTCATCTGTTGCAGCCGGCGCATTGCAACGTCAGGCTCAACGAGAGCAAGAGTTGAGTGCTGCGTTAGCTGTCGGCAATGGCGTTATTGTGATTGGCGGAGCAGATGATTTTGCGTTTACGCTCAGAGCCCGTAACCGGATCCACAGATCCTTTGCGATTGAGGATGGCATTAACGATCCCCTCATAATGAGCGGTTTTCAGAACCGTAACCCCGCCCGTGATGGGTTCATGAACAACCCTGCCCGCGGAGGGTTTATGCTGAGCGCGCCTATTCACCGATAAACGAATGGGCTAAATCATGTTAGTGAATTGGGCGTTTTGGCGGTTTTGCTTTATTGGTGGGTATTGCGACGCAAGCTATTAGCTGTCAGTCAGTTTCAGGCACAAAAAAACCACCCGTAGGTGGTTTCACGACACTGCTTATTGCTTTGATTATTCTGTTCTTTCCCATGGTACCCGGAGTGGGACTTGAACCCACACAGCGCGAACGCCGAGGGATTTTAAATCCCTTGTGTCTACCGATTCCACCATCCGGGCTCGGGAAGAAATTGGAGGCGCGTTCCGGAGTCGAACCGGACTAGACGGATTTGCAATCCGCTACATAACCGCTTTGCTAACGCGCCGAAATCTTCTGGCTTTACAGCCAAACATCCGCAAATGCCGATGTTTTAAATTTGGAGCGGGAAACGAGACTCGAACTCGCGACCCCGACCTTGGCAAGGTCGTGCTCTACCAACTGAGCTATTCCCGCATCACCAAGTAACTTTGTTAATCACTTGATTTTGTTATCGTCTGGCAATCAGTGCTGCCGTTCGATGCGTTGCATTCTACTTACCTGACGCAATGAGTCAACGATATTTTTCACCACTGACGATCGTTTGCTGAAATTTGCGGCGAAACGATCACTGATCAAGCAAATCTCCCCGTGCGGCGCTCAAATACTGGAACATTGACCACAAAGTCAGAATCGCGGCGACAAAGAAAAGTGCAATCCCGGCATACTCTACCCAGATATTTGGACGCCACAGCAGCCATGCCAGCGCCGCCATTTGCGATGTTGTTTTGACTTTACCGATCCACGACACCGCCACACTGCTACGCTTGCCAAGTTCTGCCATCCATTCACGCAGCGCTGAAATGATAATTTCACGCGCGATCATCGTGGCGGCTGGCAATGTCACCCACCAGCTATGGTAGTGCTCCGTCACCAGCACCATCGCGATAGCCACCAGAACCTTATCTGCCACCGGATCGAGGAACGCCCCGAAACGTGTACTTTGGTTCCAGCGGCGCGCCAGAAAACCGTCAAACCAGTCGGTAACGGCTGCAATACAGAAAATCAGCGCACAAACGAAGGGAGCCCAGGTGAATGGCAGATAAAACGCCAATACAAAGAATGGGATCAGAATGACGCGAAACAGCGTGAGCAATGTAGGGATATTAAATTGCATATGACGGATAACTATCTGTTGTCAGTGAAATTACCCCTATGTTGCTACAGAGGGCCTAATGTTTCAACGAGTAGAAGATCTTTTCTGCCAGAGCTTGCGAAATACCCGGCACTTTTGCAATTTCTTCGACACTGGCGTTACGAAGCCCTTGCAAACCCCCCATATACTTCAGCAACATTTGTCGGCGCTTAGGGCCAACGCCTTCGATGGTTTCCAGCGTGCTGGTGCTTTTCACCTTCGCCCGTTTTTTACGGTGTCCGCTAATGGCGTGATCGTGAGACTCATCGCGGATATGCTGAATAACGTGCAACGCAGGGGAGTCCGGCGGCAGGCTAAACCCCTCGCCTTCCGGTTCAAAGAACAAGGTTTCCAGGCCGGCTTTGCGATCTGCCCCTTTTGCCACACCCAGTAACAGAGGGTGCTGTTTATCCCAGGGCACGTCCAGTTCAGCAAAAACAGCTTTCGCCTGCCCTAGCTGGCCTTTACCGCCGTCGATCAAAATAACATCCGGGATCTTACTTTCTTCTATTGCCTTACCATAACGCCGACGCAGTACCTGGTTCATCGCCGCGTAATCATCACCCGGTGTAATACCCGTAATGTTATAGCGACGATACTCCGCACGCAGCGGCCCGTTAGCATCAAAAACCACGCAGGAGGCAACGGTCTGCTCGCCCATTGTGTGGCTAATGTCAAAACACTCCATGCGTTTCACCGCAGGCAGTTTCAGCACGGATGCCAGCGCCGTCAGACGTTGGGTAATAGTGGACTGCTGGGAAAGCCTGGTGGTTAACGCCGTAGCCGCATTGGTACGCGCCAGCTTCAGATATCGGGCACGATCGCCTCGCGGCTTCGTCTGGACGTTAATCTTCCGCCCGGCCAGTTCAGACAAAGAGTCAGCCAACAGCGTCTTATCGCTAAGATTGAAATCAAGCAGGATCTCACCAGGCAAGGTACGCACCTGGCTACCCTGTAAATAGAACTGCCCAACGAAGGTTTCAACCACCTCGCCCAGTTCCGTTCCCCCAGGTACTTTAGGAAAATAGCTGCGACTGCCTAACACTTTGCCCTGACGAATGAACAAGACGTGTACGCAGGCCATTCCGGCATCAAATGCCACGCCGATAACATCCAGATCGTCGCCAGTATTGGAAACAAACTGTTTTTCAGTGACACGGCGAACCGCCTGAATTTGGTCGCGGATACGCGCGGCCTCTTCAAACTCAAGGTTCTGACTGGCCTTCTCCATCCGGGTTATCAGTTGCGTTAACACCTGATCGTCTTTGCCGGATAAAAACAGCCGTACGTAGTCGACCTGCTGCGCGTACTCTTCTTCACTCACCAGACCGGCGACGCAAGGCCCAAGGCAGCGGCCAATCTGATATTGCAAACACGGGCGTGAACGGTTGCGATAAACGCTATTTTCGCACTGACGTATTGGGAAAATTTTCTGCAATAGTGCCAGTGTCTCGCGGACGGCATAACCGTTAGGAAACGGTCCAAAGTATTCACCTTTAGCATGCTTCGCGCCGCGATGCGTCGCCAGACGCGGATGGGTATCGCCACTGAGGAAAATAAAGGGATAGGATTTATCATCGCGCAGCAATACGTTATAGCGCGGTTGGTACAACTTGATGTAATTGTGCTCTAGCAATAATGCTTCAGTTTCGGTGTGCGTCACCGTGACATCAATCTGCTGAATTTGTGCCACCAGCGCTTCGGTTTTACGCGATGCAAGGTTGCTACGGAAATAGCTGGAGAGCCGTTTTTTCAGGTCTTTCGCTTTACCGACATAGATAACCGTCCCGGCGGTATCGTACATACGATAGACGCCAGGCTGGCTGGTCACGGTTTTCAGAAACGCTTTAGCATCGAACTGTTCGGTCACAGGCTTGTTAATGTCTCCGCATTACACAGGCCATGGCGAATTGCCAGGTGAGTCAGCTCCACATCGCCATGAATGTTTAATTTACTGAACATTCGATAGCGGTAGCTGTTCACTGTTTTGGGACTAAGATTCAGTTGTTCTGAGATCTCATTGACCTTCTGGCCTTTGGTGATCATCAGCATAATCTGCAACTCGCGTTCAGACAAACTGGCAAACGGGGTTTCCGTTTTCTCTGGCTCAATCTGGCTAAGCGCCATTTGTTGAGCAATATCGGAAGCAATGTAGCGCTGCCCGGAAAAGACCGAACGAATCGCGCTCACGACTTCCTGAGGGGCGGCCCCCTTGCTGAGATAGCCCGCGGCTCCCGCCTGCATAACTTTTGCCGGCAATGGGTTTTCGGTATGAACAGTCAACATGATCACTTTAATGTCAGCCGAGGAACGCGCAATTTTGCGGGTTGCCTCCAGACCGCCAATACCGGGCATATTCATGTCCATCAGCACAACGTCGACGGCGTTAACGCGGCACCATTTGACCGCATCTTCGCCGCAGCACGCCTCGCCGACAACTTTAATGCCTTTTATATCTTCCAGAATGCGTCGTATCCCTGCGCGCACCAGTTCGTGGTCATCAACAAGAAAAACGTTGATCAAAGGAATATCTCCAGAATAGGGATAACGCTACCGATAGTTAATCTGTCCTATGTTAACGGGTTTTATCTCAACTTTGAAATCTAAAAAACACCCGACTTTCGATTTTGCTCTCGTTTTTGGAAATTAGATTGTACGAACCGTGGAAACTTTCACGGTTGAAGGGCGTTTGCCCGTGCTTATATCTGCATAGCTGTTTCAGAATAGTGACAAAAAATTCATATTCTTACGTCGAATGCTAAATAGGAAGGTAAGCTTGTAACAATAATTAACGAGTGAAATACTCGGAATAAACAATGAATGGAGAAAATATATGCACTGCAACATCTTGTTTATTTTAATCTCATTGGGTTTTGTTTGCGCAAAAAAAAACCTCAGATATTTTTAGCCGAGCTTATGGTATACTCCGCCGCCTTGACGTTTGCCATCGCACTTTTTCATTGAAACATAACGAGGAAAATAAATGAGTACGCCTGATTTTTCCACTGCTGAGAATAATCAAGAACTGGCTAATGAAGTCACCTGCCTGAAGGCCATGTTAACGCTGATGCTGCAGGCTATGGGACAAGCCGATGCAGGACGCGTGATTCTTAAAATGGAAAAACAGATCGCGCTGATTGAGGACGAAACACAGGCCGCGGTATTTACCAGCACTGTTAAACAAATTAAACAGGCCTATCGTCAGTGATAAGAAACCGGCTGACAGCGATGCTCTCAGCCGGTTTTGCGTCTGACACTCAGAACGACATTTTATTCAGATAAGCCCCGTTGCGGCAGCATAACAAGCAATCTGTGTTTTGTTTGGCGCGTTAAACTTCTTCTGCATATTCTTCTGATGAAAGTTAACGGTATTTTCAGAGATCGACAGAATCATTGCTATCTCGGAAGAGGTTTTCCCCTCAGCGGTCCATTTCAGAATCTCTTTTTCGCGCTTGCTAAAACGCATCTCCGGCGCCATGACCATGTCATCTTCCAGCCGCATAAGTACTGACAGACTTTCTCGTACCAGCAGTTGCATCCTGAGCTCGACTTCATCCTGCGCATAGCGGCCATTACGCACGCTTGCGCGTGACACGGACAAAAAGCCTAGCGCCCGATTTGGCAACATTAGGCATTGCGTCATCCCCTTGCGCAGACCGTGATTACGCGCGGCGTCCCACAGCGGTTGTGCGTCACGGAACAAGGCGTCATCCCACGGTAAGTGGCCCTGACTGAAGTTTTCGGGTTTCAGTACCGGATCGATAGCGAAATAATTTTCGGATTGGTAATGTGCGACCCATGCTTTGGGATACGTCGTATGAAGTACCGTTTTAGGTCGGGTAAAGGGTACGGGATGCCGGACGCAGAGCGCATAAAAGTCGAACTCTAAGTGCTGCGTCTGATGTTGTAATTCGTCATAGACATCCTCTGCCGCCGCCATTTCCTGAAAGCGTAACAGCATGCTCCGTCGCCAGGTGAAGAAATCATGATCCTGCATACTAAGTGGTAATGCCCCTGAGATTGATAATCATCCAAATGTATGAAACAAGCTAACACATAAATGTATTTTATATATGCAAATTATCGGACAAATAAGAAATTACTTGAGTGTAACGTAACAGCCCACAATGCTGGCAGGATGAAGCAATAATAATAAAGCAGCAATTATAAATAGTTATGCAACAAGCACTCACCAAAAAAAATATTTCGATGAGTGCTCTCTGACCTTTTATTGCATCAGGAACTTTTCAAGAAACTGACGGGTTCGCGGTTGCTGCGGATGCGTGAATAATGATTTTGCAGGCCCCTGCTCCACTATCTTGCCCTGATCCATAAATATCGCCCGGTCAGCAACGTCACGCGCAAAACTCATTTCGTGCGTCACAATGACCATGGTGCGTTTTTCCTGCGCCAGCTGACGAATAGTATTAAGTACTTCGCCAACCAGTTCCGGGTCAAGCGCGGAGGTCGGTTCATCAAAAAGAATAACTTCCGGACGCATAGCCAGCGCCCGGGCAATAGCGACGCGCTGCTGCTGACCGCCGGATAACCGCCGTGGATAGCTGCTCTCTTTACCCGCAAGCCCAACCTTTGCCAGAAGTTCACGCGCGCGCGCTGTCGCTTCCGGCTTCGGTTCGCCCTTCACAATTACCGGACCTTCAATAATGTTTTCCAGTACTGTGCGATGTGGAAATAAATTAAAGTTCTGGAACACAAACCCCACATGCTGGCGCAACTGGCGAATCTGTCCTTTCTGCTGGCTTAAGGAACGCGCGGTATCAATGGTAATATCTCCAACCTTGATGGTGCCCGCCTCCGGTTGTTCCAGTAAATTTATACTGCGCAGCAGCGTGGTTTTACCTGAACCGCTCGGCCCGATAATCGCCACGACTTCACCAGGCTTAACGTCCAGATCAATGCCGTGCAGTACCGTTTGCCCGTGAAATTTTTTCACCAGGTTTCTGACTTCAATAGTACTCATTTCGGATCTCTCTCCTGGCGGTTGAGCTGTTCTTCAAAATAGTTCTGCAGCGCAGAAAGCACCGTCGCCATGATCCAGTAAATCAGCGAGGCCGCCAGATACATGGTAAACACCTCCAGCGTGCGTGAAGTAATCAGCTGCGCCTGGCGGAACAGTTCCGGGACCTGGATGGTCGCGGCCAGTGATGTGTCTTTCACCAGACTGATAAAACTGTTGCTCAGCGGCGGCAATGCCACGCGTGCAGCCTGCGGTAGAATCGCCCTGCGCATCGTCTGCCATGGCGTCATACCGATACTCGCCCCGGCTTCCCATTGACCTTTATCAATGGAGGAGATGGCCGCACGCAGCGTTTCTGCCGCGTAAGCCGCGGTATTCAGCGACAGACCGATCATTGCTGCGGGAATCGGATCCAGCTCAATACCAAACTGCGGCAGACCGTAGTAGATCATAAACAGCTGGGCAATTAACGGTGTGCCGCGAAAGATAGAGATATAAAAGCGCGCCAGCCAGCGCACAGGTAACAGTGACGACAAACGCATTAGCGCCAGGATGAACCCCAGCACCAGGCCAAAAAACATCCCGCCGATGCTCAGTTGGAGCGTAAATACCGCCCCTTTCAGCAGATACGGCAGCGAATCAATGACCAGTTGGATACTTTCTTGCATGAGTATTTTTCTACCTGGTTGTCATACATGTGGATGGTAGGCAAACAACGCAGGTGCCCCACCGGTATGAATAAAGAGGATTGGCCCTTCGTCTTTAAAGCGTTTCTGGCTGATACCGTCAATCAGGCCTGCCATCGCTTTACCGGTATACACCGGATCCAACAAAATGCCCTCCAGACGAGCCAACAGTTTTACCGCCTCCATGCCTTCTTCATTTGGCGTACCGTAACCCGGCGCAAAGTAATCATCCCACAGTAAAATATCTGCCGCCGCAGTCAGCTCCAGCTCACTGGCAATGGCCTGCTGCAACGCAACGACTTTTGGTTTTTGGTCAGCAACGCTGCGCGAAACGGTGACACCGATAAGCTCAACGTTCGGCATCAATTGTTCCAGCCCTACCGCCAACCCGGCGTGCGTTCCTGCACTGCCCGACGCCACCACGACGGATGAAAGTTCTACGGCCCCTTCACACTGCTGAGCTATTTCCAGTGCGCTTTCGACATAACCCAATGCGCCCAATGCGTTAGAACCGCCAACCGGGATCACATACGGGCGGAACCCCTGCGCTTCAATCCGCGTCGCCAGTTCCTGAAGCTGCGCATTCGGATCGGTCAGCGCATCACACATTTCAATCTGAGTATTGAACAGGTCCAGCAGCAGGCGGTTACCGTTACTGAGATAATTTTCCGCAGTCGTACCTATTGGGTTCTCTAACAGCGCCACACAGTGAAGCCCCAGCTTCGCCGCGACCGCCGCCGTCTGACGCACGTGGTTCGACTGGATAGCCCCTGCGGTGATCAATGTGTCTGCGCCTTCACGCAGCGCGTCTGCGGCCAGGAATTCCAGTTTGCGCAGTTTATTGCCGCCCATCGCCATCGGCGTGACGTCATCGCGTTTAATAAAAATATCGCGGCCGAGATAATCAGAGAAACGCGGAAGATATTCGAGCGGCGTGGGCGCGCCAATAAATTCCAGACGGGGAAAGCGCGTTAAGTTATGCAGTGGCATAGAGCCTCCGGTGTTTACTCATCATCTTGTGGGCGACAAGCAGCCCAAAAGCCTGAGAGTAGAAGTTGTTGTGATGTTCTTTTTATTATGCACATTCATGCGCAATGGAATAAAAAAAGGCGCTGTTAAAGGCGCCTTTTTTATCCGGATGATGATTATTTCGTCACATCCGCTCCAAACCATTTTTCGGACAGGGCTTTCAGCGTGCCGTCTTTTTGCATATCGGCAATGGCTGCATCCACGGCTTTCAGCAGATCTTCATTGCCTTTACGCAGCGCCACACCAGATTCCTGGCGGGAGAAAGCTTCACCGGTCACGGCCAGTGTGTCTTTGGTTTTCTTCACCAGATCCAGCGCTGCCAGACGGTCAACCAGAATGGCATCGATACGGCCTACGCGCAGATCCTGATATTTGGTCGGGTCATCATCATAGGTACGAATATCTACGCCCTGCACGTTCTGACGCAGCCACTCTTCGTAGTTGGTTCCAAGCCCAACACCGACTTTTTTACCTTTCAGGTCCGCCGCGGTTTTAATAACGCCTTCGTTACCTTTTTTCACCAACGCCTGGATACCAGAAACCGTATACGGGGTAGAGAAATCGTATTTCTTCTTACGTTCGTCAGAGATGGTTACCTGGTTTATCACCACATCGATACGTTTGGAATCTAACGACGCCAGCATGCCGTCCCATTTGGTCGGCTTGAGCGAGGCTTTCACACCCAGATGTTTAGCCAGCTCCTCGGCAAATTCCACTTCAAAACCAGTCAGTTTGCCATCGTCACCCTGGAAACTAAACGGGGGGTAAGTCCCTTCAAGCCCCACCAGCAGCGTGCCGCGCTCTTTCACTTTATTTAACAGACCTTCGTCCGCAAATGTTTTTGCGCTCATACCAGCGACAAGTGCAACAGCCATTACACCCATCAGCGCCTGACGTCCCAGAAGTGCTAATTTCATAGTTACCCCGAATATTGTCATTAGTGACTGCTATTTATCCACAAAATCATTCGAGTTGCATCAAGGCGGCAAGCGAGTAAGTCCCCAGGAGCTTACTAAAGTAAGTGACTGGGGCGCCAACGCAGAGACAGCTTGAAGGATGACGTGTATATGACCGTAGTGTAGAGCGTTTGTCATGATCCACAAACACCACTCTGTTACACCTTATTCGTTTTTAATATATATCAGAACTGGCTGTCCAGGAGGATTTCTGCATATGCCCCATATGTGTATGGGCTTTAAACTGCTCATACTTACGTAGCGCAATGCGGTAGTTATTGGTGCTGGTTTCTGGCAGCCACGGGGCGAGGTTTTCGTCGAGGAACCCTTCCTGCAGCAGGTCATGAGAAATTTTTTGTTCAGTCAGATGATTGCCGAGACGACGCAGGCGAACAACATATTCGCGCACCGTACCGTGGCTCATTTCGGTTTGCTCAAACAAAAATTGTTTAAAGCCGATGATGTCAAAGAAGTCGCTTTGCTCTTTGCAATGCAAATCACCGCAGAAACGGCATAACGCCACCCACTCTTTTTTCTCTTGCGCCCATTCAGCATCATCAAGCAGCGTGTCCAGGCGGGAGATGGCTATCTTATTCACAATCTGCCCGCGACGAACCAGCGTGATCCTGTCAAGCAACTTAAAGCAATGGGCGCAATGCGTCTGGCTGTGTTTGAAATCTTTGAGGTAGCGGCTTAGTGGCCGTCTTTTTGATTGCTGCACCGTCATGAGAACTCCTGGTAGTCAATACGTTATGCGGCATTGTTCAGGGGCAAAGATTACCCCTTATAGCTTACCCAGCTTGGTGCGTAGACGTTTGATAGCCTGGCTGTGCAACTGGCTGACCCGTGATTCGCCCACTTCCAGAACAGCACCAATCTCTTTCAGATTCAGCTCTTCCTGATAGTACAGCGTCAATACCAGCTTCTCGCGCTCCGGCAATGCATCAATCGCATCCATCACGCGCTGACGGAGGTTCCCCTCAAGAAGCTGTTGTAACGGGTTTTCTTGCTGATGTTCTTCTGTCACCAGCTCAATACTATCGCCATGCTCTTCCCGCCACTCGTCGTAGGAGAAGAGTTGGCTATTATTGGTATCAAGCAACATCTGACGATACTCTTGTACAGGGATCCCCAGACGCTCCGCCACTTCAGTTTCCGTCGCGTTACGCCCTAATTCCTGCTCCAGTTGCCCCATCGCCTGTGCCACTTCGCGGGCATTGCGCCGAACGCTACGCGGCACCCAGTCCCGGCTGCGTAGTTCATCCAGCATAGCCCCACGAATACGCTGCACTGCGTAAGTGGTAAATGCCGTTCCTTGCAAAGCGTCATATCGGTCAACTGCATTCAATAACCCGATGCCGCCCGCTTGTAGCAGGTCATCCAGTTCCACGCTCGCCGGCAAGCGCACCTGAAGGCGCAATGCTTCGTGACGCACCAACGGTACATAACGCTGCCACAGCGAGTGTTTATCCATTACACCTTCAGCGGTATACAGTGAATTCACGATAAACAGCCCTGCGTTAAATGAGTTATCGGCATGATTATCCGTTTCTGCAGGGGTTTTAATCGGGTGAATAGTGGGTGAAATGGGGGGTTATTTGGGGGTTACGGGTAAAGCGGAATGTAAAAAACCCCGCCGGAGCGGGGTTTGCGCGATAAGTGTAAATTAACGCAGCAGAGACAGGACGTTCTGCGTGGTCTGGTTTGCCTGCGCCAGAACAGAAGTACCCGCCTGTTGCAGAATGTTTGCACGAGACATGTTGGACACTTCGGTCGCGTAATCAGCATCTTCGATACGGCTACGGGCTTCAGACAGGTTGTTTACGGTGTTACCCAGGTTAGTGATGGTAGAGTTGAAACGGTTCTGTACCGCACCCAGGTCGGAACGCAGGTCAGCAACTTTCGCCAGAGCCGCGTCGATTTTAGCCAGCGGGCTTTCAGTAGTAGCAGTCGCAATTTCATTCACTTTAGGTTCAGTTTTGAAATTGTGATTTTTCACTTTCTCTGCAAGATAGTCCTTACCACCGACGTTAGCAATTTCAGTTTTGCCGTTGACACCACCGAGTTGAACTGCAGCTGTCTGAGGTTTACCATCTTTATCAGTATATGCTACTTCTTTAATTGATACTTCTTTAGAGGATTCATCGACAGTGGCAGCATAATATTTGCCGCTAGCTGTTTTCAGTGCGTATCCACCATCAATTGCTTTATCATTTTTATCAGTAAACGATACTTTAACCAATGTTGCAGAACCTGCTTCAGCAGAGCTAACCCCTCCTTTTTCCAGAGCCGCTTTTGCCGCAGTGAGGTCAGGCGTTACTTTTTCTTGCACCATAGTAACAGCCTGGGCTCCAGTAGGAACCGTATCTTTAACACCATCTTTCAAAGTTACTACGCCAGCTCCGGTAACATCAACTTCATATGTACCATTTTTAGAGCTATCTTTAACTGATGCCACATCCGCATAGTATTTATTGTTAGCAGCATCAAATTTATAATTGCTAACAGTCGCATCGTCTATGCCCGTACCAAGTTTAGCTTCTGAAGCAGCGGCAAAACCTGTATCAACAAACGCCTGAGTTGTAGCCTTATACCCCAAATCTGCTGCAACGTCAGAAACATCATATTTTTTCTGCACGTTCAATGAATCCAGCCCCAGAGTTTTGGAGTTGATTTCCTGCAGGTTGATATCGATGGTTTCGCCATCGTTCGCACCGACCTGGATGGTCAGGGTGTTGTCTTTCGCCAGTACTTTCACGCCGTTGAACTGGGTCTGACCGGATACGCGGTCGATTTCGTTCAGACGCTGAGTGATTTCAGCCTGGATGGAGTCGAGGTCAGACTGGGAGTTGGTACCAGTAGAAGACTGAACCGCCAGCTCACGAACACGCTGCAGGTTGTTGTTGATTTCAGACAGAGAACCTTCAGTGGTCTGTGCGATGGAGATACCATCGTTGGCGTTACGGGACGCCTGAGTCAGACCTTTGATGTTAGAGGTGAAACGGTTAGCAATCGCCTGACCTGCAGCATCGTCTTTCGCGCTGTTGATACGCAGACCGGAAGACAGACGCTCAATAGCGGAGCTCAGAGAAGACTGAGATTTGTTCAGGTTGTTCTGGGTCAACAGCGACAGGCTGTTTGTATTGATGACTTGTGCCATGATCTTTTCCTTATCAATTACAACTTGATGTTATTGGGCTGTTGCCCACGGTTTCTGACCGTAACCCATGTATCGGCACCTTAAATTCGAACTTTAGAAAATTTTTACTTTCCGCCCATTTTTTTCTTAGCCCCGGAAATACCCGCTTTAATTACCACTATTCCGCGCATTATTTTTGCAAAACTATTATTAAACTTTGCGCGCAGATTGCCGATATAGCGGTTAACTACTGTTTGCAATCACAAGGAATTAGGCATGCCTTCATTTACATCACTGGGCGTTGGCTCGAACTTACCACTGGACACATTGCTGACAAACTTAACCACTGCTGAGAAAAAGCGCTTAACGCCCATTACCCAGCAGCAGAGCGCTAACACCTCGCGTCTGACCGCGTACGGTACGCTGAAAAGTGCATTAGAAAAATTTCAAACGGCGAATACCGCACTGAACAATGCCGACCTGTTTAAAAGCACCACGGCAACCAGCAGCACAGAAGACTTAAAGGTCAGTACGACCGCCGGTGCTGCTCCCGGTAAATATACCGTCAGCGTGTCCAAACTGGCACAAGCACAGTCGCTATCAACCACGTCCAAAATTACCTCTACCAAAGAACAGTTGGGCGATACCAGTGTTGATGAACGCACCATAACGATTTCACAACCGGGTCGTAAAGAACCCCTGGAAATCAAATTAGGCAAAGGCGAAACCTCTCTGGAGGATATTCGTGATGCCATTAACGATGCGGACAGCGGTATTTCGGCAAGTCTGGTAAAGGTTAAGGAAGACGATTATCAGTTGGTGTTAACCGCGGAAAGCGGCACTGAAAGCGAAATGACCATCTCCGTCTCGAATGATTCGAAACTGAGCGATTTACTGTCCTATGACAGCAAAGCGGGCAGCGGCAAAATGAAGCAACTGGTCGGTGCGCAAAATGCGCAGCTGACCGTCAACGGCATTGATATTGAACGTCAAAGCAATACCGTAACTGACGCACCGCAGGGCATCACGCTGCAACTGACCAAAGAAGTCAAAGATGCCTCTATCACGGTAACAAAAAGTGATGAAAAGGCCACAACGGCAATTAAAGCCTGGGTGGAAGCCTATAACTCACTGGTGGATACCTTTGGTACGCTGACTAAATATAAAGAAGTTGAACCGGGTGAAGCGGCCAGTACAGATAACGGCGCGTTACTGGGCGACAGTGTTCTCCGTACCATTCAAAACGGTATTCGTGCGCCATTTGCTAACAGCGGCAGCGAGTCCCCGTTTAAAACCATGTCTGAGATTGGCATTACTCAGGATGGCGGCACTGGCAAGTTAAAAATTGATGAAGAAAAACTGGCTAAGGCACTGAAAGATAACACAGCAGCGACCCGTGAACTGTTGGTGGGTGACGGCAAAGAAACCGGTATTACCACCAAGATTGCCACCGAAGTAAAAAGCTATCTGGCCGATGACGGTATTATCGACAATGCGCAAGACAATATTAACGCCAACCTGAAACTGCTGACAAAGCAGTATCTGACCGTGAGTAACAGCATTGATGAAGTCGTGGCTCGCTATAAAGCACAGTTTACCCAACTCGATTCCATGATGAGTAAGCTGAACAGCACCAGTACCTATCTGGGCCAACAATTTTCAGCGATGAATAATTCCTGATAACACGAGGTAAGCATGTATACCGCGAGCGGTACCAAAGCCTATGCACAGGTCAGCGTGGAAAGCGCCGTGATGAGCGCCAACCCGCATCAGTTGATCGAAATGTTGTTTGATGGCGCACATAGCGCCCTGGTGCGCGCTCGTCTGTTTATGCAGCAAGGCGATATCGTTGCCAAAGGTGAAGCATTAAGCAAGGCAATCAATATCATCGATAATGGTTTGAAGGCGGGTCTGGACCACGAAAAAGGAGGAGAGATCGCCACCCATCTTTCTTCGTTGTACGACTATATGGTTCGCCGTTTATTACACGCAAATCTAAATAATGATTGTCAGGCGATTGAAGAAGTCGAAGGGTTGCTCGGAAACATCGCGGATGCCTGGAAACAGATCTCACCAAACGCGTCGTCCCAGGAGTCCCGTTAATGACCTCAGCCGTGGAGTTTATCAACCGTTGGCAGCGCATTGCGCTGCTCAGTCACTCGCTGCTGGAACTGGCACAGCGAGGTGAATGGGACCTTTTACTGGAACAGGAAGTTACCTATCTGCAAAGTATTGAAGTGGTCATGGAAGAACAAACTCCATCAGGCATTACGCGAAGCGTTCAGGATTTGATTGCCGGGTATATTAAACAGACGCTGGATAACGAACAGTTGCTTAAAGCATTACTGCAGCAGCGTCTGGATGAACTCAGTACGCTGATCGGTCAGTCAACCCGCCAGAAGACGCTAAATAACGCCTACGGTCGGCTTTCCGGTATGTTGCTGGTTCCTGATGCCCCAACTGCCCCACAATAATTTCCCGTTACGTCTGAAAAATCCTCCATACTCCAGAAGTCGGCCAAACGGCTTCTGGAGCACGGAAGATGAAAAATCCCACCTTATTGCAGTACTTCCACTGGTATTACCCTGATGGCGGCCAGCTCTGGTCGGAACTCGCCGCACGCGCGGGTGGACTTAACGATATCGGCATCAATATGGTATGGCTGCCCCCAGCCTATAAAGGCGCGTCCGGCGGATACTCCGTTGGCTATGACTCCTACGATCTGTTTGATTTAGGCGAATTCGACCAGAAAGGCACTATTGCCACCAAATACGGCGATAAAAATCAGTTACTGGCGGCAATCGACGCGTTAAAGCACAACGATATCGCGGTACTGCTGGATGTGGTGGTCAACCACAAAATGGGGGCCGATGAGAAAGAACACATTCAGGTTCAGCGCGTAAACGCCGATGACCGTACACAGATAGATGACGAGATTGTCGAATGCGAGGCCTGGACGCGGTACACCTTCCCTGCCCGTGCGGGTCAGTACTCTCAATTCATTTGGGACTACAAATGCTTTAACGGCATCGATCATATTGAAAATCCCACCGAGGACGGCATTTTTAAAATCGTTAATGATTATACCGGCGAAGGCTGGAACGATCAGGTCGATGACGAACTGGGCAACTTTGACTATCTGATGGGCGAAAATATCGATTTTCGCAATCATGCCGTGACCGAAGAGCTCAAATACTGGGCACGGTGGGTGATGGATCAAACCCATTGCGATGGTTTTCGCCTGGATGCCGTCAAACACATCCCGGCATGGTTCTATAAAGAGTGGATCGAGCACGTCCAGGAAGTCGCTCCCAAACCGCTGTTTATCGTCGCGGAATACTGGTCCCATGAGGTCGATAAACTGCAAACCTATATTAACCAGGTCGAGGGGAAAACCATGCTGTTTGATGCCCCTTTGCAGATGAAGTTTCACGAAGCGTCCCGCCAGGGGCGCGATTATGACATGAGCCAGATTTTCACCGATACGCTGGTGGAGGCCGATCCCTTTCATGCGGTGACGCTGGTTGCGAACCATGACACCCAGCCGTTACAGGCGCTGGAAGCCCCGGTCGAGCCGTGGTTTAAGCCGCTGGCCTACGCGCTGATCCTGCTGCGCGAAAACGGCGTGCCATCAGTGTTCTACCCCGATCTCTATGGCGCACACTATGAAGATACTGGCGGTGATGGCGAAACCTACACCATCGATATGCCGATTATTGAACAACTTGATGAATTGATCCTCGCACGTCAGCGCTTCGCGCACGGGGTACAGACGCTCTTTTTCGATCATCCTAACTGTATCGCCTTTAGCCGCAGCGGAACGGACGACGATCCCGGCTGCGTGGTTGTTCTGTCTAACGGCGATGACGGAGAAAAGACCATCAATCTCGGCGCGAATTACGGCAATAAAACCTGGCGTGATTATCTGGGAAATCGCGAGGAAAGCGTGGTCACCGATGAAAACGGCGAAGCAACGTTTTATTGCAACGGCGGGAGCGTCAGCGTGTGGGTGATTGAAGAAGTAATTTAAAACTTAACCCCGGTGGCCATTGGCTACCGGGGCGTACGGCTTATGGCAGTGGCGTAGGCAACGGCGTTTTATTTAACGCATCGGCGCACTCCTGCGTCGGGCGATCCACCCGTTGCAGCGTCATACCGTCATAATCCAGCGTATTGCCATCGCGATCGATCTCATACAGCTCGCGTTTCACCGTCACGTTGGTGAGGTCACCGGAAAGCATGGTCAATTTCCCGGGGACGGCAATCACTCGCTGCCACTGACGGCAATCCAGCGTATCCCCCTCTTTCGTGACAATCAGACTGGCAATCGCTTCCGGGCTCACCAGCGCGCGCTGCGGACCTTTAGACTGCCAGTAACCTGCCAGACCGGCAGGGGCTGGTGTTTTCACCACGTCATTATAATTTTGTACTTCGGCGCAGCCGGCAAGCACCAACAATACACCCACAATTGCTAATTTTTTCATCATTCATCCTGCATGCGAAGAAAAAGGGATTGTGGCATTAAAGCCCTGATGTCGCCAGCCTTTCGGCAGCCCGGAGAAAGATTGATCCCGACGGTGTTACCTCTTATTACTCATAGTCAAAAATTCTGATCGGTGTAATATCCACGCTTCTTGTTATATACCTTCTGAGTTCAGGGTCAAAACGCATGTCATGGCAACACTTCAAACAGGCCTGGTTAATTAAATTTTGGGCCCCTGCCCCTGCGGTTATCGCAGCGGGTATTCTCTCCACTTACTATTTCGGCATTACGGGAACCTTCTGGGCCGTTACCGGCGAATTTACCCGCTGGGGTGGGCAAATCCTGCAACTGTTTGGCGTGCACGCCGAAGAGTGGGGATACTATAAACTGATCCACCTCGAAGGCTCGCCCCTGACCCGTATCGACGGGATGATGATCCTCGGTATGTTCGGCGGCTGTTTTGCCGCCGCGCTGTGGGCCAACAACGTCAAATTACGCATGCCGCGCAGTCGGATCCGTATTCTGCAGGCGGTGGTCGGCGGGATGATCGCCGGTTTCGGCGCCCGTCTGGCAATGGGCTGTAACCTGGCCGCGTTTTTTACCGGTATTCCACAGTTCTCGCTGCATGCCTGGTTCTTCGCGCTGGCGACGGCAATGGGTTCATGGTTTGGCGCCCGCTTTACCCTGCTACCGATGTTTCGTATTCCGGTTAAAATGCAGAAAGTTTCCGCCGCCTCGCCGCTGACGCAAAAACCTGAACAAGCGCGTCGTCGTTTCCGCCTCGGTATGCTGGTATTTATCGGCATGATCGGCTGGGCGCTGCTGACCGCAATGGACAAGCCGAAGCTGGGTCTGGCCATGTTGTTTGGCGTTGGGTTCGGCCTGCTGATTGAACGGGCGCAAATCTGCTTTACCTCGGCCTTCCGCGATCTGTGGATTTCCGGGCGCACCCATATGGCAAAAGCCATTATCTTCGGCATGGCGGTGAGCGCCATTGGTATCTTTAGCTATGTGCAGCTGGGCGTTGAGCCGAAGATTATGTGGGCCGGTCCAAATGCGGTGATCGGCGGCTTACTGTTTGGTTTCGGTATCGTGCTGGCGGGCGGGTGTGAGACCGGCTGGATGTACCGCGCGGTTGAGGGCCAGGTGCATTACTGGTGGGTGGGACTGGGTAACGTTATCGGCTCGACCATTCTGGCTTACTACTGGGATGACTTTGCCCCTGCCCTTGCCACTCGCTGGGATAAAGTGAATCTGCTTGACACCTTTGGGCCGCTCGGCGGGCTACTGGTGACTTATCTGCTGTTGTTTATCGCATTGATGCTCATCATCGGTTGGGAAAAACGTTTCTTCCGCCGCGCCGGGCTGACGCCTGCTAAGGAATCCGCATGAAAAATATCGTACCTGATTATCGCCTCGACATGGTCGGTGAACCGTGTCCTTACCCGGCGGTCGCCACGCTGGAAGCCATGCCGCAGTTGAAGAAAGGTGAAATTCTGGAAGTGGTCAGCGATTGCCCGCAGTCAATCAACAATATTCCGCTGGATGCGCGTAACCATGGGTATACGGTGCTGGATATTCAGCAGGATGGGCCAACGATTCGCTATCTGATTCAAAAATAATAAGTGTTTGCCGGATAGCGCTGTGCGTATCCGGCCTACATTCTCAGCTTGTTGCACCTACACCTGCATCGACATCACTTCCTGGTAGGCTGATACCAGTTTGTTACGCACCTGAATGCCCATCTGCATCGAAACCGACGCTTTCTGCATATCGGTCATCACATCATTCAGCGCAATGCCTGGTTCACCCAGGGTAAATTTTTCAGCCTGAACGCGAGAGGCGGTTTGCACATCACTGATTCTGTCCAATGCCGCGTGCAGTTGACCGGCAAAACTCACGGTCGATTGTGGCTGCACATCCTGCATTTTCGCTGACATTGCCGTGGCCTGTAGCTGACTGATAACCCCTTCAATCCCCTGTATTGCCGACATTCTGATCCCCTGGATGATTTTTTACGTAGCAGAGATTACCAGTTCGTCAATAAGATAAAGGCGCTAAATAACGATAAAAAACCTCGGTTTTTAACGCATAGAAAAATTCGAAACCGCAAATAATGAGACCGTCAATTTTTCGAGTTTGCTGACCCGGGAGTGAGTCTTGTTCCACTTTGCAAAAAACGCCGTCCACGATAAGCCACGAGGTGCGAGATGAGTGCGACAGCATCGACTGCAACCCAACTGAAACCTCTCGAGTGGTTAAATCGCCTGCGCGCGAATCCCAAAATCCCTCTGATTGTGGCGGGTGCCGCTGCCGTCGCTATCATCGTTGCAATGGTCCTGTGGGCCAAAACACCTGACTACCGCACACTGTTCAGCAACCTATCCGATCAGGACGGTGGCGCGATTGTCACGCAGCTGACGCAGATGAACGTTCCTTATCGTTTCACTGAGGGAAGCGGTGCCATTGAAGTCCCTGCTGATAAAGTTCACGAACTGCGTTTACGTCTGGCACAGCAAGGGCTGCCGAAAGGCGGCGCGGTGGGCTTTGAGTTACTGGACCAGGAAAAGTTTGGTATCAGCCAGTTTAGCGAGCAGGTCAATTACCAGCGAGCTCTGGAAGGCGAATTAGCCAGAACCATTGAAACACTGGGGCCGGTAAAACGCGCCCGTGTCCATCTTGCGATGCCCAAACCGTCACTGTTCGTACGTGAACAAAAGGCTCCTTCTGCCTCCGTCACGGTAAACCTGGAGCCGGGTCGAGCACTGGACGAAGGCCAGATTAGCGCGGTAACGCATCTGGTCTCCAGCGCTGTCGCAGGCTTACCGCCGGGCAACGTGACGCTGGTCGATCAGGCAGGACATCTGTTAACGCAGTCGAACACCAGCAGCCGCGACCTGAACGATGCGCAGCTGAAATATGCCAGCGATGTTGAAGGTCGCGTACAGCGTCGTATTGAATCAATTCTGTCGCCAATTGTCGGTAACGGCAACGTACATGCACAGGTTACCGCACAGCTGGATTTTGCCAACAAAGAGCAAACCGAAGAGAAGTACAGCCCAAATGGCGACGACTCACAGGCTGTTCTGCGCTCACGCCAGCTTAACGTCAGCGAGCAGATAGGAAGCGGAGCGCCTGGCGGCGTACCGGGCGCACTGTCTAACCAGCCCGCGCCGGCGAATACGGCCCCGATTAATACGCCACCGGCAAATCAGCAAAATGCGCAGAATGCACAGAATGCGCAAACGGCAAATAACGCCAATGCCGGCCCGCGCAGCACGCAGCGTAACGAAACCAGCAACTATGAAGTTGACCGTACCATTCGTCACACCAAGATGAATGTGGGTGATGTGCAGCGCCTGTCGGTGGCGGTAGTGGTCAACTATAAAACGTTACCGGATGGCAAACCGCTGCCATTAACCGCCGACCAAATGAAACAAATTGAGGACCTGACCCGCGAGGCCATGGGCTTCTCTGAAAAACGCGGCGATACCCTGAATGTCGTGAATTCCCCCTTCACCGCGAGTGATGACACGGGCGGAGAGCTTCCATTCTGGCAACAGCAGTCCTTTATTGAACAGCTGATGGTAGCCGGTCGTTGGTTACTGGTTCTGCTGGTGGCCTGGATCCTGTGGCGTAAAGCGGTTCGTCCGCAGTTGATGCGTCGCAGCGAAGAGGTCAAAGCCGCACAAGAACAAACACGTATTCGCCAGGAAACGGAAGAAGCGGTTGAAGTTCGCCTCAGCAAAGACGAGCAGACCCAGCAACGCCGTAACAACCAGCGGCTGGGTGCTGAAGTCATGAGCCAGCGTATTCGTGAAATGTCAGATAACGATCCGCGCGTCGTGGCGCTGGTCATTCGCCAGTGGATAAATAACGAACATGAGTAATCTTAGCGGCACCGATAAAAGCGTCATCTTATTGATGACCATTGGCGAAGATCGCGCGGCGGAGGTCTTTAAGCACCTTTCCACGCGCGAAGTACAGGCCCTCAGTACGGCAATGGCCAACGTGCGTCAGATCTCCAACAAACAGTTGACGGAAGTTCTGGCCGAATTTGAACAAGAAGCCGAGCAGTTTGCCGCACTGAACATCAACGCCAACGAATACCTGCGCTCCGTGCTGGTAAAAGCGTTGGGCGAAGAACGTGCCTCCAGCCTGCTGGAAGACATTCTGGAAACTCGCGATACCACCAGCGGCATTGAAACGCTCAACTTTATGGAGCCACAAAGCGCCGCCGATCTTATTCGCGACGAGCACCCGCAGATTATCGCCACCATTCTGGTTCACCTCAAACGGGCCCAGGCCGCCGATATTCTGGCGCTGTTCGACGAGCGCTTACGCCACGATGTCATGCTGCGTATCGCGACTTTCGGCGGCGTACAGCCTGCCGCACTGGCAGAACTGACCGAAGTGCTGAACGGCCTGCTCGATGGCCAGAACCTCAAACGCAGCAAAATGGGCGGCGTGAGGACAGCAGCAGAAATTATCAACCTGATGAAGACGCAGCAGGAAGAAGCAGTTATTACCGCGGTGCGCGAATTCGACGGCGAGCTGGCGCAGAAAATTATCGACGAGATGTTCCTGTTCGAAAATCTGGTGGATGTCGACGATCGCAGCATCCAGCGTCTGTTGCAGGAAGTGGATTCCGAATCGCTGCTGATAGCCCTGAAAGGTGCCGAGCAACCATTGCGCGAGAAGTTCCTGCGCAACATGTCGCAGCGTGCCGCCGATATCCTGCGCGACGATCTTGCCAACCGAGGTCCGGTACGTTTGTCGCAGGTGGAAAACGAACAGAAAGCGATTCTGCTCATCGTACGTCGTCTGGCCGAGACCGGCGAGATGGTGATCGGCAGCGGCGAGGATACCTATGTCTAACGATCTGCCATGGAAAGTCTGGACGCCTGACGACCTCGCCCCGCCAATGGCGGAGTTCGTACTGGCCGATCATACCGACGATCAGCCGTCCGACGAGACAGAAGAGCCACAGCTATCTGCGGAACAACAGCTTGAGCAGCAGTTGGCTCAAATGCAGCTCCAGGCCCATGAGCAAGGATATAACGCCGGCCTGGCTGAAGGTCGGCAAAAAGGGCACGAACAAGGTTATCAGGACGGACTGGCCCAGGGGCTGGAACAAGGTCAGAACCAGGCTCGCGCCCAACATGCGCCGATTCATGCCCGCATGCAGCAACTGGTCAGTGAGTTTCAGAATACACTGGATGCCCTGGACAGCGTCATTGCATCGCGCCTGATGCAAATGGCACTGGAAGCCGCGCGCCAGGTTATCGGCCAGACACCCATCGTGGATAACGCCGCGCTGATTAAGCAAATCCAACAGCTGTTGCAACAGGAGCCGCTGTTTAGCGGTAAACCGCAGTTGCGCGTCCATCCGGACGATCTGCAGCGGGTAGAAGAGATGCTGGGGGCGACCCTCAGTCTGCACGGCTGGCGACTGCGTGGCGATCCAACGTTGCATCACGGTGGCTGTAAAGTCTCTGCTGACGAAGGCGATCTGGACGCCAGTGTTGCAACCCGCTGGCAAGAGCTCTGCCGTCTGGCAGCGCCGGGAGTCGTGTAATGACCACTCGCCTGACTCGCTGGCTCAACACGCTGGACAACTTCGAAGAGAAAATGTCGCTGCTGCCTGCGGTGCGTCGTTACGGGCGTCTGACCCGCGCCACCGGACTGGTACTGGAAGCCACAGGTCTGCAGTTACCGCTGGGTGCCACCTGCGTTATTGAGCGTCAGGATGGCAACGAAACCCAGGAAGTCGAAAGCGAAGTAGTTGGCTTTAATGGTCAACGCCTGTTTCTGATGCCGCTCGAAGAGGTCGAAGGCGTTCTGCCGGGCGCGCGCGTTTACGCGAAAAACATCGCCGGCGAAGGGCTGCAAAGCGGAAAACAATTACCGCTGGGCCCTGCCCTGCTGGGGCGTGTTCTCGATGGCAGTGGGAAGCCGCTTGATGGGCTGCCTGCCCCCGACACCACGGAAACAGGGGCGCTAATCACCCCGCCATTTAACCCCCTGCAACGTACCCCGATTGAACACGTGCTGGATACTGGCGTACGACCTATCAATGCGCTGTTAACCGTCGGGCGCGGTCAGCGAATGGGGCTTTTCGCCGGTTCAGGTGTGGGGAAAAGTGTTCTGCTCGGCATGATGGCACGCTATACCCAGGCTGACGTCATTGTTGTCGGTCTGATTGGCGAGCGTGGACGCGAAGTTAAAGATTTTATTGAAAATATTCTTGGCGCCGAGGGACGTGCACGCTCGGTGGTGATCGCTGCTCCGGCGGACGTTTCCCCGCTGTTGCGTATGCAGGGTGCAGCCTACGCCACGCGCATCGCCGAAGATTTTCGCGATCGCGGCCAGCACGTGCTGCTGATTATGGACTCCCTCACCCGTTATGCAATGGCACAGCGTGAAATCGCACTGGCGATCGGCGAACCTCCGGCAACGAAAGGCTATCCGCCCTCGGTGTTTGCTAAATTACCCGCACTGGTTGAACGGGCTGGTAACGGTATTCATGGCGGCGGTTCCGTGACCGCATTTTATACCGTACTGACCGAAGGCGATGACCAACAGGACCCTATTGCTGATTCCGCCCGTGCCATTCTCGACGGCCACATTGTCCTGTCCCGTCATCTGGCAGAGGCGGGTCACTATCCGGCCATTGATATTGAAGCCTCAATCAGCCGCGCAATGACCGCATTGATCAGCGAGAAACATTATGCGCGGGTACGCAACTTTAAGCAGCTACTGTCCAGTTTCCAGCGTAACCGCGATCTGGTCAGCGTAGGCGCCTACGCCAAAGGCAGCGATCCCATGTTGGATAAAGCCATTGCCTTATGGCCACAACTGGAAGCATTTTTACAGCAAGGCATCTTTGAACGAGCCGACTGGGAAGACTCCCTGCAGGCTTTGGATCTGATTTTCCCTGGTGTGTGATTAAGCAGGAGAGCATAGGTCATGGCACAACATGGTGCGCTGGCAACACTTAAAGACCTGGCTGAAAAAGAAGTCGATGACGCAGCTATCTTATTAGGCGAGATGCGCCGCGGATGTCAGCAGGCGGAAGAGCAGTTGAAGATGCTGATCGATTATCAGCATGAATATCGCAACAATCTTAATAGCGATATGGGTCAGGGTATCACCAGTAATCGCTGGATTAACTATCAACAATTTATTCAGACGCTGGAAAAAGCGATTGAGCAACATCGCCAACAACTCAACCAATGGACGCAGAAAGTAGACCAGGCGCTGAGCAGTTGGCGCGATAAAAAGCAGCGACTGCAGGCATGGCAGACTCTGCAGGACAGGCAAACCACAGCCGCGTTACTGGCTGAAAACCGCCTGGATCAGAAAAAAATGGATGAATTTGCTCAGCGTGCAGCTATGAGGAAACCCGAATGATTACTTTACCCCAACTGATTACCACCGACACCGACGTAGCCGCAGGTCTTCAGTCAGGCAAAGCGGTAGATTCCCCCGAGGATTTTTTAGCGTTGCTGGCAGGTGCATTAGGTGCAGGCGATGCACAGGGTAAAGATGCCCCGCTGTCGCTGGCCAATTTACAGGCCGCAGGCAGCAAACTGCAAAAAGGGTTATTGCAAAAGAATGGTGATACCGCGCAGACGGTAAAATTAGCCGATCTGCTGGCACAAAAAGAGGTCCAAACCGAGGCGTCGCTGACCGACCTGACTGATGCACAACAGCTGTTGTCTGCGCTCACGCCGTCACTGAAGGTTAATGCCCTGACAACACTGGGTAAAACCGCACAGCAGGATGAAAAAACAGTCCGTCTGAGCGATGACGATCTCGCCAACCTGAGTGCGCTGTTCGCTATGCTGCCGGGGCAACAGGTGACCACTCCGGCTGTTGATGCCACCCCAGCCCCGGCGGATACGACGCTGTCGGTGCTGTTACGTGGTAATACCCCCAACACGACTACCGATAGCGCCAGTGAATTACTGACCGGTGAAGGGAAAAAAGGTAAAGCAGATACAGCGATGCATACCAGTGGCGCGGATCAGACCAATAATGTTGGTTTAACGCCATTAACGGTAGCGGCAGCTACGCGCGCGGAGATTGAAAGTTCACCGTCACCAACCAGCGTTGGCGCAACAATAGCTCCGCTGGCTGGCACACAGACACATGCGCAGCCATTACCGACTGCCGCGGCACCGGTATTGAGTGCCCCGCTGGGAAGCCATGAATGGCAGCAATCACTGAGTCAGCACGTCACGCTGTTCACCCGCCAGGGCCAGCAAAGTGCGGAATTGCGCTTACATCCGCAGGATCTGGGGCAAGTGCAGATTTCCCTCAAGCTCGATGACAACATGGCGCAACTACAAATGGTCTCGCCTCATAGCCACGTGCGCGCGGCGCTGGAAGCAGCATTACCGATGCTGCGTACTCAACTGGCTGAAAACGGGATCCAACTGGGGCAAAGCAGTATCAGCAGCGAAAGCTTTGCCGGTCAGCAACAGTCGCCTTCGCAGCAACAACAGGCTGGGCGTGCGCATGGACAAGATATTTTTGCTCCCGAAGATGATGCTGTTCTGGCCACACCTGCCGCACTGCAAGCCGCGGCTCGCGGTGATGGTGCAGTAGACATCTTCGCCTAACGCCAGAGGTAGCATGATTATCCGTGTCTTTTCCACGCTTTGTCGTGGTCAGGACACGGGATAATCAGCCTATAAGCTGTACCGAAACAGGAAGCCCGTATCTGATGACTGACTCCGCGATTAACAAAAAGAGTAAACGCGCTATTTGGATCCCTCTGCTGGTGTTAATTACGCTCGCCGCCCTCGCTACTGCGGGCTATAGCTACTGGCGCATGCAGCAGCAGCCGTCCGCCAGCGTAAAAGCGGAACCGGCTCCACCGCCTGCCCCAGTGTTCTTTGCACTGGATACGTTTACCGTCAATTTAGGTGATGCAGATCGCGTGCTGTATATCGGTATCACACTGCGCATGAAAGACGAGGCGACACGCTCGCGTTTTAACGAATATCTGCCAGAAGTGCGCAGCCGTCTGCTGTTATTGTTCTCTCGCCAGAACGCCGCCACGCTCGCAACAGAAGAAGGCAAACAGCAGCTGATTGCCGCTATCAAAGAGACGCTCGCGACTCCGCTCGTTGTCGGGCAGCCGAAACAGGTTGTCACCGACGTTCTTTATACAGCTTTTATTCTGCGGTAAAGACATGGGCGACAGTATTCTTTCTCAGGCTGAAATCGACGCATTGCTTAACGGCGATAGCGAAACTAAAGACGAACCCATTTCCGGTATCGCAAATGAAAGCGATATTCGTCCTTATGATCCCAACACTCAGCGCCGCGTCGTTCGTGAGCGTTTGCAGGCGCTGGAGATCATTAACGAACGCTTTGCGCGCCAGTTCCGTATGGGGTTATTTAACCTGCTACGCCGCAGCCCGGATATTACAGTGGGCGCGATCCGTATCCAGCCCTACCACGAGTTTGCACGTAACTTACCGGTTCCGACCAACCTGAACTTAATCCACCTGAAACCGTTACGCGGGACAGGTCTGGTGGTGTTCTCACCGAGTCTGGTGTTTATCGCCGTAGATAACCTGTTCGGCGGTGATGGTCGTTTCCCGACGAAAGTCGAAGGCCGTGAATTTACGCACACTGAACAACGCGTAATCAACCGCATGCTGAAACTGGCGCTGGAAAGCTACAGCGACGCGTGGAAGGCTATCAACCCACTGGAAGTGGAATATGTCCGTTCCGAGATGCAGGTGAAGTTTACAAATATCACCACCTCCCCGAACGACATCGTGGTGAACACCCCGTTCCACGTTGAAATCGGCAACCTGACCGGTGAATTTAACATCTGTCTGCCATTCAGCATGATTGAACCGTTGCGCGAACTGCTGGTAAACCCACCGCTGGAAAACTCGCGTAATGAAGATCAGAACTGGCGCAATAATCTGGTGCGTCAGGTTCAGCATTCCGAGCTGGAACTGGTAGCAAACTTTGCTGACATTCCGCTGCGCCTGTCCCAGATTTTGAAGCTGAAACCCGGCGATGTACTGCCGATTGAAAAACCCGACCGCATTATTGCTCATGTGGACGGCGTACCTGTGCTGACCAGCCAATATGGCACCGTAAATGGTCAGTATGCGTTACGCGTAGAACATTTGATAAACCCGATTTTGAATTCGCTGAATGAGGAACAGCCCAAATGAGTGACATGAATAATCCGTCCGATGAGAACACTGGTGCATTGGACGATCTGTGGGCTGACGCGTTAAACGAGCAAAAAACAACGACCACCAAAAGTGCGGCCGATGCGGTATTCCAGCAGTTAGGTGGCGGCGACGTCAGCGGTGCGCTGCAGGATATCGACCTGATCATGGATATTCCGGTCAAGCTGACCGTTGAATTGGGCCGCACCCGCATGACCATCAAAGAACTACTGCGCCTGACGCAAGGTTCGGTCGTCGCGCTGGACGGTCTGGCGGGCGAGCCGCTGGATATTCTGATCAACGGTTATTTGATTGCTCAGGGTGAAGTTGTGGTAGTCGCAGATAAATACGGTGTACGTATTACTGACATTATTACCCCATCTGAACGTATGCGTCGTCTGAGCCGTTAACGATGAATACCCAGGCCACCGTCGCTCAGCCCGCTGCTGTACCCGGATCACCGTTAGTGCAGGTCAGCGGCGCGCTGCTGGGGATCATTGTGTTGATCCTGGGAGCCGCCTGGCTGGTTAAGCGCCTGGGATTTGCCCCCAAAAGCGTCAGTACGCGTGGGCTGAAAGTTTCGGCCAGTACCTCATTAGGCCCACGTGAGCGAGTGGTAATTGTTGAGGTCGAAGACGCGCGTCTGGTGTTGGGCGTTACAGCATCGCAGATTAACGTTCTGCATACCCTCCCCCCGGCACCTGCCAGTGCAGAAGAAAAAGCGGCCTCCCCTGCGGATTTCCAGGCCATGATGAAGAGTTTGCTGAAGCGTCCTGGGAGATCCTGATGCGCCGTTTGTTATCCCTCACGCTGACGGGTTTGTGGCTTTTCAGCCCAGCAGCCCTGGCCCAACTACCGGGTCTGGTTAGCCAACCGCTGCCCGGCGGCGGACAAAGCTGGACGTTGCCCGTCCAAACGCTGGTGTTTATCACCTCGCTGACGTTCCTGCCCGCTATTTTGCTGATGATGACCAGCTTCACCCGCATCATCATCGTTTTTGGCCTGTTACGTAATGCGCTGGGAACACCGTCAGCACCACCGAACCAGGTTTTACTTGGACTGGCGCTGTTTTTGACCTTTTTCATCATGTCGCCGGTGATCGACAAAATCTACGTTGATGCGTATCAACCCTTCAGCGAAGAGAAGATCTCCATGCAGGAAGCCATGGAGAAAGGCGCACAGCCGTTGCGTGAGTTTATGTTACGTCAGACCCGCGAAGCCGATCTGGCTCTGTTCGCCCGCCTGGCAAACAGCGGCCCGTTACAGGGGCCTGAAGCAGTGCCGATGCGCATTTTGCTGCCGGCTTATGTCACCAGTGAGTTGAAAACGGCATTCCAGATAGGTTTTACCATTTTCATTCCATTTCTGATAATCGATCTGGTTATCGCCAGCGTCCTGATGGCGCTCGGGATGATGATGGTGCCTCCTGCCACCATTGCACTTCCATTCAAGCTCATGCTGTTTGTGCTGGTTGACGGCTGGCAGCTGCTTGTCGGCTCGCTTGCACAAAGCTTTTACAGTTAGAGGCGCGAAATGACTCCTGAATCGGTCATGATGATGGGCACTGAGGCGATGAAAGTTGCCCTTGCCCTTGCCGCACCTTTGTTGCTGGTTGCCCTCGTTACGGGTCTTATCATCAGTATCCTGCAGGCGGCAACCCAGATTAACGAAATGACGCTGTCCTTCATTCCGAAAATTGTCGCGGTCTTTATTGCCATCATCGTTGCCGGTCCGTGGATGCTTAACTTGCTGCTCGACTACGTGCGTACGCTGTTCAGCAATATTCCCTACATCATCGGGTAAACGACGCTATGTTGCAGGTGACCAGCGTTGAGTGGCTCCACTGGCTGAATCTTTACTTCTGGCCCCTGCTGCGCATACTGGCGCTCATTTCAACGGCTCCAATACTCAGCGAACGCGCCATCCCCAAACGGGTAAAACTGGGGCTGGGGTTGATGATTACCATGGTTATCGCTCCGCTGCTTCCCCCCGCAAACGTGCCTATCTTTTCTGTCGGCGCGATATGGCTGGCGATGCAGCAAATCCTGATCGGCATCGCGTTAGGGTTCACCATGCAATTTGCGTTTGCCGCGGTGCGTACCGCCGGGGAAATCATCGGTCTGCAAATGGGTCTCTCCTTCGCAACCTTCTTCGACCCGGGCAGCCGCCTGAATATGCCCGTTCTGGCACGTCTGATAGATTTGCTGGCGATGCTGCTGTTCCTCACCTTTAATGGTCACTTGTGGCTTATCTCGCTGTTAGTGGATACCTTCCATACTCTGCCTATCGGTGGCCATCCGGTTAATAGCAATGCCTTTCTCGCGCTGGCGCGGGCGGGGGGGCTCATCTTCCTCAATGGTCTGATGCTGGCTCTGCCGGTGATGACGCTGCTGCTCACACTCAACCTCGCACTCGGTTTGTTAAACCGTATGGCGCCGCAGCTATCGATATTTGTCATTGGTTTCCCTCTCACCCTGACCGTGGGTATTTCATTAATGGCTGCGCTCATGCCATTAATTGCCCCCTTCTGTGAGCGCTTATTCAGTGAGATTTTTAATTTGCTGGCTGACATCATCAGTGAAATGCCTTCAAAATAATAACCCTTATTTTTTATCCTGTCTTACTAAGGATTGTCCTAAATTCAAATACAGACAACATCCACCAGGATAACGCTGTCGCTGTTTATTTGTTTTTGCCTCCCTCACATAACGCAACATTTACTTTACTTTAAGATGTTTCCTGGCAAATTATACGCAACTTTACGGGATAGTAAATTCGCCTGAAAACAGCGAAAGCGTCATATTGGGTCGTTATTATTCCGTTTAGTTGTGATGAAATAATCAGGTAAGGGGAATTATCGTTACGCATTGAGTGAGGGTATGCCATGTCAACGATTATTATGGATTTATGCAGTTACACCCGGTTAGGGTTGACCGGATATCTGGTAAGTCGGGGGGTGAAGAAAAGGGAAATCAACGATATTTCAAGCGTTGATGAACTCAGCATCGCCTGTGTCTCACTGCAGCCGTCTGTGGTGTTTATTAATGAAGACTGCTTTATTCACGATCCAGATAACAGCCAGAGAATTAAGCAAATCATTAATCAACATCCCAGCACTTTATTTATTGTATTTATGGCGATTGCCAATGTCCATTTTGATGAGTATCTCTTAGTAAGAAAAAATTTATTAATCAGTTCTAAGTCGATTAAACCAGATTCACTGGATGAACTTCTTGGCGATATTCTGAAAAAGGAAGTGGATATTGTCATTGATGTGAACCTGCCAACACTATCATTAAGCCGTACCGAATCCAGCATGCTACGTATGTGGATGGCCGGTCAGGGAACAATACAGATATCCGATCAAATGAATATCAAGGCGAAGACAGTCTCATCCCATAAGGGGAATATAAAACGAAAGATCAAGACACATAATAAACAAGTTATCTATCACGTTGTACGACTCACAGATAACGTCACCAATGGTATCTTTGTGAATATGCGTTAGGATGTTCTGACTGGTGGGTTTGCCACCAGTCAGAATCAGCGTCTGGATTACTCCACTTTTTCCACAAAGATCCCATCCTGATGGCCTGACTCATTAAAGAACCAGATACCGAGCGGGTAGTCTTCCAGAGAAACCAGGTACATGGTGCCTTCACTAAACTCTTCAATCGCCAGTACCCGGCCTGGCCGACGCGGCCCGCCGTCCGTTTTGACTGTAACCCGATCATTCACCTTCATCATTTTCCTCCTGTGGCTTTGTGCCAGTGTAGAACAAATTCCTTTTCCTGGCAGCGCCATGCTCGCGTGATTGCGGGTTTTCTCGACGGTCTATACTTAACTTGTACGCATCAGAGATTCTGATACGTGCCCCGGCATCCTTAACGGTTGAGAGGTATGAGGATGAAAACCGCGAAAGAGTACAGCGATACGGCCAAACGTGAAGTCAGCGTCGATGTGGACGCGCTATTGAAAGCTATCAACGAAATCTGCGAGAGCGAAATTCACCGCAGCCATGATGACCCCGATCGCGTCAGCATTGATGGCCGGGATTATCATACATGGCATGAACTGGCCGACGCGTTCGAGCTTGATATCCATGATTTTAGCGTGACGGAGATCAATCGCTGACTTTGGGCGAAAAAAATCCCGGCCCTTATCGGGTCGGGATCAAACTTGCTTATGCAAGAAGCACTTGAAAATTCGTTACACCAGGAAATCTGATGCGAAACCAACCTTATCTGCAATTTTTTTGCCTGACAAGTAAATAATTCTCACCAAAATGATAAATATAACTAATGGTTGAGAGATCACCAGGTTACGCCAGCCTGCGGTATTCAGGCATCCTGCGTAGTGGACTGCGTTCGCCAGGAACCAGTTCATCTTCACGAAATGCCTCCCGTTTGACGCCAAAACCGTCATACCAGCGGCACTCCACCATTCCGCAGGCATACCCGGTAACGATCATGCGTGGGCCACCTTCTTTCGCGGTGACTTCCTCACTGACAGAAAAGACCATACCCGCCTCCTGTATCAAGAGAAACCTTTTCACCTTAGACGACAAAGAGACGTTTTGCGTAATTCGGTACGCGACAATTAGTGCGAAACTCCGCGTAACCTGGCTACCATATTTACCAGCAGTACCACGAACCCACCGATAATAAAGCCGAGCACCAGGTTCAGCAGAGTCGGAAGCATCAGAGCAATGAATGAACTCTGCTGTTGGGCAAATTGCTCAATCGCATGATGCAGCGGCGCAATACCGTGTACCACAATGCCGCCGCCGACTAAAAACATCGCCAGCGTGCCAACCACGGAAAGTGATTTCATGAGCCAGGGAGCAACCACCAGCAATCCTTTACCCAGAGCCTGAGCAAGTGCGCTGCGCTTTTCTGCCAGCCAGTAGCCAATATCATCGAGCTTCACAATAATACCGACCAGACCATACACGCCAACGGTCACCACCAAAGCAATACCCGACAAAACCAGGACCTGATTCAACAATGGCGCATCCGCCACAATACCCAACGTGATGGCCACTATCTCTGCAGATAAAATAAAGTCGGTACGTACCGCCCCTTTGATTTTATCTTTCTCAAACGTCAGCGGGTCCTGTGCGGCAAGAGACGTCAGACGTTGCTGGCGTTCTTCCGGTGTTTCCTGGTGTTTTCGCGCTTCCAGGGTGTGAAGCACTTTTTCCACGCCCTCAAAACAGAGGAACGCCCCGCCAATCATCAATAAGGGCGTGATCGCCCATGGAATGAAGGCGCTGATCAATAGCGCCAGCGGCACCAGGATAACTTTGTTGACGAAAGATCCTTTGGCTACACTCCAGACCACCGGAAGCTCGCGGTTCGCCCGCACGCCCGACACCTGTTGCGCGTTAAGCGACAAATCGTCTCCCAGCACACCCGCCGTTTTTTTCGCGGCCAGTTTTCCCATCACTGAGATATCGTCCAGGAGCGTGGCGATGTCATCAAGCAAGGTGAGTAAGCTACTTCCTGCCAAAATTTTAACCCTCAATATTATTTTTTTGCAGCCATAAGTATGAAGTAAAACACGCCATGCTGAAACAGACCTTTCTGGTCAACAAATATTTAACAACGGCAGGCAATTATAAGTCTCGCCAGCATGATAGTTTTGACGTTTACTATGTTGCACCTTTTTATTTCCACCGTGAGGGATTATGCGTTTCAGGCAATTGTTACCGCTTTTCAGTGCGCTATTCGCGCTGTACATCATTTGGGGTTCCACGTACTTCGTTATTCGCATTGGCGTAGAAAGCTGGCCGCCGTTGATGATGGCTGGCGTACGTTTTCTCTCTGCTGGAGTGTTATTAACATTTTTTTTACTTCTTCGCGGACACAAGCTACCGCCTCTGCGCCAGCTCCTGAACGCCGCGTTAATTGGTATCCTGCTGCTGGCCGTGGGTAATGGGCTGGTTACCGTTGCAGAACATCAAAATGTTCCTTCCGGTATAGCCGCCGTAGTGGTTGCCACCGTCCCGCTGTTTACGTTGTGCTTTAGTCACTTTTTTGGCATCAAAACGCGCAAACTGGAATGGATGGGGATCGCAATTGGACTCGCCGGGATCATCATGCTGAACAGCGGTGGTAACTTGAATGGTAATCCCTGGGGGGCGGTATTAATCCTGATTGGTTCAATGAGCTGGGCGTTTGGCTCCGTGTACGGCTCACGCATAACCTTGCCCGTTGGCATGATGGCCGGAGCTATTGAAATGTTAGCCGCGGGTATTGTGCTGATGTGCGCATCGCTGCTCAGTGGAGAAAAGCTGACCACGATGCCAACCTTCTCCGGTTTTATGGCGGTGGCATACCTCGCCCTGTTCGGCTCAATTATTGCGATTAACGCTTATATGTTCCTTATCCGTAATGTAAGCCCGGCGTTAGCCACCAGCTATGCCTATGTCAACCCGGTAGTGGCGGTTCTGTTAGGTACGGGACTGGGAGGTGAAAGCCTGGCGTTGATCGAGTGGCTGGCGCTCGGAGTCATTGTTTTTGCCGTGGTATTGGTGACGCTGGGGAAATACTTATTCCCGGTCAAAGCTGACGCGGTCGCAGCCCCATCGGAAAAGTCGTTACAGTAAATGAATGCCCTGAGTGTCGATCTGCGCAGTGGCACCGCCGCCGCAGATCCACTCGATAACCCGTTCAGACAGCGCCTCGTTATCCAGTTTCTCACGCCCACGCAGGGCGCACTCCCAGACAATCAAGACCCGCCATCCCAACGACTGCAATTTTTCGCAGTCCCGCTTATCACGTACCACGTTTTTTCCTATCTTCTCCAGCCAGAACGCCGTGCGGGTTGCCGGGACTTTAAAGAGATAGCAGTTGTGCTGATGCCAAAAACAGCCGTGGGTAAAGAGAACACAACGATAATCATCCACCACGAAATCGGGGCGGCCGGGCAACGTCGCATCCTGCACGCGAAACGTTACCCCCTGCTCCGTCAGGATGTCGGCCAGACGTTTTTCGATCGCCGTATCGCGGGTTCCTATCGCCCGCATATTTTTACTGCGTGTCGCCTTATCGTGAACGTCTGCCATGCTGCTGTTCTTTCTCACGGAGTGCAACAGCCTGTTTGATCTTCGGCTCCAGCAGTTTGGCTACCGCCGCAAATGCCGGAACGACCACCGAATTACCGAACTGGCGGTAAGCCTGGGTATCTGATACCGGAATGCGAAACTGGTAACCCTGAGGAGACTCAAACCCCATCAGGCGAGCGCACTCTCTTGGCGTTAATCGACGAGGACGATGTCGCTGATTGGCGGGATCATCGAAATCCTGTTCACCCAGCGCCATATCCCAGCCACGGTCTATCAAAATTTCAGCCCCATCCTTATAGTAACGTGCGGATAATGTACGCGTTACGCTATCGGGGTTACCGGGATAGACCATACCGTAGCCAAACCCATTGCCCCGTGCCTGATGTTTTTTCGCATAGCGATACAGGTATTTCCACAGGACCGGTGTCAGCACATATTTCGCATCAACGGTCGGTTCAAGCAGCTCTGCGAGCGTCGTTCGACGCTGAGGGTAGCGGCTGACAATATCGCGCAACGTAAAGTCTGACTTCAGGCTCAGATCACGTCGGAAGCCGACGAGCACGATACGTTCGCGATGCTGGGGTAAAAAATGTTGCCCATCGATAATCTTCGGATCATCCGGGCCATTATCTGCTGCATCCGCCACGTCATAGCCCAGTTCATCCAGCGTTTGCATAATGATGCGAAAGGTTTTTCCCTGGTCATGACTCTTCAGATTTTTAACGTTTTCGAGCACAAATATAGCCGGTCGCCGCGCGTCGATAATTCGCACCACGTCAAAAAAAAGCGTGCCTTGCGTATCACAGGCAAAACCGTGGGCACGCCCTAACGCGTTTTTCTTTGATACACCCGCCAGAGAAAATGGCTGGCAAGGGAAGCCGGCCAGCAGGACATCATGCTCGGGAACATGTTGACAAATATGTTCTGCAGCCTGCTCGTCACTCACCCCCTCATGATGGCTGAGGGTGATATCACGAATATCTTCATTAAAGTGGTGCTGCAGAGGATCGCAGTAGTGATTCGCCTTGTAGGTGCGCACCGCATGCTTGTTCCACTCGCTGGTAAACACGCACTGCCCGCCAATCGCTTCAAAACCGCGACGAATCCCGCCAATACCAGCAAAAAGATCGATAAAGCGAAAAGCATAATGTGGATGATGCGCAGGCGGCGTCGGGAGTAAAGAATACAGGTGAGCAAACTCACGATCGCTGAGGCGATGCCATGTTTGATTGGCGACCACACGCTTAAAGATGGCCGGACTCCAGTGGTTTTCGCCGACGCCATTAAGATGAGCAACCAGCGTTTTCACATCGTATATTTCAAGCAACTTAGCCAAAATCACCTGAACGGTAACTCCGGTATCATCTGTCATCGGTTTCATGGAGCCTGCTACTGAAAAATTATCCTGCATACGTTTAACCGGCCGAAATGGATAGTCGACAGGTTAACATAAATTGGTGCAATTGACGTTTCAGCAATGACGACTACTGATATGCTTTAAGGGGTTGAATCGCCGCAAGATCCAACATTTCATATTCTCCTTTTAATTCTGCGCTGAGTTTTGCCATATACGTCAATAAAAAGTCAGCATTATGCTGTGCCAAATGCCGCCCTTGTTCAGTTTGCATTGTCAGTGGCAGCGTCAGCAGTTTGGTCTGGAAATGATCAAGCGCGTACTGTTTATCATCCAGGTTGCGCTGCCGGGCAAACGGATCCTCCGCATCAAACAATGCCACACCCAGCGAGCCAGAAACGGCGAACACGCGCGCCAGACCGATAGCCCCCAGCGCCTCAAGCCGGTCAGCATCCTGCACGATTTTGGCTTCCGGGGTTTCTGGTATGATTTTGGCGCTGAAGCTGTGCGCCTCAATGGCATGGCACACGGCAGGTATTCTTTGTTGTGGAAAATCAGGGAAATCGTGCATCAAAACGCGACGGGTTTCCTGGGCTGCCAGTACCGACGAACGATGGCGATCGGGATGATTCTTCGGCAAACTGACGAGATCATGGAAGTAGCACGCCGTCAGCACCACCAGCCAGTCTACGTTCGCATCCGTGCTCAGCTTTTGAGCCGTCTTCCACACGCGGCGAAAGTGAAAGATGTCGTGGGCAGCGTCGTGCTCTGAATGATTTTCACGTAACCAGGCTTCAAATCGCGACTGCCAGTCGTGGAGTTCCATGCTCTCTCCCTTTACATAAAGAAAACCACCTTAGCAATAATTTTTACTCCGAACCACTGTCTGCCCTCTTTTATAGCAAAATTCAATTATTAAATAATATTTATAACGAATATCAATTTATAATTTCTGCATGCAGCATTGATAAAAAATTACCCAGAAAGCACGAGCAATAATAATAAAAGCACATAAAATACACATAACAAATACTAAAACCATAAGCATAAACCAATTGATAAATATACATTTGCGTGTTGAATAAAAACAACAAAAACATATAAAAATAATTTAAAATATTCAAATGGAAACATTTTGAAATATTTAAAATATAATTGTTACATGTTATATTTTAAATTAAATGAACTTCATAGATAGTATCGAAATGTAGTTTTCAGGACATCACTACATATTCATTTTAATTATTAAATAAAGGGAATACATAATGAAAAGAAAAGTACTGGCACTGCTTCTCCCAGCTTTATTAACTGCAGGCGCAGCAAATGCGGCTGAAATTTATAATAAAAACGGCAATAAACTGGATCTGTACGGAAAAGTCGATGGCCTGCGTTATTTCTCTGACGATGCAGGCAGCGACGGCGATCAAACTTATGCGCGTCTGGGCTTTAAGGGCGAAACGCAGATCAACGATATGCTGACTGGCTACGGTCAGTGGGAATATAACGTTCAGGCTAACGGCACCGAAGGTGACAAAGGCGATTCCTGGACTCGTTTGGCTTTCGCAGGCCTGGGCTTTGCTGAAAACGGCACCTTCGATTACGGTCGTAACTATGGCGTCGTGTACGACGTTGAAGCCTGGACCGATATGCTGCCAGAATTCGGTGGTGATACTTACACTCAGACCGACGTGTATATGCTGGGTCGTACCAACGGCGTTGCTACTTATCGTAACCACGGCTTCTTTGGTCTGGCTGATGGCCTGAACTTCGCCCTGCAGTATCAGGGTAATAATGAAGGTAGCAGCGTAGGTCAGGAAGGTTCTGGTAATAGTGAAAACCGCAAACTGGCGAAAGAAAACGGCGACGGTTTCGGTATGTCCACCTCTTATGACTTTGACTTCGGTTTAAGCCTCGGTGCGGCGTACTCCAGTTCTGATCGCACTAATGACCAGGTTGCTCGCGGTTACAACGATGGCATTAATAGCCGTAACAACTATGCTGGCGGTGACAAAGCTGATGCCTGGACCATTGGTGCGAAATATGATGCCAATGATATTTATCTGGCAGCGATGTATGCGGAAACCCGCAACATGACCTACTACGGCGGCGGTAATGGCGAAAGCAATGGCGGTATCGCAAACAAAACGCAAAACTTTGAAGTTGTGGCTCAATACCAGTTCGATTACGGTCTGCGTCCGTCCATCGCTTACCTGCAGTCCAAGGGCAGTGATTTAGGTGGTCAGGAAGTGAGCCATGGTAACTGGCGTTACGTTGACAAAGACCTGGTCAAATATGTTGATGTGGGTATGACTTACTACTTCAACAAAAACATGTCCACCTACGTTGATTACAAAATCAACCTGCTGGACGAAGACGACAGCTTCTATGAAAGCAATGGTATCGCGACTGACGACATCGTTGCCGTTGGTTTAGTCTACCAGTTCTAATTTTGCACAATACGTATCAGGCCTGCTTCATATGAAGCGGGCTTTTGTTTATTTTGAAGCGGATTTTTATGTCGCGAAGGCAATAGAACGACAAACTTGTGAGGATACTCAAAGAAAAAAACATCCGTGACTGCTGTCGTTGAAAGCAAGGCGTGCAAGTGTTTGAATAGTGGCGGAGAGAGGGGGATTTGAACCCCCGGTAGAGTTGCCCCTACTCCGGTTTTCGAGACCGATTTTATTGGCAATATTTTCAATAACTTAACTTTTCATGCTGGTATATCAACAATATTTCCACTCCATAAAATTCAACTATATACGCGTTTATCCATAGTTAATATACCAACACTTTCTGAGCTAAAACCTATACTTCAAAGTACAACCTGCAGGTGAAAATGTGTGGAAAATTTTCCCAGTCAATGACGCGTGAAGACTATCTCGCCTGCAATCTGAAGAAGCTGTACGCGACATTTCACTCAATCTCGAACCAACTAGTCAACTATATTCGGCACGAGATATTAAAGTTCAGCTGTTAAATTTATATGGTACACGGTTACACGTATCTTATATAAAATTAAACAATAAAAACAATGCAATACATATTAAACCCCATTAATATTATTTACTAACTTTGTCAATTTATCTATAGATAGTGGCTGTGAGTAATACCATCCTTGGACACCGCACTCAGGGAACATTTCAGTTAAATATTTCACCTGAGTTGATGTCTCGACACCTTCGAAAACGACTTTGTTAGTTATATCTTTAAATATCTCCACCAATCCTGATACGATATTATTATTTACAGAGGGTTTACCAATAGAATCTGTAATTGACTTATCAATTTTAATTTCATCTATTTGTAAATTTGATAGCCAGTTTAAATTTGAATGACCAGTCCCGAAATCATCAATAGCTATTGATATACCTTTATTATTAAATAAAGAAATAACCTTTTGGAGGGAATTTATTTCCGCGCTCTGCCTTTCTGTTAGCTCCATCATTATCATACCAGGTTTTATATTTGATTCATCAATCATCTGAAACACTTTTTCTTGAAATGATTCCGACAGAAGGTCTTGAGAACTAACATTAATGCTTATAAAAATATCAAATTCCTCAGAAAGAGACATGGTTTGCTTTACTGCCATTCGAAATACAAAATCACTTATTCCCTGGATTAAACCATGCTTCTCTGCGATAGGGATAAAAATATCAGGAGGAATGCTACCAATATCATGATCATCCCATCTAATTAGTGCTTCCACACCAATAATTTTTCCGGTTTTTATTTTATAAATAGGTTGATACACAAGATATAATGATTCGCTTCTTATCGCATTTTTTAATCTTGAAACTAATGATTGCTTACGTGCAACTCTTTGATTATAAAAACCACCCAGAAGAACACCGGTTACAATAGATGTAAAGGAAATCAACAACATCGTTAACCAACTATCGAAACTCATCCACGGAAATTTAACTCCCCCCATGACACAGACATTATTATTTTTATTACAGCTTTGCGTGGTAATAAGTCCTAGTTGGTAGGATTTATCATGCTGAGCCTCTTCAAGAAGATCGACCTGCTCACCAAGTTTGAACAAATGAAGCGAATGATCTCTGTCACCTACAATTGCAGAAAACCCCTTCTCTTCATGGTCTGTAACAAATCTATTAAATGCAAATGGTGAAATCGTTATGGCTAATTTTTGATTGCTTAGCAAATCAGCTTTTACATTATTTTCCAGTAACACACCAAAAAACCAAGTTACATTGTCCTTTTCAACTTTTCTATCATAGATATTGAGAAGCAATGGTGCTGGCAACACCCCCCATAAAGCACTACATATGACTGCACCATTTGAAATAAATGATATATCTTTTATAAGAGCATAGGGCCATAAGGCCACTCTTAGAGCATGAAGTTGTAGTTCACTACAAGGACTATAAGCATTAAATATTTCATAACTATTATTTATTTTATCAATCTGTTGAATGAGACTAACGCTTCTATTCAAAACTCGTTCTGTATATGATGCAATCCTCTCCTTGTATATATAATACATTGAAATCTCAGACAATGAGAAAAAAATAAAAAATGAAAACGTGATTGATATCACATAAGGCTTAATTCGTTTTAAATTGTGGTTATTCTTCACACCGACCTCTTTATATGCCTGACCCTATGTAACAACATACATTCTACTATCTGTCGTGAATCAAATACATACAGTTAAAACAGATTATCGGCTAAAACAAATATTTCTTTATGTTTTTTATTAGAAAAGAACATTTTTAATAATGATCAATTATCGCTCAGGTGGCATGATTCCGGCCTTTTGTAGGAAGGAAATACATGCTTATTGGTTACGTGAGAGTATCAACAAATGACCAGAACACAGCACTCCAGCGAAACGCGCTCGAAAGTGCAGGATGTGAGCTGATTTTCGAAGACAAGATCAGCGGTAAGGTGTCCGACAGACCTGGATTAAAAAAGGTGCTACGGACGCTATCTGAGGGCGATACGCTGGTAGTATGGAAGCTGGATCGGCTCGGGCGAAGCATGCGACATCTTGTTGGGTTGGTGGAGGAATTGCGGGAGAAAGGAGTTAACTTCCGGAGCCTGACCGATAGCATCGATACGAGTACGCCTATGGGGAGATTCTTCTTTCATGTTATGGGTGCACTGGCCGAAATGGAAAGGGAGCTTATTGTCGAACGCACCCGAGCTGGTTTAGCAGCCGCACGCACAGAAGGGAGGATAGGTGGAAGGAGGCCAAAGTTTAGTGATGATGAGTGGGCCCAGATGGGGAGATTGATAAAAAGTGGCATGGACAGAAAGCAGGTAGCGATCATATACGATGTTGGTGTTTCAACGCTGTATAAGAAATTCCCTGTAGGTGGTTCATGACCCCGCTACAGCTAGTGCTGTAGCGGGCAGAATCTTATTCACTGACTAACCAGAACTCAGCCTCTTCAAACATTTCCTGAACAGTCCGGCTTATCTGTTCTTTCTCATGCTTGCTGGCGTCAGTGTTGATAGCCGGCAGCGTCATCATCGGTTTTACCCAAGTACCAGTATCGGGAAAAGGCGCGGTTTCACACTTATTTCCCTTAGAATTACATCCTTTACATTAGACCTATGAATGCAAGATGAAGTGCCACTTATTTGGCTAAAATGCAAACACAAATCTAACTTGGATGTGGTTTTGCGTTATTTTATAACGTTGGTTTGGTAGAAACGATAAATCGTGCAGCTGCCGCAGTGCAAAAAT